>JABMQZ010000178.1 GCA_013202965.1 Bacteroidota bacterium | reverse complement strand
ATCAGGGAATCGGAAGACAGACACCAGCTAAATTGTACAGAAAAGCAGCATGATGAATTGCATATTGAATCTAACTAAGAACCTAACTAAAGTGGTCCTGTAAATGGGTAGTACTTAATTGAGTATCAATAAAAATATTATTATAATCTTGAATACTTATCTGATGTCCAAGCATATCACAAAATGATTTCAAAAAAGTTGTTTTGTTTACTAAGCTGAATTCAAGTAAATAGATAAATGATTCTGTGATAAAATTCTCACTTGATGTAATATTTTTATCTGGTTTATATTTAAATAATTTACTGAATAGATTTGTCATTTCTCTTCAATTAAGCCTAACGTTCTACTGGCAAGAGCTGTGCTGCCGATCCTAGTTCTTATCCGTGTAAAGATAAAGAATTCAAAGATATTAGCGTGACAATAAAGAAGCAAAAACTGTTTGTTTTTGAAAAGGGGGTCAACATGCTCCGGATTATCCACTAATGGCGCTTATTTATCAGCAGCATGCATTTTCTTGTTATTAAAACGATTCAATAATAACCCAAATTCTTTTGTAAAAATTCCGTAATCGATAAATTCTGGTATCCATGACAAATCTGCATAAATTGGTCTTGTAAAAAGAAAAGCATCCGGATTCTGCTCACAATATCTTTCAAGAGATCTAAATAGCTTTCCTTGTTTTGACCATCCTCGATTTAATTCCTTAAGCTGAGGATATAAATTTTGATCCAAACCACCATTAATTTTATGAGAAACAAAATGGCCTTTATCAAAATCTTTATATTTTGCAAGTTTCGTGAATGGGCCAATAAAACCTTTCATTCTATTACTATCTCTCTTAGCATTTGCATGTGATATCCTCCCATAAACAGCTACAACCCTATCATCCTTTTCTGTTTTGTTACTTCCTGTTTCTATATGTAAGTCAAATAAATAAGAGTACCCGTTAACATTAAATTCGAGTATTTCTGAATTTGGAAACTGAGCATAATAATCTTCTAAAAATAGATTACTAATATTTTCTTTTAAGAACTGTATAGATTTTTCATAGTCACCTTCTGGTATGGATGAAAAAATTTGGTAATATTTCGTTAATCCGTTCTTCATTTATATTACTGCCTATAAGTCAAGAATATGTAAATTCTGTGTTTTTACCCAATTACAAATATAATGATTTTTCAGATATTTATAATTAATTGATTAAGAAATTAATAAATCCCTAACAGAGAACCTCAGCGGCTAATCCATGAATTCGTATCTTTGGCAGCAAAATAACATACAAGCAGGGTAAAAGTAAAGAATTCCCCCCGGGGGCTTTGGGGAAGGATATTGAGGGATGCTTCTTACTAAAAATCCTAAGCATGAATATCTAAATCCTAGACAAATTCAAAATTCAAATGATCAAATGTTCAAAACTATACCCATACACATGCCCGTAGCTGTTTTGGATTTTGTATTTTGATTCTAATTAGCATTTTGAATTATAACAAATAGCCCATGAAGACACTCTACATCGTCCGCCATGCAAAATCGTCCTGGGATTTTCCCGGGCTTTTGGATGAGGAACGTCCATTATTGCAAAAAGGGATCAAGCGGACCCTTAAGGTGGCAGATTTTCTCCTTGAAAAGAACATCCGGGTGGACCTTATCATCTCCAGCCATGCCGTCAGGGCGCATGAAACAGCTAAAATCATTGCAGGTGCATTGGGGTATCCCGAAGAAAAGATCCTGATCTCAATACAAGTTTATCACGGTAGTTCCAACCAGCTTTACGATGAGTTATTCAAGCTTACTGATGACATCAAAAGTGTAATGATGTTTGGCCATAATCCGGCATTTAGCTCTTTTGCCAATCATTTCCTTAAGAAAAAGATTGACTGGCTCCCAACCTCAGGGATAGTGGCGATAAATTTTGAAACGGATCAATGGACCCAGATCCCGCTTGCGAAAGGCAAAACAGACTTTGTAATTTTCCCGAAAGACCTGTAGCAGGGAAGCTTTAGAATACTCACTTCTGCAGGGCACGCAGAAGGAATCAGCACAATATTCCTTATCTTTACCGTTCATTTTCCATTAACAGAAATTTCTGATCACTCATGGCAAAGCAAAGATCGATGTTCATTAACCGGGAGATCAGCTGGCTTGATTTTAACGAGCGGGTGCTGCAGGAGGCCATGGATGAAACCACACCGCTTATCGAGCGGGTAAAATTTCTCGGTATATATTCCAACAACCGCGATGAATTTTTCAGGGTCAGGGTGGCCACCCTGCGCCGGGTACTGAACTATGAAACCAAAAATGAGATCAGAGGAAGAAATACAGGAGAAGTGCTGGACCAAATCTCTGAAATCGTTGAGAAACAGGAGCTCAGGTTCAATGAAACATGGGACAAGATCAAGATCAAACTGGAAGAGGAAAATATTTTTCTCCTGGATGAAAACAGTCTGAGCAAATCACAGGGAGATTTTGCACACCGGCTATTTCTTGAAAAAGTCAGGCCTATGCTCTTCCCGCTTATGCTCGATAATTTTTCCAACCTGAGCAATCTTAAAGATGCCACCATATACCTTGCCGTTGACCTGAAAAGTCAAAAAGAAAAAATAAGAAGGCAATTTGCCCTCGTGGAAGTACCCACGGAAGCTGTTTCCAGATTTATCATTCTTCCCGAAGAAGATGGAAAGAAATTCATCATTATGCTGGACGATGTAATCAGGCATTGCCTGAGCGATGTTTTCTCCCCTTTCGGTTATGATTATTTCAAGGCCTATACCATCAAATTTACCAGGGATGCCGAAATGGACATCGACAATGATGTTTCTAAAAGTTTTCTTGAATTGATGAGCGAAAGCGTGAAACGGCGAAAAAAAGGTGAACCGGTCAGGTTTGTGTATGACGAAAAGATCCCGCAAGCGCTCTTAAAGATACTGATGAAGAAATTCAATATCTCCAGGCGGGATAACATCCGTGCCGGGGGCCGCTACCATAATTTCAAGGATTTTATGAGCTTCCCCGATATGAGCAGGGCAAATCTCCGCTACCCCCCATCTCCCCCTCTCTCACACCCAGACTTGCCACCAAATAAAAGCATCATCGATGTGATCAGGGAAAAGGACATCATGCTCCATTATCCTTACCAGTCCTTTCATTATATCATCGACCTGCTGAGGGAGGCCTCCATCGACCCACTGGTGAGGGCCATCAAGATGACCTTCTATCGCGCCGCCAAAGGATCCGGTGTGATGAATGCACTGATCAATGCCGCAAGAAACGGTAAGCAGGTGACCGTATTCATGGAGCTACAGGCCCGTTTTGATGAAGAAGCCAACATATACTGGACCAACCGCCTGCAGGAAGAAGGGGTGAAGATCATCCAGACCATCCCCGGCTTTAAAGTCCATAGTAAGCTGATACAGATCAGGAGAAAAGAAAATGGTGAAAATGTTTATTATGCCAATATCAGCACAGGGAACTTCAATGAATCTACCGCAAAGGTTTATGCCGATGACAGCCTGCTTACCGGCAAGCAGGCCATCACTACAGAGGTGAACAAGGTCTTTCACCTCTTCGAATCAAAGTTTATCATGCCGACCTTCGAAAACCTGATCGTTGCCCCTTTTAACATCAGGGATTTCTTTATGGAGATGCTGGACAAGGAAATTACCAATGCTAAAGCCGGCAAAGAGGCATGGGCCACACTGAAGATGAACAGCATCTCAGACAAAAAGATCACAAAAAAACTTTATGATGCCAGTCAGGCTGGAGTGAAGCTGCAGATGATCATCAGGGGTATCAGCATCCTGGTACCTGACATGCCAGGGGCCAACGACAATATTGAAGCTTTCAGCATCGTCGACAAATACCTGGAACACTCCAGGGTATTCGTGTTCTGTAACGGAGGTGACCACAAATTCTACATTGCCTCTGCCGACTGGATGCCACGGAATTTCGACCACAGGGTAGAAGTCGTCTGTCCTATCCTGGATGAAGATATCAAAAAAGAACTGATGGACATGCTGCAGATACAACTCAGGGACAACACCCAGGCACGCTATTTGGGTAAAGACAATATGAACCAGTACCGCAAAACCGGCGATCCCGATTCCCACCGTGCTCAGTTTGAGATTTATGATTATTTTAAAGCCAAGCTTTAAAAAAGTTTTGGGTCCTTCGACAAGGTTTATACTGAGCTTGACGAAGTGCTCAGGACAGGTTGTTGGGTGTTAGGTTGATGTACGATTACTTCTTCTATCTTCTATCGCAATCTTCCTTCTCCTTCTGCAATCTCATATTCCTTGATAAATTCTACTTCGATTAGTGAAATACACCTTCATATAGTCTGAGTTAAGCGCTACGAGGTATACAATATTTCGTGTTATTGTCTGGCTACAGGGAAAAAAGCGCTACGCACTTCGATAGCAATTAATTACCCTAAGTCTAATCCACACTCCCCGGAACCCGGTATCCGGAACGCGATGCCCGGTACCCGGCACCCGATACCCGGTATCCGGTATCCAGCACCCGGAACCTTAATTAATTTCCTTAATTTTGCACCTCAATTGGCAAAGTTATGATCCGTATAGAAGAAGCATATAAGTTGGTGACAGGAGCCGTGGAGCCTATGGGCACCGAGAAGGCAGATATTAAAGATACCCTGCATCGCATACTGGCGGAAGACATCATCTCCGATGTCGATATGCCACCTTTTAATAAATCAGCCATGGATGGCTATGCATGCAAGGAAAAAGATCTGGATAAGCCCATGGAGATCATCGAAAGTATCCCGGCGGGGAAAGCACCTGAAAAGAGAGTGGAAAGCGGGCAATGCTCAGAGATCATGACCGGCGCACCGGTGCCTGAAGGGGCTGATTGTGTGATCAAGATTGAAGATACAAGGATCAATGAAAAAGGCATGCTTGTCTTCGCAGGCAAAACAGGCAGTTTAAATATCGCATACAAAGCAGAAGATGTGGTCAAAGGTGAACTCCTCATCCCGAAAGGCAGCTTCCTCGAACCACAGCATATTGCCATCCTGGCTTCGACAGGCTATGCTTCTCCCCTGCTGGCAAGAAAACCAAGTGTAGCCATTATCTCCACAGGAGATGAGATCGTGGAACCGGATCAGAAACCCGGACTTTCAAAGATCCGCAACAGCAATGCATACCAGCTGATGGCACAGCTAACAAAATGTGGTGCTATTCCTGAATACCTGGGCATCGCCCGCGATGAAAAAGAAGCCACTTATGAACTCATCAGCCACGCTCTAAAAAACCATGAAGTGACCATCCTGACGGGAGGTGTCTCCATGGGGAAATATGACTTCATTCCGGAAGTTTTTGAAAAGCTGGGTGTGGAAGTATTGTTTAAGACCATTGCCATCCAACCCGGGAAACCAACACTTTTCGGCAAACTCGGCAATAAAAGGATCTTCGGGCTTCCGGGAAACCCCGTATCCGCATTTAACACTTTTGAACTTCTGGTACGGCCCTATCTTTGCATGTCGATGGGAGGTGAAAGCGGATGGAAAGTATTGCAATTGCCCATGGGTAAAACTTATTCGCGTAAAAAATCAGAGAGAGACTCCTTTATTCCGGTGAAAATAGAAGGTGGAAGAGTTTTCCCTGAAGATTATCATGGATCGGCACATATCCAAGCACTCATCAATGCAGATGGTTTTATCATGATACCGATTGGTAGCACAGAACTGAAAGAAGGAGACACAGTTGATGTTAGACAGATATAACAGAAAGATCAATTACCTCAGGGTATCGGTCACCGACCGCTGCAACCTCCGCTGCCATTACTGCATGCCGGAAAGCGGGATCAGATTGATGGCCCACGAAGACATTTTGAGTTTTGACGAAATTACTGCAGTGGTCACGACTGCTGTGGAGATGGGTGTGGATAAGGTCAGGATCACCGGAGGGGAGCCGCTGGTCAGAGAAAATATTATCGAACTTGTAAAGATGATCGCCGGGATTAAAGGCATTACGGACCTGGGGATGACCACCAACGGGACCTTTCTTCCCCGCTTTGCCAAAGAAATGAAAGCAGCCGGATTGCACAGGGTCAATATCAGCCTTGATACACTCGATCCGGAAAAATACAAAGAGATTACCAGGGTCGGAAAGTTACAGGATGCCCTTGATGGTATCGATGCTGCCATTGAAGCAGGGCTCACACCAGTGAAGATCAACTGTGTGGTAAAAGAAAACGCCATGGAGGCGGAAGCACAAAGGGTAAAAGAATTTGCGGATGATAAAGGGCTGGAGATCCGTTTTATTCCGCAGATGGACCTGCATGAGGGCACCTTCGGGGAAGTGATCGGAGGTTCTGGCGGGCATTGCGCCACTTGCAACAGGCTTCGCCTTACACCCAATGGCATGATCAAGCCCTGCCTCTTCGACGACATGGAATACTCTGTGCGCGAACTTGGGGCAGAGCAAGCCCTGAAAATGGCCGTGGAAAATAAACCAAAACGTGGATCGAGCAGTCAAAAGAGCAATTTTTATAATATTGGCGGATAACAAAAAATAATGGGTTCACGCAAAGTCCGCTGAGAAGAACGCAAAGAACACAGAGTCTTTGCAACCTTTGCAAAAAACTTATAAATCCAGGAAAATGAAAAAGTTTTCACATACCGACGAAAAAGGCAAAGCAAGAATGGTTGATGTGGGTAGCAAGCCCATGCAACAAAGGACAGCAACAGCTGAAGGATATATCAGGCTATCTTCAGAAACCCTGCAGCTTATCACAGACAATCAAATCAAGAAAGGCGATGTGTTGACAGTAGCTGAAATTGCCGGCATACAGGCAGCCAAGAAAACCAGCGAACTCATCCCGCTCTGTCATCCGATTGCACTCACAAAAGTTAAAGTGGATACAGAGATCGTTGAAGACGGAATCAAGGTCACCGGGGAAGCCCGTTGCATAGGCCAGACAGGCGTAGAAATGGAAGCACTCACTGCAGTGCATATTGCCTTGCTATGTATTTATGACATGTGTAAAGCAGTGGATAAAGAAATGCTGATCGGAGATATTCGCCTTCTGGAGAAAACAAAAACTGAGCTTAAGCGTTTTTGATTGTGTCACTATGAAAAACATCAGGATACTCTTTCTTCTGATCACAATGTTGATGCCTGCACTATTAGCGGCACAGGTCAATATTGCGCATTTTATGCACTCGGGCCGATATGAGCTCAGCCAGGCAAATTATGCCAAATCCATTAAGAAATTCAGTATCGTCATCACCTATAAGCCCGATCTCTTTGAGCCTTACTTCCTGCGGGGGATCGCGAAGTTATATCTGGGAGATTATAAGGGGGCAGACCAGGATCTAAGCATGGCCGTAACCATCCATCCATTGTATTCCCACGCTTATCATTACAGGGCCATTGCCAGGGCCCAGATGTATAATTACACCAATGCCCTGCACGACTTCCATAAAGCGCTGGAGATAGATCCGTTTAATCCTGAAATATATATGGACCGGGGCCTGACCCGGATCAATATGAGGAGATACAAGGCAGCGATCGAGGACCTTGATGAGGCCATGAAATATGACAAGACCATCCCCAATGCCTACCTGTACCGGGCCATTGCAAAAAGTTACCTCGAAGAAAATGAAAGTGCGATCGAAGATTGTAATAAGGCACTGATGCTGGATTACTTCAACACCGATGCTTACCTTAAAAGAGGGCAGATCTACTATGAAATGAAAGAGTATGATAAGGCCATCGCAGATTTTGAACAGATCCTTGACCTGGACGGGAATAACTCCCTGGCCCTTTTTCACCGTGGCCTTACAAGAATCAACACTGGGGATACCACAGCTGCCCTCCGCGATTTCGACAAAGTGATCCGCAACAACCCATACAATGCTCTGACCTACTACAATCGTGCATGGTTGAAAGCCAGCACAAAGGATTATGAAGCTTCGCTCAGGGATTATAACATGGTGGTCAGCATCAATCCAAACAATGTGTACGCGTATTATGGAAGGGCATATATTTTCCAGCTTACTGAGCAATACGAAGAAGCCATCATTGATTATTCAAAGTGCATAGAATTGTTTCCTGATTTTGCCGGGGCATACCTGCAAAGGTCGGGAGCAAAACACATGCTGAATGAACACGAAGGCGCCAGGCAGGATAATGAGAAAGCATTTGAGATCATTAACATGCTCAATGAGGGGGATGCGTCCACTGAAGCCCTCCTGAAAGCTTATACCGATTCGAGTTATTTCCAAAAACTGATTGCCTTTGAATCAGATTTCAACAACGGGAATATGACAGGAGAGATTAACCGGGCTTTTGAAGGCATAGAGCTTCAACCTAACCTTATCGTTCAATTCATAAAGAAGGATAAAGATTTTGTAAAGAAAAAACGTGCAGGCTATACCATAAAAGAGATCACTGAATACAATATGAACAACGAGGATAATCTTACATTTGCTATTTTGAATGCTGATATCCAGGAAGATGCCGAAGCTTTAAAGTATCATCTGAAAATTGCTGACAGCATGCTCAGAGAAAACTCCTCTAATTACATCGGGCATTTTTTAAAGGGTGTGGTAAATGGCATGGCCCAAAATTACACCAATTCGCTTGATGCATACGACAATGCCATCACCCTTTCCCCCAAGTTTGTATATGCATATTTCAACCGGGCAAATACAAAATATGAACTGGAAGAATATCTCTATAATGACAAAGTTTACGCGGATGATGTGACCATCTCCTGGGAGAAAGTGCCGCCCCCTGCCAAAGAGGATATTATTAAAGAGCCGGATTTTACAACAGTTTTGCAGGATTATAATACTGTGATCCAGCTCAAGCCAAACCTGCCTTTCGCATATTTTAACCGCGGGAATATCCGCAACAGGTTAAAAGACTATAACAGTGCCATACTTGACTATTCCCAAGCTATCCAGCTTGAACCTGAACTGGCAGAAGCCTGGTTCAACCGCGGGCTGACCTATATTTATCTCGACAAGCTCGACAATGGTTGCGGTGACCTCAGCAAAGCAGGAGAGCTTGGCATTAAGGAAGCCTATGGAGTGATTAAGAGGTTCTGCTATAAATAACTGCTGAACTAATACCTATAATCAAAAAAAACGATGAGTATCGAAGCAAAAGATATCAACATAGTTTCCGTAAACATTTCTAAGGAGAAAGGAACAATTAAAAAACCTGTCAGCGAGATCCACCTGAATGAAAGAGGCATTGAAGGGGATGCGCATTCCGGAAAATGGCACCGGCAGGTAAGCCTGCTGGGAAAAGAAAGTTTTGAGGATTTCTCAGTCCTTGCCGGCAGAGAGATCGCCTATGGAGAGTTTGCCGAGAATATTACCACGGAGGGGATGCTGCTGTATAAAGCCTCACCACTCGACCGTTTCTACTGCGGTGAAGTGGAGCTTGAAGTCACCCAGATAGGTAAAAAATGCCATGGCGATAATTGCGCCATCTACCGGGAAGTAGGTAATTGCGTGATGCCAAAGGAGGGGATCTTTTGCAGGGTGCTGGGCTACGGAGACCTGCAAGCCGGAGATAGCCTGGAATACATCCCCAAGATATACAGTGCACTTGTGATCACGCTCAGCGACAGGGCCTATGCAGGGGAATACGAAGACCGGAGCGGACCACATTTAAGCAGCTTACTGAAAGATTTTTTCGAGGGCCGGGAATGGCTTCATGATATTGAAAACATTGTGATCCCTGATGATGAACAGGCCCTGAGTGCGCTGCTGCTGGACGCAATTGAGCAGGGTGTTGATTTCATCTTTACTACGGGCGGCACCGGCATAGGACCGAGGGACATCAGTCCGGAGGTAGTGAAAAGTGTGATAAAAAAAGAAATTCCCGGTATCATGGAAATGATCCGGATGAAATACGGTGCAGAAAAACCCAATGCCTTGCTTAGCCGTAGTATAGCCGGCTCAGCCGACAACAGCCTGATCTTTGCCTTTCCGGGCAGCGTAAAAGCAGTGAATGAATACATGGCGGAGATCGTGAAGTCGTTGAGACATATGGTTTATATGTTGCATGGCCTTGATATGCATTAAGAAATCAGATAGCAGAAATTAGAAATTAGAAATAAAAAATTATGACACGGGACCAGTCCATTGATTTACTCAATAAGTACATCAAGAATGAACGTATGCGCAATCATTGTTATGCTTCTGAAGCGGTGTTGAGGGCACTGGCAGAAAGGCTGGGACGGGATGTCGATCAGTGGGGTATCGCAGGATTGCTGCATGATATCGATGTGGAGATCACCAATGCTGACCCGAAACGGCATGCCCTGGAAGCTGTGCCTATACTTGAAAAAGAAGGAATGGACACTGAAAGCATTGAGGCCATTAAACTTCATAATGAAGAGGCCAGCGGCATCCCTCGTTCAAAGGAATTTCATTATGCCCTGGCAGCAGGAGAAACCATCACCGGGCTCATCGTAGCCACTACCCTGGTGTATCCTGATAAGAAACTGGCAAGCGTAAAGCCAAAATCAGTTGTCAAACGAATGAAAGCAAAAGCATTTGCAGCCTCGGTAAACCGCGATACCATCCGCGAATGTGAAAAGATCGGTATCCCCTTGCCTGAATTCGCCGAACTGGCCCTTAATGCCATGCGCGGGATCAGCGAGCAGCTGGGATTATAAGTCTATAACAATTTTCAGAAGATGAACAGCAATGCGAGCAAAAAACAGTATGATGATATTTCCGGATTGTACGACATACTGTCCGCAGGAGATGATGGTTTTCTAAATTTCCGGCATATCGTTGAAGAGCAACTGAACAAACTGCCGGCAGGGGCACGAATCCTGGATTGCTCGTGCGGCACAGGCAATCATGCGATCTGGATGGCCCGGCAGGGATTTGAAGTATATGCTTCTGATATCAGCGAGGGCATGCTCAGACAGGCAAAAACAAAGGCAAAAGCTGCCAAGGCAAGTATCACTTTCATCCGGAGTTCATGGGAGGAATTGCCACAGCATACAGATAAAAAGTTCGAGTTCATATGCAGCCCTGGAAATTCATTTTCACACGTATCAGGACTCGATATGTTGGACCACTCACTGCAATCTATCAGGAAAGTACTGAAAAAAGATGGCTCACTGTATTTCGATCTCCGCAACTGGGAAAAAACCTTTGAGGAAAATTCCCTTCTTCCCCAGGATTTTCAGATCAAAAGTGAAGGCGTTAAATATGATGTCAGCTACGCATGGAATATTAAGGGGTGGAATACGAGTTGCGAGATGCTTGTAAATATCCGTAAACATGGCGAAACAACATACACGCAATATGTCTTCGACTTCTTTCCGCTTAGCTACAGTCAGCTACATGATTCACTGAAGAAAGGCGGCTTCAGAACAATCAGCAGGGACTTTTTTCCTGATAATGATTATTATTATGTAATTGCAAAATAAAAAGGTTTTAGGTGTTGGGTGTTAGATGTTAGATGAAATGGACAATAATGCAGCAAGGTTATCAACATATGATTGATGAAAATAATTGCAAACCTCAATGTAAATGAAATCTTCCTTTAATTATCTTTGTATGTAAATGATACGCAATCTCCTCAACCGGCTCAACAATAAGTATTTTATCACCATCCTCATCTTTGGTGTGTGGATGCTTTTCTTTGATAACAATAACTTCATTGCGCAATTCCGGCTGAGCAGCACGCTCAACGAGCTGGAGATGGAAAAAGATTATTACCTCTCAGAGATCGAAGAAGACCGCCAGGCCTGTTATGAACTTATCACTGATACCCTTACCCTTGAAAAATTTGGCCGCGAGCAATACCTTATGAAACGCGACAATGAGGATATCTACATTATTGTTGATGAGGAAGAATAAGATACTGAGATTGTAGGACTTTATGAGGGGATGGGGAGATGGGGGGAAGATAGGAAGACGGGAAGACGGGAAGAAAAGGAGACTTAGGGACTGAGGGACTCAGAGACTGAGAGACTGAGAGACTGAGAGACTCAGAGACTCAGAGACTGAGAGACTGAGAGACTCAGAGACTCAGAGACTCAGAGACTGAGCAAGTGCCGAAGACCGAACAACGAACAACAAGCAACGAGCAATGAACATCAGCAACCAGCATCCAGCAACCAGTAACCAGTACCCAGTAACCAGTAACCAGCAACCAGTAACTAGCAACCAGCCTGCCCGACCGTAGCGCAGCGAAGGCGGGTAGCCAGTAGCCAGTAACTGTTAATAAAAGCACCTGAAGTATTTAAGATTCGGATCCGGATTGTGAAAAGAACTCACCCGCCTCTGTAAATATTTTTTCAAACCATTGGTCGACCAATGTTGAGATTTGCAGATCTGAATTTAGCGGAAAGGGTGCTTCATGTGTGTATTTATATGAGAGGTCCAGCACGCTCACAGCAATGCCGGAATCATGAAAAGTTTCTTCAATATCCTTTGCAGGGAAGACCAGGTCTTCTTTTAAAGCAATGACTTTCAGGCGGCTTTTAAATTCAATAAACACACGATCTCGAAGCGGACTGAAATGATCCGGCGACAACATCGCCATAAATGCTCTGGCAATATGCTTGATATCCATTACCTCAACATAGGATTTCAGCGCTTTGTTCCGCCACTCCTGCTCATTCAGGTAAAATTTCCGGAGTTGCCCGAATGCCTGACGATCCATGATGAATCGGGAAATTCCATTGATCCGGCTAAAGACGGTTCCGCCGGCAAACAGCATGAATTTTGATTGATTAAAAACACCTCCCGGGTTTGCGATCATCAATACCTGTGACAGGAATGCACCGATAGAGTATCCAAAGAAATCAATCCCGGCATCTTTTTCAAAAGCCGGATGAGAACCACTTTTAATATTTTTTACCAGGCCAAGCAGATCCATAACACTCTGATACCCTGATAAGGCAAAACGCTCAGGAAGCTTATCCAGTCTTTCACTAAGTGCAGCATTCGCAAAACTGGAACTACCGGATTCCTTGTACCTGCCCTGCCTGATCCGGCTTAAGGCAGCCATGCTTCTCCGGTCAATCCAGTCTGCCGGCGAACGGTTCATATGAAAGCTGATAGGAAAAAGAATGACCGGCGACCCTGTTGCCAGCACAAGCTTGCGTGCCCAGGTAAGATATTTAGCCCAGCTTTTCTCATTTAAGCCATGCAACAGTATGATCGCCCTATTTGCTGAGTTCATCCCTTCAGGAAAAAACACAGGATAGCGAAAATCAATGTTTTCCATGATCTCCGTATCCGGAATCCGTGTCAGGAAGTTTTTTTCTGTTGCAGGAAGATATGATAATCCGGGAAGATGGCCAGTATGTGTTGAACGAAAAGCAAAGGTCCTGTATGCGATCCCCGTTCCGTTTATCGATTCCTTTTCTTCCTCCAGTCTGAAGGCCTTTTCCAGTATTTTATGATCACAGGTGTAACTCATCAGGCTCAGGTAAATAAGATTTTGCAACAAAATTCGACATACCTGAAACAAAAATCAAATAATAGGTATGTCGCACAGATCATGGTGACAAATTGCTTTATACAGGGGTGAAAAACAGAATACAGGGGCGAAATCATTTCCTGTTTCAGCGTATTGACGAGAAAAACACAATGCTTTTCTTACCTTTGTGCTTTTCCGGGTCACGGAAGTCATAAGCGATAAAAGCATGCAATTCTTTGAGAAAAGTATCCCTGATTATCTTACCCGCAAGGGAAACCTTGTCGGCTTGGTTTTATTTACTGCCGTGTTTGCCCTGGCCTTTATCAACATCTACGACCCCTTTAGCGTTAAATCTTACCTTGAACTGAGTGGCATCCGGCTCTTTCTTTACTCCAGTTTTGTGATCCTCACCGGAATACTGGTGGTAGTGATCAGCAGGCTGATCATGTACTTTTACAGCAAGATAAAACGCCTGAATTATTGGCGTTATATTTTATGGGTATTTGCCGAAATCCTGGTGATGGCCTTTGTATATTCCATCTATGTAAAATTCATACTGGCAGATGGACGGGATTTTATGGATCTCTTCAAAGTAACCATGAAAAACACTTTACTGGTGATCCTTCTGCCCTATACCATTTTATGGCTCTTCTTCTCCTGGCAGGATAAATCCTTAAAACTTCAGGCCCTTGAAGAAAAGCTTGAGCCCTCACCGAAAACAAAGTCGGAGATGATCCCTTTCAGGGATGAAAAAGGAACACTCAGACTTTCTGTTCAGCAACAGGACTTGCTTTATCTGGAAGCGGCCGATAATTATGTGAGCATTTATTTCATCCAGCATAAAAAGGTCCAGAAATTTATGATCAGGAATTCCATGAAGGCCTATGAGGAACAATTTGAGGATAGCAGGATCATACGCTGCCACAGGTCATACATGGTCAACCTGGATAAAGTCAGCATCATACGCAAAGAACAGGACGGCCTGCACCTTGAACTGGGCATTGAACCGCCCATCTCCCTGCTTGTGACAAAAACATATGTTAAGGGGGTACTTGAGGCATTTTCCAGTTTATCCGCCCCTGAAAGCTAAGCCCCCAGTAATTGTAGGCTTTGGGAAAGCACCCCAAAGAAGTGCATGGAGAGTTTCTCTAAATAAAAATGTCAGGATTAGGATTTAAACAAATAGTAAAGCACTCACAGCATACTTAGAGAAACATATGCACGCCCTCAGGACGCGGTTTTTTGCTGTAAATTAAACTTAAGGCAGAAATAATCATCTAAATAATATCACTGGTGTCCGGTGAAGCTTTAAAGATAATGGGTTAAAACCCTGGTTTGCTTTGTGTTATTTACCCTTGGCTTAAGCCCAGGGTAAGGCATATAATCTCAAAACTGGACTTTAGTCCACAATATAATTGACTGAGGCCCAATTGGAATACAATTAATATAGCATCAATTTGCCTTACTCCTTAGATTTATCCGGACAATAGTGAAATAATATATCAAAATATTTTGGTTTCTGGTTTCTGGTTTGACAAACAAAATATTTGATTAAATTTGCGTGTAATCAAAATTTCCGGCTATTGCTGTCGTTTAATTCATAATCAAATAACCCAGTTTTGGAAAGGTGCTACCATATTCTCAACATTGCTATAGATGCTGTACTGGCAAATAAGTTCCGTTCTATCCTTACAGCACTTGGAATTATTTTCGGTGTAGCCGCCGTGATCACGATGATGGCCATAGGCAATGGCGCCAGGCAGGAGATCCTTGACCAGATAAAAATGGTTGGGGTGAACAACATTATGATCATGCCCATCCTCGATAATTCAGCCGCATCCGGTGAAGATGGTGAAGATGGTCAAAGCCTGAAAGGAAAATACTCTCCGGGCTTAAGCCTTAAAGATGCAAAAAGTATTAAAGAGATCATACCAACAGTGATCAGGGTCAGTCCGGAGGTTACTTATGAAACCTTCATTATCAAGGATGGAATCCGGAAGAAAGCCATACTCAACGGAGTCACTCCTGATTTTTTCAAGGTTTACAGTCTCACATTGCAGGAAGGCGAGATGTTTAATGCTATTCAGATGGGAAAAGGGAACCCTGTGTGCATTATCGGGCCTACGATCAAATCAAGATTTTTTCCTGCGGAAAATGCCCTGGGAAAATATATTAAATGTGGTAATATCTGGCTCAAGGTGGTAGGGATCCTTGAAAGCAGGAAAATGGCTGCCGGAACCTCCGAAGACCTTGGCATAAGTGACTACAATAACAATATTTATGCACCACTGCAAACCGTACTCTTGCGCTTCAGGGACCGCTCGGTTATTGACAAGAGAGATATCGGTGGCGGAGGCAGTTCAATGGTCGTTCGGAGAGGAATGGTCATATCCAGCTTCAGCAGTTCTTCTTCGGACGATGAAACAAACAAGAACCAGCTTGACAAGATCGTTGTACAGGTTAACGACAGTGAAAACCTCAATGCAACAACTACATTGCTAAATAAAATGCTTCTGAGAAGACATTCCGAGATCGTGGATTTCGAGATCACCGTGCCCGAATTATTGCTAAAACAGGAACAACGTACCAAAGATGTTTTTAATATCGTGCTGGGTGTAATTGCAAGCATATCGCTTATTGTTGGTGGAATCGGAATTATGAACATCATGCTGGCGTCGGTAATGGAACGCATCAGGGAGATTGGTGTACGCAGGGCCACAGGGGCCACACAGCGCGACATCATTGCCCAATTCCTGACTGAAGCAACGCTCATCAGTGTTACGGGTGGGTTTATCGGGATCATTCTCGGTGTGACCTTTGCCAAGATCATCACTGAGTTTACCGGGATCCTCACCATTATTTCAATGTTTTCGATTGTGGTATCTTTTGGTGTTTCAGCGGCCATCGGGATCCTGTTCGGTTATATGCCGGCACGCAAAGCCGCCAATCAGAACCCCGTCGAATCACTTCGCCATGAATAAATACATCTCAAATAAGTTCCCAATGAAACTTTTCAGGATTCAATTGCTGTTTGCTTTGCTGTTCACCCTATCCTTCGTTTTGCCCGCCGGGGCACAAGAAGACAATACCAATTACCTCTCATTGGATGATGTTATTTATATTGCACATCAACAATCGCCTGACGCACTGATCGCCAAGCACCTATTCCGTTCCAGCTACTGGGAGTTTCGGTCGTTCAGAGCGGATTACATGCCCGGGCTGATCCTTGATGGAGTGACTCCTTTTTATAACCGGTCCATCTCACCTATTACGCAAGAAGATGGAACAATAAAATTCAGGGAAATCAACCAGTCAGATGCCATGCTTGAATTATCACTTTCTCAGAACATCGGTTTAACCGGAGGGAAGATATCACTGAACACCGGACTCAGCAGACTGGATGATTTTACTGATGCCAGCAGTAAGCCTTCCTATCAAGCCAATATAGTAAATGTCAGGTATGATCAACCTATCTTCAAGTACAATCCATATAAATGGGAGCGCCACATTGAGCCCATGAAATATGAATTGGCCAAACGGAAATATCTTGAAAATATAGAACAGATTGCGATCACAGCCACGCAGTACTTCTTCAATATGCTGCAAGCTCAGATCGATATGCAGATTGCCATCAAGAACATGAACAATTACGACACTCTGTTCAGGATTGCACAGGGCCGTTACCAGTTGGGAAAGATCGCTGAAAACGATTTACTTCAGCTGGAGTTGAACTTTTTAAAAGCCGAAGCTGCAGTAGAGCAGTCTGAACTTGATTTTGAAAATAATCTCTTTAGACTAAAATCATACTTACGCATACAGGAAGATGTTCCCATTGAGCTTATTCCGCCTGCTATAACTGATTTTTTTACCATTCAGGCCGACAAAGCCCTCGACGAAGCCAAATATAATTCATCCTCAGCGCTTGATTTTGAAAAAAGAAGGCTGGAAGCCCAGAGTCAGGTGAATTTGGCCAAGATGATGAACCGTTTTGAAGCTGACTTCAGCGCAGTATTCGGGCTTGCACAACAAGGGGCTACCATCCCGGGCGCATATACACAGCCAGGCGATGCACAAACAGTAGGCTTTAACTTCACCTTGCCAATACTTGACTGGGGTTCGGCCCGGGGAAGGATAAAAATGGCTGAATCGAACGAAGAGCTTGTGGTTACATCCGTCGAACAGGAAGAAATCGACTTTGAACAGAACATCTTCATCCAGGTGATGCAGTTCAACATGCAGGAAAATCAACTTAGAATTGCTGCAAAGTCTGACACCATTGCAAGAAAAAGATATGAGGTTACCCAGAAAAGGTATATGATCGGCCAGGTGAACGACGTACTGGAACTCAGCAATGCCCAAATCGACAATGATAATGCCTTGAAGGGATATTTCCAGGCCCTGCGCACCTATTGGCGGAATTACTACCAAATCCGCATGCAAACACTATATGACTTCAAAGCTGACCGGCCTATACTTTTCAATATCAATGATATTATGTAAAGGGTGCCGGGTACCGGATACCGGATACCGGGTGCCGGGTACCGGATACCGGGTTCCGGGATCTGGTACCCTTAAATAAAACCTTTCTAAATAATATAATTTGTATTACCTTTGCACAAAATTGAAAACCAAAACATTAATTAATAAAAAATTAAATTATGTCTGTATTAGTTGGTAAAAAAGCTCCTCTTTTTGAAGCAACCGCGGTTGTTAACGGAGGTGAATTTGTTGAAAAATTTTCCCTTGAGCAATATATTGGAAAGAAACATGTAATCTTTTTCTTTTATCCTCTGGACTTTACATTCGTATGTCCTACTGAGATCCTGGCATTTCAGCAGAAACTGGCTGAGTTTGAAAAAAGAAATGTTGCTGTTGTTGGATGTTCTATCGATTCACAATTCTCTCACTGGGCCTGGCTCAACACTGAAGTTAAGGACGGTGGGATCAAAGGTGTTACTTTCCCATTGGTTGCCGACCTTTCAAAAACCATTGCAGAAAACTATGATGTTCTGGCAGGGGAATATGATTATAATGAAGATGGCGAAATGGAATTCGAAGGCGAAGCGGTTGCTTACCGTGGTCTTTTCCTGATCGACAAGCAGGGTGCCGTACGCCACCAGCTGGTGAATGACCTTCCGCTCGGACGTAGCGTGGATGAAGCACTCCGCATGGTTGATGCACTGCAATACTTCGAAGAAAACGGAGAAGTTTGCCCTGCCGACTGGCATGCAGGCGACGAAGCCATGCCAGCTACCGCTGATGGCGTTGCCAGCTATCTTGGGAAGAAATATGAATAACTGTACAAAGTATTAGGTACAAAGTAATAAGAAGATTTAAGAATGATAAAAGCCAGCTCCTGTGGGGCTGGCTTTTTATATTTTATTCAATAAGGACTTCATCCACAAACAACCAGGCCGGGTTCCCGGCTCCGGGATGCCAGCCGGGGCATATACCGCGGTTTTTAGCAAGCACCCTGATATACCGGATCTCCTTAGCTTCGATATCTGCTGAAAAATCATGCCTTATTCCACCATCTGTCTTTGGATCTGTCTTACTGTTTTCCCTTCCTATGGTCATAAAGTCTTTTCCATCAGCGGAAACGCTGAACTCCACCCACTCAGGCATAAATACCCAGCTATTCTGGTCTTGCAGGAAGCCTGCCGAAATACGATTCACTTTTTGCAAGTCCCCCAGATCGATCACAACATCTACATCCACTCCGTGAAATCCCTGCCAGGAACCTGTACGGAAGTTGTCACTGCCCCGGATCAGGTTGATGAGGGCGACATCGCCGCCGGCAGTATATTGTGAATCATAGTTTGTGTGATAAGTCACTTTGCGCCCTTCCGGCATCAGGCTGAAAACGCTTTCCACCACTTTACTGCGAATTCTATCTTCCGTCCGGGCATATGCTTTCACGATTGTATTTTCTGAAATCAGGAAAGGGGCCCCGTAAATTGAGGATGAGGCTCCAGGCTCACTGCCATCCGTTGTATACCTGATCACAGCATCTTTATCCAGGCAGCCCATAGCAACTTCCATACTTTCTGAAAAAGTTCTTGAGTCAGCAATGAGATACGGCACTGGCGTGATCAAAAAATCATTGATAGCCGTGACAGGGATGTCATTTTCTCCTAAGCCCCATGTTTTGTCAGGATCAGGTCCCATCTCATATATAAAATGCCCTCCGCTTATGATTGCAGAATGCAGGATGTAAGATTGCAGAAGTGGCTCTCCATTGAGGATGGCAGACTGAATATATTTATTTTCCGTTGAATTATTTTTTGCTTCGATCACGCATGTATTTCCGTTCTCGAGGTGGATGGTAACCTTATCAAAAATGGGGCTTCCGGTAACATAGTAATCCGTTCCGGGAGTAACCGGATAAAAACCCATGGCACTGAGCACATACCAGGCCGACATCTGCCCGCAATCTTCATTGCCACATAAGCCGTCAGGTTGTTCAGAATACTGCTCAGCCATGATTTGCCTGACCAATTCCTGGGTCTTCCAGGCTTCACCCGCAAAATTATACAGGTAAGCCATATGGTGACTGGGCTCATTACCATGTGCATATTGTCCGATCAGCCCTGTGATATCACTCTGCTGCCTTCCGCTCATCTCCATGCTGGCATTGAACATTTCGTCCAGTTTAGCAATAAATTTTCCCTTTCCGCCCAGCAGATTCATCATGCCTGACACATCCTGGGGGACGAAAAACGTATATTGCCAGGTATTGGCTTCGGTGAGCATAAAGTTCACCTCCACCGGATCAAATGGTGTAACCCACATGCCATTCATCCGGCCGCGCATAAAGCCTGTTTCAGGGTCGAAGATATTTTTATAATACTGGGCCCTTTGTATATAGCTGACATAATCCTCCTCATGCCCAAGCGCTTTTCCCAGACTTGCAATACACCAATCGTCATAAGCATATTCAAGGGTTTTTGATACGGAAGCTCCATCCATCCCGGCAGGGATATAGCCAGATTTCCGATAGTATTGCAGGCCTTCCTGATCCTGCATGCTACTCTTTTTCATGGCTTCATACGCCAGGTCAACATCATAGTCACGAATTCCTTTTGCATAGGCATCTGCAATCACCGGAATGGAATGATAACCTATCATGCACCCTGTTTCATTGGCTGCAAGCTCCCAAACCGGAAGAAGCCCTCCTTTATCATACATATCAAGCATGGAGCTGATCAGGTCATTTGTTCTGTCCTGCTGAACAATGGTAAAGAGGGGATGCAGAGCCCTGAAGGTATCCCAGAGCGAGAAGACGGTATACATTTCAAAGCCATCAGTCTGATGTACCTGCATATCGTGCCCGCGATAACGGCCATCCACATCAGAATATAAGTAAGGTGCAAGAAATGAATGATACAATGCAGTATAAAAAGTTACTTTTTGCTCAAAGGTCCCTCCTTCCACTTCTATCCTGCCCAACTCCTGATCCCAGGAATCATGGGCTTTTTGTCTGAGGCCGTCAAAATCCCATGCAGGAATTTCTGATTCTAGATTTTTCCTGGCGCCATCCACATCCACGGCAGAAATACCAAGCTTAAGCATAAGCTCCTCACCTGCATCATCACTGAAGCTGAAAATAGCTTTCATATCTTTTTCAGAAGTGAATGAAACACCTTCCAGCATTTCACCTTCCTCAAAAACCTGAACATCAATAAATGGCTTGGAAAAAACGGCGTAGAAATAGACATATTGGTCATCAGACCAACCATCGGTGCGTTTTAATCCGGAGATGGTGTGATCATTAACAATATTGAGTTCGAGTTGTAGTATCTTATCTGATGTAGCACCTTCGTACAGATCCAGCAGTATGGATTTGTCATCTTCATCCTCAAAAGAATATTTGTGCAATCCACACCTTTTTCCAACACTTAGCTCAACATCAATATCTGCATCAACAATCTCCAGTTCAACACTGTAGTAGCCTGGTGTTGCTTCCTCATCATTATGAGAGAATCCGGCATACGGTAATTCCCCGGCCTTATACTTCTCAATCACCGGATACAGATCGCCTGACCATGGCAGCAATCTGATATCTCCATAGTCGCCAACGCCGGTTCCGCTCAAGTGTGTATGGCTGAAACCAAATATCTTTGAATCGCTGTAGTGATAACCCGAACAGGCATCCCAGTTATCTTTCCTTGTATCAGGGCTCAGTTGCACCATACCGAAAGGTACCATGGCACCCGGATAGGTATGGCCATGGCCTCCTGTTCCGATAAAGGGATCAACATAATCGGAAACTGTTCTGACTTCATCATTTTTACATGCCGTTAGCAGAAAGACAATGGATAGCAGGAAGATTATTTTATACTTCATTTTCAATTTTAAATTTTAAGGTTGAGTCCACTCCGAAAAGTATCTTTCTTGCCACCATCCCGAAAGCTTTCGGGACAAAGACACGAAGGCTCACAAATGTTAAATTACTCATTAGCACTGTTTTGTGAGCCTTGGTATCTTAGTGGCATTTTATAGTTTTTATGTTTTCGGAGGGGACTCAAGGTTTAAATAATTAAATTAAGTTCTTTGAAACCTGAGATTATCTGATAACAGGCTTTATTTTCAATTTAAAAGTGTAATCCTTCGCCGGAAAGCGATATTGTTCCAGGGGTCTGGCTCCCCAGCTGTTGTTGCCTCCAACGCCCATTTGAAACAAGTCGAGATGCACTCCTATCATATGCCTTTGAGGGACATCTATGCTGTGCATGCCGCTGCTTCTGCTCTCCTGGGCAAGATCGGAAGGACGATAGTGATGTACACTGAACTCAAAGAGTGAGTCAGCCTCAAAGCCCAGGCCTATTCCCTGTTTGTCAACAAGTTTCATATTTCGCACATCACACTTGTTGCCATTTTCCTGTGGCCGGATATAGCTTACATACTGATCTTCCACTTTTCCGGCATATCGTCCGACAAAAGCCGCTGTTTTTCTGTCAATATAATTTTCAAACGGTCCACGTCCATACCATTCCAGCTTGTCGAAAGCACCGGGCAGTTCCATATAGAATCCGAAACGCGGCATATCCGGCAGGATACTGTCACCCATATGCAAGCTTCCGCTAATTGTCAGCTCTCCTTCCATATTAATCGTATACCTGAGGGTATAATCAGAATATACATCCGGCAGTTCATAAGCTACACGAAGTTCCACCTGGCGGGAATCTGCCTTTTCAATTACAAACTCTTTCAAGATCCGGTTGGCGGAAGCTTTTTTCCATGGAAGCAATCTATTCTGCATCCTGAATCCGAAATCATTATCGTTGGGTTCACGCCAGAAATAAGGCATCGGTGATTTCAGGATCAGGTCCTTATAGCCATAAGTATAGCTTTCCATTGCCCCGCTGCTTCTATCAAAGGTGATGCTGAAGCCTTTTCCTTTCACCTTCACTTTTTCAGCATTTTCAGTGGTCTTCAGGCCGAAATCATGTCCGGGCCGTGGCATGATCCTGACCGGCATATACGGCATAGGGATCTGTTCAGAAGCGATGACGTAATTGGCAGGCACCATACCATTACCGCTTCTGGATTTAACATAGATATTGAAGAAATATTCCATGCCGGGTTCTGTGAATACTTCATTTTCCGGCATGACAATAGTGGTATATTCACCGGGTGCGCAATCTATCGGTGGAAGATCTCCCCTGGAAATGCTTCTTCCATTGGCCTTGATGATATAGAAAAAATCGAATTCGTTCAGGTCTGTAAAATTATGCTCATTGTAAACGATCAGCCTATTGCTTAAGGCAGTATCAAGCTCGAAATGCACAGACTGATAAACTTTTTTCACTTCATGCAGGGCCGGATGTATGCTCCTGTCTGCATTGATCAGGCCATTGGCACAGAAGTTATAATCTGAAGGTGTTCCATCCGGTCCGTAGTCACCACCATATGCCCAATACTCATTGCCATCCTCATCCGTTTTCAGCAGGCCCTGGTCCACCCAGTCCCATATACAGCCACCCTGCAGCTTATCGTATTTCCTGATCAGCACCCAGTATTCCATCAGGTTACCGGTGCTGTTCCCCATAGAATGGGCATATTCGCACATGATCAGGGTACGCGGATCATCACCCAAAGCATATTTTTCGAGATATTTCAATCCCGGATACATGGGACAATAGATATCGGTATGTGGCCGCAATTGAGCACGTTCATAAAAAACCGGGCGGGAGGGGTCACGTTCATGGATCCACTTTGTTCCGGCTTCAAAATTTATTCCGTCACCGGCTTCATTGCCCATGGACCAGATGATCACGGAAGGATGGTTTTTGTCTCTTTCCAGCATACGTCTGATCCGGTCGAGGTGTGCTTCCTGCCATTCTGCCTTGTTACCCAATGTCCTGTCGGGATGGTAGCCGATGCCATGTGATTCTATGTTTGCCTCATCGATCACATAAATGCCATATTGATCACAGAGCTCATACCAGTGCGGGTCGTTCGGATAATGGCTTGTACGTACCGTATTGATATTGTTCATCTTCATGAGGGCGATATCCTGCAGCATAGATTGCTCGCTCACCACATGGCCGGTTTTTTCATCATGTTCATGCCTGTCGACACCTTTCACAAGAATGTAGGCTCCATTCACAAACAGTAAGCCATCCTTCAATTCCACTTTACGAAAACCTGTTTTACTACTTATTGCTTCAATAAGATTTCCTTTTTTGTCGCTCATGGCGAGTACCAGTGTATATAGATTTGGTTTTTCTGCTGACCATTGCAAAACATCCGTGATCATCATTTCATTAAAGAAAACAGAATCACAGCATTGTGATTTTTCCATGGAAAGGGAATGATCCCTTCGTAGAATTTCATTTCCTGTCGCATCAAATAATATGAGGCTGACAAGATAGTTGCTAAGCTTTTTGTTATCATCATACCTGATGATATCCAGATCTGCTTCGAGCAGTCCGTTTATATAATCACCATCAAGGCTGGCTTTAATCCAGTAATCCCTGATATGGACCTGCGGTGCCGACCAGAGGAAAACATCACGTTCGATGCCACTGATCCTCCAGAAATCCTGGCATTCGAGATAAGTCCCGTCCGACCAGCGATACACCTCCAGGGCGAGCAGGTTCTCTCCTTTTTTCAGGTAGGAGGTGATATTGAATTCGGCAGGAAGTTTGCTGCCCTGGCTGTAGCCAACTTTCTCGCCATTTATCCAGAGATACATGGCTGATTTTACTGCCCCAAAATGAATAAATACCTCCCTGCCTTTCCAATCATCGGGGATACTGAACCATTTCCTGTACGATCCTACCGGATTATAGTCATGAGGCACTTCAGGAGGCTTCGGATCTTCTGTAAACTCATAAGGTTGGTTCACATAAATGGGAATCCCATAGCCCTGCAGCTCCCAGTTGGAAGGAACAGGGATAGTCTCCCAGCCATCATCAACAAAATATGGAAGAAAGAAACTTTCAGGCCGGTCAAGTGGTTTGACCACCCAATTAAACTTCCAGTCACCATTCAGGGATTTGTAATAGGAGCTGGCCCTGGGATTTCCCGCTAAGGCTTGTTCCACAGTGGCATAAGGAATAAGCGTCGCATGAGGAGACTCCTTATTGATAGAAATAACTGCCGGGTTTTCCCAATCATACGGTTTTGTTTCCTGGGCATCCAGGAATAAAACAGCTGTAAGAAGGAAACTTAATGATATCAGAATTCTTTTCATTGGAATGGCTTTTTAATCTTATATCAGGAGTATTTGCTAATGATCTCCTGTAGTTCATTTTCTTTTTCCTCGAGTTGTCTGAGGAGGATAAACTGGTTTCTGCAGCGGTCGAGGTTATGATTTTCACGGGTGGTTTTAAAATAATGATCTCCTTCCAGAAAGTCGGTCAGAAAACGGGCTCCGATCATCAAAAGCATTATTTTGGCTCCGAAAAGCAAATGTTCTTTTTCTTCTTTCGTCAGGCTGCCACCCAGTTCCGAAAGATAGCCTTCTGTCAGGGCTTCAAAGATCTCTTCCCTGAATACAACTTTCGCCGGATCCGGTTCATCCTCTTCAAGCGGGCTGGTGAAGGTGCGTACCATGTCACCGTAATCATACAGGACCGTACCGGGCATCACTGTATCAAGGTCAACTACACAAATGCTTTTTATGCTATTGTTTTCAAACAGTACATTGTTGAGCTTGGTGTCGTTATGTGTCACACGTACGGGGATGATCTTTTTTCGAAGCAGTTCCGCCAATTGTTCTCCGTATTTCATCCTTTCAAGGGCAAAGTCTATCTCCCTTTGTGCAATCCGGCTTCTTTTTAATGCATCTTTTTCAAGAGCATCCTTCAGTTGCTCCAACCTCATTCCGAGGTGATGAAAATTCGGTATGGTAGGAATGTATCCTTCAGGGTCTTCCTCCATGATGGCAAGTTGGAATAAGCCGAAGGCAGCGGCTCCCTTCCTGGCAATTTCAACATTTTCGGCTATATTAAACGAACGGCTGTCCGGAACATAATCCATCACCCTCCAGTAATTGCCATCATGGTCGCAATAGAACTGCTTATTATTTTCTCCTTGATGGATCCCGGGAAACGGATTGTTCGCACTGCCCCCGTAATGCTTATTCAAAGCGATATACACCTTCACCAGGTTTTCCATCAAAGCTTCAGGGTCCTTGAAGACATGGTGATTGATCCGCTGGAGAAAGAAATAACTTTTTTGTTCCACCTCCAGGATAAATGAATCGTTGATATGACCTCTGTGAAATTCCTTTATGTTGCTTAGGTCAGGGTCAATTCCGAAGGCTTTCAAAATTGATACAAAATCGAATTTTTTCATCATTTTTCCCATAAATACAAAGGGTATTCCCCATTTGAAACCATTTGGTTGATCCTGTCAATGGTTTCGTCTTTATCTTCCTTGTATGTAACCCCAAACCATTTGAATGCAGTTTCAAGCATTTTCACAGTCATGAGGCCATCATTTACCAGTTCATTAAGCCTGCCGGGCAGGTAATATTCGGCCTTATCATTTGCAATGTTTGACTCAAGAAACCTTACAAAGCCAGATTCAAGATAATCCATTACGAGCGGTGTAAAGCCCCAGATATTCATTGAGATGAGAGAATGCCCGTCGAGATTGTTAAATTGTCCGGCCGGGGATTCAAAACCGATACCTTCTCCCCTTTTCTCAATATTGGTGATCTCGCTGATCTTGCTGAGATAATGCCGATCGTTAAATTCACAGACTCCCCTGGAAACAGTACCATATTCAGACAGCGTATTAAGCAGGTGATATCCAACCATGCAACAGGCCTTTTCGTCAGTATTGCCTGTCAGGAAATCATAAATAAGCTGATAAGATTCCCTTCCATAGAAATCATCCGCATTGACTACTGCAAAAGGAGTATTGATCTCGTGACGTGCTGCCAGAACTGCCTGTCCCGTACCCCAGGGCTTGAGCCTGTCAGCGGGTAATTTAAAGCCGTTTGGAAGGTCTTCCGGATCCTGGATCACAAAAGAACAATCAGCCTTAGCATCTAGTTTTGGCTCCCACACCTCCCTGAAATCTTTTTCGATCTTTTTATTGATTACGAAGACTATTTCCCCAAATCCTGCCCTGATGGCATCATAAACAGAATAATCGATAATGCTTTCCCCTCCGGGGCCAAGTGTATCCATTTGTTTTATTCCACCGTAGCGGCTGCCGATGCCTGCGGCAAGTATAAGCAATGCAGGTTTCATATTTATCTTTTCTGAATGGATTTACCAATTTTATGTCCTTTGACTGCAAAAAACAAAATAAACAAGTAGCAGGGAAGCATGATCCAATAGGCCTGGGTCGCGCCAACCGATCCTACATCTGCTAAATAACCGTATAGAAGCGGAAGCAAAGCACCTCCGGCAATTCCCATGACCAACAGGGCTGAGCCTATCTTGATAAATTTACCAAGTCCTTCGATGGCAAGGGGCCAGATGGCCGGCCACATAATGGAATTTGCAAATCCCAGGGCTGCGATCATAAGGATAGATGTATAGCCATCAGTCATGCTTGCAATAATTGTAAAGACCACTCCAAGCATAGCAAAATACTTAAGAGCGTTTGCCTGAGATATATATTTTGGAATCGTGATGATGCCGATAAAATATCCCACGATCATGGCAAATAGTGTGAAGGAGGCGAAAAATTTGGCTTCAGCAAATTCAAAGCCCAGGAAGTTTCCATAGCCGATCAGAGTGTCTACAGCGACCACTTCCACACCAACATATACGAATATCGTAATTACACCAAGTAGCAGATAGGGAAACTGCCAGATACTTGTTCTTGCCGTTTGAGTTCCGTCATCATGTTCTTCTTCGGTATCTATGTCAGGCAGTGATGAAAAACGCACCAGTCCGGCCAGCAGAAACAATGCTATTGCCATAACAATATATGGATTAATGACTTTCAGGGCAAGGTCATCAAGGGCTATTGCTTTTGACACCATATCCATTTCTTCTATCTGCACAACCAGATCATCAACTCCCGCCAATAGAATGGCACCGAGAATGACAGGGCTGAGTATGCCCGCAAACTTATTGGCCACACCCATAATGCTGATACGTTTTGCAGCACTTTCGATTGGGCCCAGGATAGTTACATAGGGGTTCGAAGCGGTTTGCAGGATGGCCAGGCCGGTACCCTGTACAAAAAGGCCGGTAAGGAACAATCCATAGGTTCTTGTCATGGCGGCAGGAATAAATACGAGTGCTCCGATGGCCATGGTGACCAGGCCGATCGACATCCCGTTTTTGAAGCCTGTTTTATTGAGTACTACAGATGAAGGAAGAGCCATCACAAAGTAGGAAATATAGAAGGCGAAGGTCACCCAGAAAGATTCAAAAGCAGTTAATTCACAGGCAATCCTTAAATACGGGATCAATGTAGCATTCAGCCAGGTAACAAAGCCAAAAATAAAGAACAGAAATCCTATAATAATGATTGGGATCAGGTAATCTTTTCTTCTGTCTTCCATTGAGATATTTAGTTTTTTGAATATTCAGGCGTACAAATTTAGCCAGATTCTTCGATTGGCAATGAATACTTATATGTTCTACATTTTCACAATTGACAGTATACAAGCCCATCCCCCTCCCGGAGCCAGCTTAATCTCAAGTTTTGTATTCTTATCAACGATAATGCTTTCTTTTATAAAATCCTGTGCATTCCTGTGGGCATTAGGCCCATCTTTCCAGATTGTGGCCTCAAATTTCCTGTCGCCCAGGAAAGAAAGGTCAATTTCCAGTTCCCTGGCATCCCAGTCGGTCATTGCACCAATGTACCATTCGTAGCCGTTTCGCCTGGCCACAACAACAAAGTCGCCAACTTTTCCGTCCAGCACCACCGTTTCATCCCAAACCACCGGAACCTTCGACAGGAATTGCATACATTCCGCTTCTTTCATATAATGGGTGGGGTTATCGGCCAGCATCTGCAGCGGGCTTTCGAATACCACATACATGGCAAGTTGCTGGGCTCTTGTGCCCTGGCTCATAGGCGTAGCAAAAATAGCTTCAAAGTCCTCTTTGGTAGCATTAAGCATGGCCCCCGGCGTATAATCCATCGGACCAGCAAACATCCTTATGAATGGCAGGGTAACAGCCATTTCAGGTGTGGCCTTGTCGCTCCACTTGCACCATTCCATGCCACGCACGCCTTCACGTGTGATCACATTGGGCCAGGTGCGATGCAGTCCTGCAGGTTTATAGCTTCCGTGGAAATCAATGAGGAATTTTCTTGTGGCAGCCTCTTCAGCAATTCTCCAGTAATAGTCTACCATCCATTGGTCGTCACGCTGCATAAAGTCTATCTTCAGGCCGGCTATACTCCATTCCTCAAACAAGGGCATCACCTCCCCGAGCTGATCATCCAGCGTTTTCCAAATCACCCAAAGGATGATCCCTACGCCTTTTTCTTTTCCGTAGGCCAGCAATTCCTCCATATTAATTTCCTGATTGATTTCTGTCAGATCCCCTAGCTCATACCAGCCCTCATCCAGGATGATATAATCAATATTATTTGCAGCCGCAAAATCAATATAGTATTTATAGGTTTCAGTATTGATCCCTGCTTCAAAGTTCACCCCGTAAATATTGTTGAAATTCCACCAGTCCCAGGCTACTTTCCCGGGCTTGATCCAGGATGGGTCTTCTATCTTGCAGGGTTCCGATAAGAGGAAGACCATCTGGTTGGCAAGAAGTTCCTTGTCTTCACCTGCAATGGCGATCACCCGCCAGGGGAAAGTGCGCTCCCCATTCACCTTTGCAATATAATCGGCTCTTTTCACCGGGACGATATCCCTGTCGTTTTTCTTTTCCTCTTCCAGAACAAAACGTGGAAATTTTCCTCTTAAAGTGAAGGCATCAGGATCACCCTGCAAATACATGCCGGGATAGTCCTGCAGGTCAGCTTCCGTGATGAGCACTTTCGGCCCTCCGCTAACATCTACGAGCAGTGGAATGGATGAGAAACGATCAAAGGTGATCTCTTCCAGGGGGATATACAGGTATTCCCTTTCCTGATGGGTAAATAAGCGCTCTTCTTCGGGAAAAAACACCAGATAATTATCCGGAAAGCTGAAGCTGGCCTCTTCTGTGAGCACGATCAATTCATCTTTAATGCTGCTTTCCCAACGGTAGGCAACACCTTCATCATATGCCCTGAAAATAAGCGAATATTTTCCTTTAAAACTTATACTAAGCTCATTAAAATGGTCTCTGACTTCCGCTGATTTTTGTCTCACCACCGGGCTGATCAGCTGGTCAACAGATCTTCTTTTCACAGACTTCACCCCAGGCTTAATCCCGAAGCCACCATGTCTTTCGGTATGTAAAGAGATCTGTGATGGGGAGATGATCATGCGCTCACCGTAATATACAGCGTAGGCAACTTTGTCATCTGTGTTCACTTCAAGCCTGATCTTCCCGTCGGGTGAAAGCAGTTTATACTCATCTGCATAGAGTACATTGCTCATCATCAACAATCCGCTGAAGGCAGCTAAAATGGTATAAATTGATTTTTTCATTATCGTATGATTATTTCATCGGTAAACAGCCATGCTTTTCCTCCTGCACCCGGATGGCCTTCAGGGCAGACTCCAATATTTCCGGCAATGATGCGAAAATATCTTGCTTCGATGCCATCACTTTTTAAATTGTACTTGTAAATATGGGGATCTTCGTAATCAATTCTCTCGCGAACATCATGCTCTAATTCATAAAAATCATTTCCATTCGCCGACCATAATACTTTTATCCCGGTGGGGAAGAAAATCCATGAAGCTTTATCCTGCAGGAAATGCAGTTCTATCTCTGAAATGTGTTTTAACTTTCCCAGGTTGATCACCACATCAAAGTCTTCACCTTCAAATCCCTGCCATTTTTCATCCTTGAAATCGGCAGAAGCCAGGATGCCATCCACCAGGCCATTGTTATAGCCGGCATTGTATTTAGGGGAATATTTGTATTTATAATCCACATAGCGGCCAATGGCCATATTTATTTCAAAGTACCTTTCAATATTTCCTACACGAATGCCCTCTTTGTATGCGGTGGCCCTAATGGTGGCAGCTTCGCTGAGCACGATATTTCTTGTATACTTATCTGAAGCGGGTCCGGGCTCAGATCCATCCAGACTATAATAAATATCTGCATTCTTATGAACCGTTGTGATGTTGAGCATGATATTATTATTCTCCTTATTCACCGATGATGTGATCTTCATATCCGGATAAAGTTGCAGCAGGTCAAACCAGGCCGTGCCTTTGCCATCCAGTTTCAATACAGGTGAAAGCTGATTTACTCCATACTCCGGGATGGGAATACAGCTAAAGGAGTATTCATTCCATTCCCCGTCCGGGATAAATGATTCTTCACAATTGGATCCAAACGACATGCTGAATTCCGGATAATCCTCTTCATCAGGCCCACAACCACAGAGGCGCTTAAAAAAACATTTATGGATCTTTTCACGAAATTTGAGCGGGAGGGCTTTGGCCTGTACGCTCATGGTATAACTCTGTCCCGGTTCTATTCTCAAACGGTAAAAGGAAAGGGACATCCCCTCGTTTGAGGTAGGCGTGGTAAGTCTCAGAGAGTGATTCCCGCGCGCTGAGGTTCTGGAATCAATAAAATAGGTAGCACCCCTTTCCCCCTGAGGCCTGGCATAACATGAAGCAGGGACGCCGGTCCCAGTGATATCTTCAAAGCTCGGATCTTTGATAATATTTTTGTAATAAAGTTTCGCAGCTTTGCTCATACCCAGCTTATACCTGATCTGGTAAACCCTTGTACCATACGCATCAATAATATCTTCCACCCGGCCTATATTCACGCCCACTCTTCTGTCTTCAAACAGAACGCCTGCCGAGCCTGAGTAATTCATTCCATCCAGGATAAAACTATATTCAAGGGGTTTGTTGACTGTATTCACTGCAATAATGACAAAAGAGCCATCCTTATGGTACGCTTTTAATTGAACATTGATTTCTTCGCAGGAGATATCAGGTGCCGGATCAGCTGAAAAAAGGAAAGGAGTCAGCTCGGCAATTTCCAGGGAGATGGCTGCACATTCATTCCATGCTACGGTAGATTTGGGGAATGAGTTTAATCCATGCCTGACAAAATACTGTATCCCCATGGCCTTGTTCACAATGCCCAGGTATGTCATGGCACGCAGTTCCTGTTTGGTGGGTTCGCGCAGCCACCATTCATTGCCGCCAAAAGCCTGTGGCACAATCCATACCGGCTTACTGAGAAAGAATTCTGAATGGAGCAGGGCAGCCGTTGCCCCCACCTCATCAACACTGCCTTGAGGAATGGGATACGGATCGGCCATCACAATATCCATCACATGGCTGTAGTCTTTTGCCATCCAGGGACTCATGAATACAATAGTAATCGGATGGTATGGATCCAGTTCTTTGATCAAATCATAGGCATAGCGCAGTGAATCCGGAGGAACGCCCTGTCCAACGGGTTCATCGCTGATATACCATGACAATAGTGCAGGGTGATCCCTGAAAGTTTCTATTTCTTTTCTCAGCATTTTGATCTGCTTAGAGCGGCTGAGTTTATCATATTTTTTGGAAGCAACTCCGCCTCCACCGGCCAGGCTGAGCAGGTTGTAATTCACTTTCATCCCAAGCGCGGCACAGCGGTCCATATAGGTTTTTCGCTGCTTCAAAGTTTTTCCTTCGATCTTCTGGTAGGGAGACATCATATTGAAACCCTGCACTACCTCTTCTTCAGCCAGGCCTGGCTGTACCGGGGAATAATTGTAGAACCCGAAGGGGAAAAACGGCAATCCTTCCACGATCAGCCCCCCGCTTGCACGATCAATCTTCACTGCATTGTACTGATCTGCCCTGATGATCAGTTCCACTTTATCTGAATCCACCCATTTCCCATGTTCATTATAGGATACAGTAATCTCATTGCTTCCCAAATGAAATTTCTCAAAGGGGAAAGAAAAAATATTCATCTGCCCCGCAACAACATTTTCACCTTTGGCGAGAAAGTCATATTCAAAGACCACGTCAATATTGACAGAAAGCCCTGATTTTGATTCAGGAACCCATACGATGAGTTCCACTGTTTCCTCCGTAGTATAATAATCATAGCGACTCAAGGCCATATATTCGTTGCTGGAAAACACCTGTGAAGAAATAACAGCAGTAAGGATAATCTGTAATATTATTGCAAGGCAGGAACTGCCGGATTTTGTCTTTATCATAAGTTTGTTCAATAAATTAATTTCACAATCTGTACTGTAGGTGCCAAGCAAGGATGGTTTTTTTAACTGCAGTACAATAATAGTACATTTTTATGTTTTGGGATACATTTAAACAACCGCTATGTAGTAATGGCAATCAATCTTCAGGTATCATTGCCATTGATCTATGTGTTCTTCTTTTATCTCTATCGTTTTCCTGAGTTTGATCTCTTCCGAGGAAGTGCCAATCAGTATTTCATACTTGCCGGGGTCAATGGTCCATCTTCCATCTTCCTCATTATAATATGAAAATGCTTCGTATGGCAGCGGAATCGCAACAGTCTTTTTTTGTCCCGGAAAGAGTGTGACCCTTTTAAAAGCCATAAGCTCTTTTTCAGCTTTTTCTATATCTCTTTCAGGATCATTTATATACACTTGCAGAGTTTCTGATCCGGCCCGCTCACCCACATTGCGGATCTCAACAGTGGCTATCCATCCACTGTCGTTCTGGTTTCGCCTCATCATCAGTTTACCAATGCCAAAAGTAGTATAGGTCATACCATATCCTAAAGGGAAACGGGTATCGAAATTCTGATTCTCACTCATTACCCATCTGTGTGGAAGTTTACTACCGGGATTGACTTCTCCAAACAATACTTCTGCAATCTCTGCACCGCTTTTCTGCCTGGGTGTCCAGGCCTGGATGATGGCAGGTATATCGAAAACCCAAGCCTCAATATCCACAGAATCATTCGTTTGCAACACAACTATAGTATTCGGGTTAGCTTCGTAAACGGCCCTGATCAACCTTGATTGGTTTGGGATGCAATAAAGCCCCCGGCTATTATGGTTATATTCGAAGTCGAGGGGCTGCCTGACAAAAATGATGGTCACATCAGCCCTGCGGGCTTTTTCAACTGCATTGGCGATCATATTATCGATCAGGTAATCAATTCCGAACTTAATCTGCGCAGGCCCACCATCCGAGAAATAATCGATCTGCAAGTTATACGACCCACCTTTCTCAATATTCAGCCAGGCAGAATCTATCCTCACCGGCCCGGATTTCCATGCATCAATCATGAGTTTTCCATCCAGGAACAGCCTGCAGCCGTCATTATGTATTAATTTCACCTTCACCTGGCCACCATGAGGTGGGATGAGGCTTGCATCCCACTTGACAGAGAACTCACTGGAAATTATTTCGGCGTGTGGAAGTGCGTACCCCCAGCTGAAATCAATCTGTTTATCTATAGCAAATTTGGCGGGAGATCCGGAGGCTTTCAGCTTATTATAATACTTGGCAGAAAATCCATTTACGCCCTGTCCGATATATACGAATGAGGTGTCGAGTGGTGCAACATCATTTTTAATGTTAACTCCCTGTGCTGTGTATAGGAAAACTGCATCACCAACATATTTTTTAATTCCTTCGTATGGGGAAACGGCATTTGTTAAATCTACCTCAGGGCTTTTACCTTCTCCGGCACCGGAAAAAAACAGTGACGGACCGATCAGGGCAATCGAATTTATCTGACTTGTGTCGAGTGGAAGAAGTCCACCATGGTTCTTCAGCAAAACAATGCCAGCTGTAGCGCTCCTGAAATAATACAAAGGTGTACCGGACACATTTGTGGAGATCGTATCATTATCAGGCCCGGGTTCAATGCTGATATGCTGTGCATATATCTGGTAAGAGAATAAAAGAAAGATTATCGGGGTGCAAAATGCAATTCGTTTCATCATATCTCGTATACTAATTTGGGCAAAGTTACAACGCAATTCCCGCCATAAAATTATGATTTTTAGGTGAGAGATCGAATTGATATTTCCAGTCTAACACTTCCTTTTCATGAAAGAACAATACTGTGCCACCAGTATGCCAAGCATCATCAGCGCACAGCCGGCCAGTTCCCTGCTGCCAAGCTGTTCATTCAGGATGATCCATCCACCCAATGCTGCAAAAACCGCCTCCAGACTGAGGATAATGGCAGCATGTGCCGGGGGTGCTTTCTTCTGTGCAATTATCTGGAGGGTATATGCAATACCAACAGACAATAATCCACCATAGAGTATCGGAATGCTTGCATCAAGCACCCCTTCCAGGGTATTTTGTTCAGTGCTGAACGCAAGGATGGTGCTTAGTACCGAGCATACCAGGTATTGGATCAATGCTAGTTTGAGCGCATTTACTTTAGGTGACAGCACTCCGATGATGACCACATGTACAGCCCAGAATACCGCCCCGATCAACACCAGCAAGTCACCAAAGAAAATAGAAAAACCTTCGGTGACACTTAAAAGGTACAATCCCGCGGCAGCAAGCAATGACGCAATCCATATCGTGAAGTGGGGATATTGTTTCCTGAGCAAGCCCAGGATGGGAACGATCACAACATATAACCCGGTGATGAAACCTGCATTAGATGCAGTAGTGTAAACCATTCCAAATTGCTGGAAAGTAGCACCGCCAAAAAGCACAAGGCCCAGGATGAGCCCGCCACGCAGCAATAATTTATTGCCCTGTGAGCTTTTTTCTCCTGAAACATTATTATTCCTGCGTGAAAAATAAATGAAAAGAACGATGGCCATCGCTCCCAGCGCAAAACGTATTCCGTTAAAGATAAACGGCCCCACATAATCCATCCCAAGCCGCTGTGCAACGAAAGCGAGGCCCCAAATCAAAGATGTTAGTAGAAGCAGGCTGTCAGATTTAAGGGTGGTGCTTTTCATCCTCAGTACTTAACAAGCAGTTTTTAAAAAATCCAAGTTCCAAAATCCAAAACATTATACAATTTTACCTCTTAAATCATGTAAAGCCTGGAACTTATTCAATAATTATTTCATCCACAAACACCCAGGACGGACTTCCTGCTCCCGGATGCCAATCCGGACAGGGCCCCGGGTTTTTGGCAATGACCTTAATATACCTTGCATGTAAGTCAGTGTAATTTCTGGAGAAATTTTTCACCATGCTTTCCTTGTTCTCCATGGGGATGCTGTTAATAAACTCACCCACACTTTTGAAATCCGAATCTGAATCTGATACCAGGAAACTCACAGTAGAGGGCATGAATATCCAGGTGGTCATATTTTGCAGAAAACCGACAGTAATGCTTTTAATGGTGGATACACCTCCAAGATCGATCACCACTTCAACATCATCACCCCTGAAGCCCTGCCATTGCCCGTCATTATGATGCACCGAGCCCCGGATGCCATTTAGCAGGCCATGGTCTCCGCCTGCCGTGTACTTATCACTGTAATCGTTTCTATAAGATAAGTGTTTGCCTATCCCTTGATGCATTTTTATCTCGCGTTCAGAAATATGGCCTTTCATCTCTTCGTTAACAAAAACACGAGCCTTGACGATAGCAGATCTTTCCAATTTAAATAGTGTATCGTATACTGTAGCATCCACCCCGGGATCAGAACCATCGAGGGTATACCGTATCTCCGCTTCTTCCAGTTCCGATTCCAGTTGTATCATCACTGCTTTATTTTGTTCGTCATATTCCAGGGTGATCTCAACCTCAAAGACGGCATCGCAATAGTTCACACCCATGATATCCAATCGCTTAAAATGAAAATCCATTTTTCTCATGAATCGCTCCCAGTCGATCCTTTTTTCCGTTGACCAGTCTACCTCTGCAAGAGCGATCATCCTGGGTACAGCCATATATTCAGCATATTCAGGAGTGGCAATGTATTCTGTCCAGACATTGCCTTGGGCACCAAGGATATGCTCTTGTTCTGCATCATTCAGCTCGGCAGGCACCGGATTGTAGTGATATACATCCCTGAGGGTGGTAAATCCACCGATGGCTTTGGGCTGCGTGGACGGATCAGCCTGATAATGGTCGAAATAACAATTTGAATTTGGTGTCATCACCACATCGTGGCCCATCTGTGCAGCTTTAATCCCGCCTTCCTCACCCCGCCACGACATCACGGTGGCTTCAGGAGCAAGCCCGCCTTCGAGGATCTCATCCCAGCCAATCAACTTGCGGCCATGCTCATTCAGGAAAGTCTCAATACGCTTAATGAAATAACTTTGCAGTTCAAATTCATCTGCCAGGCCTTCTTTCCGTATCCTTGCCTGGCATTTTGAACAATGCTGCCATCTGTTTTTCGGACATTCATCCCCACCTATATGAATGTACTCACCGGGGAATAGCTCCATTACCTCCAGCAGTACATTTTCCAGAAACTCGAAGGTTTTTTCATTTCCGGCACAATACACATCCTCTTTCACCCCCCAGATCGTAGCCACCTCAAACGGGCCTCCTGTGCAGGACAGTTCCGGGTATGCTGCAAGTGCAGCAATAGAATGGCCGGGCATCTCGATTTCAGGGATAATGGTGATCTGCCTTTGTCCGGCATATTCTACGATCTCCCGGATATCATCCTGGGTATAATAACCACCGTACACACTGCCATCGGCTTCGGTGCGCCAGGCAGACACTTTTGCGAGCTCCGGATATTTTTTGATCTCAATCCTCCAGCCTTGATCTTCGGTCAGGTGCCAATGAAACATATTCATCTTGTACATGGCCATCAGATCCAGGTACTTTTTTATGAACTCCTTGGGAAAGAAATGCCTGCAAACATCAAGGTGCATTCCCCTCCATTCAAAGCGAGGAAAGTCATAAACATATACAGAAGGCATATCAAGTTCTATATCCTCAACGACTGTCTTGCTGACAATTTCAGGCGGCAGCAGCTGCAGTATTGTTTGCACCCCATAAAAAAGCCCGGCGGGTGTTTTTGCCTGCAAGACCACCGAACTGCTTCCGGAAACATCCAGTTTATAGGTTTCATCATCCCATGTGCTATCCGCATTATAGGTGGTGATCACGATATCACCTGAAAAGCTTTGTACCTCTTCATCATCCACGACTTCCAGCCTGAAACCGGCAGCATGCTCAATAAAGTCATTGAAGTACTCGCAAATGGCTACGACATCTGATTGCTCAGTCTGTGTGATGATGCGGGTTTCCGAATCAATGGTAAAAGATTCGGGTTTAACGTAGGCATTGGCCGGCTGCGGGATGATATTAATATCTTTATTGGATGGGGGATTACAGCTCGCCAGGAAGAGGAGTCCGATGGCAAGCAGAAAAAGGTACTTCGTTTTCATGGTGATATGTATTAAGATTTCAAATAATAATCGCTGTCTATCAGTTCGAATTTTCCATCGCGGAAGAGGGCATAATTAAAGCCTTTATGGATGGCATATGCCCCTGTTTCCCCGCTGGTATTCACTGCCAGGTAGCCGATCTGAAAGTTCTCATATCCCGGGATCTTTTCAACGATCCGCTTGATCCCTTCTTCACAGGCTTCTTGGGGAGAATAGCCATTTCGCATGAATTCAACAAGAAGGAACGACCCCAGGGTTTTCAGGACAAGCTCACCCATTCCGGTAGCCGTTGCTGCCCCCACTTCATCATCAGCGTAGAGGCCTGCCCCTATCACGGGTGAATCCCCCACACGGCCATGCATTTTAAAACTCACTCCGCTGGTGGTACAGGCTCCGGCAATATGATGTTGTTTATCGATGGCCAGCATGCCTATGGTATCATGATTCTCAATGTTGATGACCGGTTCATACTCAGCTTTTACAAGCCATTCTTCCCATGCTTTTTTAGCCTTTTCCGTAAGCAGGTTTTCCTTCCCGAAACCATTTTCCAGGGCAAACTGCAAAGCACCTTCTCCTGAAAGGATCACATGAGGGGTTTTATCCATAACCAGGCGTGCCACAGAGATAGGGTGTTTGATATGTTCGAGAAAGGTGACAGAGCCACATTCTCCATTCCCTTTCATGATAGAGGCATCCAGGGTAACATGTCCGTCGCGGTCGGGAAGGCCACCGAGGCCAACACTGAGGTTGTCAGGATCTGCTTCGGGAACACGCACCCCCTGTTCGACCGCATCAACTGCTGAACCTCCGCTTTCCAACACTTTCCATGCAGCTTCATTGGCCTCATAGCCATGATTCCAGGTAGATATGACCATGGGGGTATTGCCCCTGAGGGGAAAAACAGGGCTTGCGGCCTTCACTGCCCTCAGCCAGGCAGGAATGGCCAGGATTCCCATGGCAGCCAGGGCTGTGCGTGAAATGAATTTGCGTCGGTTGATCATTGGATGCTTTTATTAAATACCATCTAAATAGTTTTCCTCTTATACCCCCTCCAGCCATAAAAGGCAAGATATACATAGCATATCACCGGTACAAAGAAGGAGGCATGAACGCCGTAGGCATCTGCGGCCATACCCTGAAACACAGGTATGATAGCGCCTCCAAGTATCATCATAACCAGCAAAGATGATCCCTGGCTCTTGAATTTCCCCAAGCCTTCAATGGACAGGGTAAATATATTCGACCACATGATAGAGTTGAATAATCCGATGCCAATGATCGCCCACATGGCAATTTGTCCGTTGTTGAGTAAAGCAATGATGAGCAATGCTATGGCAATAAGGGCAAATATCAGCAGCGTACGATGAGGCAAGGACCTTCCAAATACAAAGGCCGCCAGGTTGGCAATAAGGAAAATGCCATAGATCAGGGCATGATCAATCCCATTAAAATACCATATGACCAGGAAAGCTGCCGCAGGAACTGCCAGCATCAACAAATACTTCAGAGCCAGATTTTTCATATTGCTGAGAGAGATCGCTCCAAGGAACCTGCCGATCATCAATCCTCCCCAGTAAAATGCTACATACTTGCTGGCCTCTGCCTCTTGCAGTCCGGCAATATTTTCCAATCCGAGAAAACTGATCATGATGCTTCCTATGCTCACCTCCCCACCTACATAAAAGAAAATGGCCAGTGCCCCAAATACCAGGTTAGGGTATCGCAAAGCCCCGGCAGTTCTTTCAATGCTCAGCCCACTTGTAACCCGTGGCAGATGTGAAACTTTGATCAATAGGGCAAGCAAAAGAAATAGCCCGGTAAAGAATATGTACGGGATCTTTACGGCATCAGCTCCGCTGACGTGACTGCCGGCAAAATATTTAAAGATCAGGAAGCCTCCGATGATCGGCCCAATGGTGGTCCCCAATGAATTAAATCCCTGTGAAAGGTTGAGTCTGCTCGATGCCGATTTTTCAGGGCCAAGAATAGCTACATATGGATTTGCAGCAATTTGTAGCAAGGTAAAACCCAGGCCCATCACAAACAGTGCTGCGAGAAAAAATCCATACATTTTAAATTCTGCTGCGGGATAAAACAGGGCACTACCTGTGGCTGAAATGAGCAGGCCTGCGATGATACCCTTTTTATATCCTATGCGGCTGATTGGATCTCCCTTCATAATGGATATGATGAAATATATCACAGAGCCAATAAAATATGCCATAAAAAAGGCAAATTGCACCAACATGGCCCTGGTGTGATTGAGATCAAAAACTCCTTTGAGGTATGGGATAAGGATGTCGTTCAGTACGGTCATGAAACCCCACATAAAAAACAAGCTGGTCACCACCACAAGGGCAGCTGTATAATTTCTTGTTTTACTTTCCTGTTGTTCTGCAAGCATATTTGGTTTGAGTTTTGGGTTTAAGCGAAAATAAAGATTTTTCCCGGTTTATTGTGCACTCATTTGCAGGCACACCCATACGGGTAAATGGTCTGACGGATAATATCCGCCTGTATTATCGGATATGATCTCATATTCTTCTATAATAAAATGCTTACTTACAAAAATATGATCGATAATCTTTCCCTGGTTCATATCCGCTGGAAAGCCGATAAATGTTGTTCCCGAAGCTGTTTCCGACACTTCAGCTCCGAGCCTGGAATCCGAAAATAATTGCGATAATACTTTCACTGTTCCGGATTCGGGGTCTGCATTCAGGTCGCCCGTGATGATCACCGGCCCGGAACCTGCAATACTAAGGATGCTGTCGGTGAGCAGACGGGCACTATTCTCTCTTGCTTCTTCACCAATATGATCAAAATGTGTATTAAAAACAAAGTATTCATTCCCGCTCCGGGCTTCATTGAGTTTCACCCAGCTCACCATACGCGTACATGCGGCATCCCAGCCCATGCTACCGGGTATTTCCGGCGTTTTAGATAACCAGAAATGACCTTCTTCAGCCAGCATGAACCTGTCTTTTTTAAAGAAGATCGGTACATACTCGCCCTGATGATGCCCGTCATTCCTGCCTGCTCCCAACCAGCTGTACTCCGTAAGAAATTCTTCAAGTTCATCGACCTGGCTTTTTAAGGCTTCCTGGATGCCAAGGATATCCGGATCATATTTAGCTATCACCCAAAAGACCATATCCTTACGATTTTCCCAGGAAAATATTCCATCAGCCGGATTATCGTATCGGATGTTAAATGTTATTACTTCAATATTTTCTCGTTCCTGGCCTGAACAGGGCATAAGCAAGATCAACAAAAATACGGCGATCCACGCTAAGCGGATATTAGTGATAGGTGTCATAAATACTTTTTATTTTTAGTTTTTCAGACATCTTATTGACATCTGTACTCCCTTCATAATCAACAGTTTTTGTTTCGCCGGCAGCCATATCGAAAAAGTTATCGTCAAAACGCCCATCAAAGCCCGGCACCTCCAGGTATATCTGCCTGGCGTGTTTTACTGTATGCAGGGTCAGCTGCAAGCCCGAAGCTGTTTTATCAATTTCAAATGTCAGGCCCGGATCCGGTAGTTTCATATCTTTTGTTGGAGCAAAATAATGAAATGAACTGGAAACAGCTGAATCATTCTCAAATAAGCCGGAAAAAAGAACCGTATTTTCAGGATCATCTACTTTATCGGACATTGAATAGATCAATTGATTGGTCCGGGCAGGCAGTACTATCGTTTCCCGCTTGCTCACAATCCTGGTTCCATTAAAATCCATTAATTCAAGGCGCAGTTCCACTTCTTTGTCTTCCAAATGATCATTTACGGCATAGACATCAATGCTGCCTTCTTTCTCAGCTACCCTGATCATGACAGGCGCATAAGCCCGCTTCACATGATAATGCAGCGCTTTCCACTTACCATAATAATCCAGCCCGGCCCAGGAGGTCACCGGCCAGCAGTCGTTCAATTGCCAGTAGAGTGTCCCCATGCAATAAGGCTGTGATATCCGGTGGGAAAGAAAAGCTTCTGCCATTCCCTCAGCCTGTAAAACCTGGCTCACATAAAGATAATCCTCAAACTTTTCAGGTACGATGAATTCCCGCTCCATATATTTTTGGATCAGTTCAGCTCCCCGTGGATGTTTCTGGTGTGCTTCCATCACGGGGGACCCGATGTACCTGTCTTGCGGTTCGGTGAAAGAGAGCACGCTTTCCATTGATGGCATTCCCTGGAATCCGTATTCGCTCATAAACCGCCCGGTTTTTTCACGGTACATGTCAAATGCCTCTTCGCCCCACCATACGCCCCAGTAATGGACATCACCCTGGGTATATGCTTCATCCTTGCCCCAGCCAGTCATGGGAGATGACGGCCGGTAGATTGTTCCGGGATCATATTTTTCAACTACAGCAGGTAGAATGTCATGAAAAACAGTTTCATAATCATGCCATACACCGATAGAATCTTTCGTCGAATATCCAAGTTGCTTCTGCCATTCCCAATTGTGCCAGCCTTCATCAATTTCATTATTCCCGCACCACAGGGCAATGCATGGGTGGTTTCTCAGGCGTGTAACATTGTCGATGGCTTCTGACTTCACGTTCGCCAGGAAATGATCATCTCCCGGATACATATTGCAGGCAAACATGAAATCCTGCCACAGCAGAATACCATTCCGGTCACAGAGGTCATAAAAAATATCATTTTCATAAAAACCTCCGCCCCAGACCCGAAGCATGTTCATATTGGCATCCACAACGGATTTGATCAGCTTTTTATAACGAAGACTATTCACCCGGGGAAGGAAATTATCCTGTGGAATATAATTGGCACCCTTCATAAAGACAGCTATGCCGTTAACCTTAAAATAAAAGCTTTCCCCAAATTCATCTTCATCCCTGATGAGTTCAATTTCCCTGATACCAAATGTTGTGATCTGCTCATCTTCCCATCCCATATCCATCACACTGATCCTGATGGTATACAGCTTTGGTTCACCCAGGCCGTTCGGCCACCATAATTCCGGGTTTTCGAGATAATAATCCAGAGTAACATGATTGATTCCGGCTTCCAGATCATGTTTCTCAAAAGCCAGTCGCCGGTTCTTTTCATCATCAAAAACCTTGATCCGTACACTTTGTGCGGCATCTGCTTCAATCGCAAGATGAATATTGATATTTACACCCTCGCCAGACGGAGGAGGATGGCTTACATATACATTTTGTATCCTGAAATGCTCCCAGCTATTTAGATATACCGGTTTCCATATCCCGCAGCTGATGATTTCGGGGCCCCAGTCCCAGCCAAAATGATAAGGTGACTTCCGTGTGAAGGCCCTGTTGTCAGGCAACTTATAGGGTAGAGCCGCAGCTTTTTCTGCATTTTTTTCTCCCGGTGGGGAAAAGACTATTGATAAAATATTGGATCCGGGGACCAGGAGGTTTTTGACATCTGCCTTCCATGTGCGAAACATATTATCGGCTGAAGTGATGAGGGAATCATTTAAAAAAACTTTCGCATATGTGTCAAGTCCTTCAAATACCAATTCAATATTTTCTTTTTCAAGAAGTCCGGGATCCGGGATGAATTCAGATGTGTATACCCATGTTGATTCACCAATCCATTGCACAGAGGATTCATTATCCCTGAAATACGGATCAGGAATAAGCCCGTGTTCATACAGGTCGGTATGGATGCATCCGGGAACATTTGCTGAATAAGTTTTGTCGTCATTTATTTGGTGGAATTCCCAGGCTGTCGACAAATCCTGTTTGATCCGGTTTTTATGACTGCAGGAAGCTAGTATCATCAGGATAAAGATATATAATAAATATTTTTTCATATGCTATTTGTCAGCCATGTCAACAATCCTCCTTATCCTGTCCGGGTTGGTGATCCATTGGTCAAATTCGGGTACAAGTGGATTATCTCCCATCGATATATCGGGATTTCTGTATTTCATTCTTCCGGGAACAAGGCTGCGTCCGGTAACATGAAATTCTTTAGCGCCGGAATTTTCCCTGATCTCTGATACTGTTTCTTCATTCACACCACTTCCCGGCATAATGATGATGCGTCCATTCGCTCTATCGATCAACTGCCTGATGAGGCTGATGCCTTCAGACGCTTTATTTTTGCCACCACTGCTCAGGATGCGGTCGACTCCAATACTGATGAGATCCTCCAGGGCTTTGAACTTATCTGCAGTCATATCAAAAGCACGGTGACAGGTGAATCCCATATCAGCTGACAGTGCTTTAAGTTCCGCCATTCTTTCAACATCGATAGTGCCGTCAGGATGGAGTATGCCGGCAACCACGCCATCGGCACCAAGCGATGCTGCGGTTTTTACATCTTCCCTCATGATCTCAAATTCAATTTCAGAATAGCAAAAATCACCTCCACGTGGACGGATCATGACAAACAGGCCAATGGAGATATGCTCACGGGTTTTGATGATCATTCCAGCGCTGGGGGTGGTTCCTCCTTCGATGAGGTTCTCACAAAGTTCTACCCGCAAAGCGCCACCCTTTTCTGCATTCATAGCTGATACAGCAGAGGTAACACAGGCTTCAATCAGGATTTCAGACATTGGTTTGCGATTTGAACTACGAAAATAATCATTCTTCACTATAAATCTTTATCAGGCACCAGGAACATTGAACATGCACAGACGTTTCATGAAACGTCTGTGCATAAAACCTTATCTTTGAGCCATGATCTACCCCGAAAATTTCGAACAAAAGATCGGCTTTGATAAAATCAGGGATATGCTGAGTGAGGGATGCATCAGTCCGCTCGGAAAAAAGCATGTGGAGGACATTCGTTTTGAGTCAAGTCATGGCAAGGTGCAAACCCTGCTCAATCAAGCCGAAGAGTTCAAACAGATTCTTCTTGCAGGAAAACCATTTCCCAATTCCGGGTATTTCGATCTCACCCCTGAACTCAAGCGGATCAAGCTCAAAGGCACATACCTTGATCCGGAAACCTTATTCGACCTGAAATCATCCCTGGAAACCATCAATAACTGCCTGGAATTTTTTAAAAGTCCTGACAGCGTGTTTTATCCTGAATTGACCGCACTCACCCAGGATCTGGAGACCGAAAAGGATCTGCTAAAAATCATTGAAGGCATCATCGACGATAAGGGGATGATAAAGGATACGGCCTCGCCGGAACTCAGAGATATCCGAATGAAGCTTCACCGTAAGCAAAAGTCGATTGATGGCAGGATCAAGCGTAGTATGACAGATGCCAGAAAAGCAGGTTTTGCCCCTGAAAACGCGGAGGTAACCATCAGGAACGGCAGGCTGGTTATCCCTGTGCAGGCAGCCAATAAAAGGCAGGTACATGGCTTTATCCATGACGAATCCGCTACCGGGCAGACCGTTTATATTGAACCCACTGAAGTCTTTGACCTGAATAATGAGATCCGTGAACTTGAAAATTCAGAAAGAAGGGAGATCATACATATACTGATCAGCTTTACCGACCTCTTACGTCCAAAAAGCAAGCAGTTGATTTATGCTTATGATTTCCTGGGTCAGATTGATTTTATCCGTGCGAAAGCAAAATATGCCTTGTTGATTGAAGGAGTGAAGCCACACATCAAGCCGGCAACCATCTTCAACTGGCATAATGCCAGACATCCTTTGCTATATCTTTCACTGAAAGAGCAAAAGAAGACAATCGTCCCCATGGATCTGGAACTCAACAGCAGGAACCGCATCCTGGTGATCTCCGGACCCAATGCAGGAGGAAAGTCTGTTTGTCTGAAGACTGTCGGGCTGTTACAATATATGCTTCAATGCGGATGTCTTGTCCCGATGGAAGAAGAATCGGAAGCCGGCATTTTCAAGGACATTTTTCTGGATATCGGAGATGAGCAAAGCCTGGAAAACGACCTGAGCACTTACAGTTCGCATTTGCTTAACATCAGGCATTTCATTCAGCATGGAAACAGGAACACCCTCTTTCTTATTGATGAGTTCGGGACCGGCACCGAACCCCAGCTCGGAGGTGCCATTGCAGAGGCAGCCCTGCACGCCCTGAACAAAGGGAAGGCATTCGGTGTGGTCACAACGCATTATGCAAACATCAAACTGCTGGCCGACGAAGAAGACGGCATCATGAACGGAGCCATGCTGTTCGACACCAATGAGCTGAAGCCATTATATATTCTCAGAAGCGGGAATCCCGGCAGTTCCTTCGCCTTTGAAATTGCACGGCAGACAGGCTTCCCGGAAGATGTGCTTGATCATGCCGCATCCATCAGTGGCTATTCTCAGATAGATTTTGAAAAGCAATTGCAGGAACTGGAAACAGAAAAGATACATCTTGCCAAAGAAAAGGAAACATACGGAGTTGCTGACAACTTTCTTTCGGAGATGATCGAAAAATATGAACGACTCATTGATGAGCTGAACACGAAAAAGGCTGAGATCCTTGAGCAGGCCAGGCAGGAAGCCAGAGAGATCATTGCAGGAACAAATAAGCGTATTGAGCACACCATTAAAGAGATCAGGGAAGCCGGTGCAGAAAAAGAAAAAACCAGGAAGCTAAGAAAAGAACTGGCCGAAGAAACGGAAAAGATCATCCGGGTAAAACCGAAACAAAAAAAGAAAAAGACGGCAATCGCAGCAGCTGTCAATAAGGCATTACAATATCTTCCGGGGCCTGTTGAAGCAGGCGATCAGGTTGAGATCATCCCATACGGAAAAACTGCTGAAGTGATCTCACTGAAGGCTAAGTATGCCAATGTCCTTACCGGCTCGGTAACGATAAAGATTCCACTGAAAGACCTGAGAAAAATCAAAGATCCAGGGATAGCCGCTCCTAAAAAAAGCCATAAAGCTTCCGGGAGTGTGATGAGCAATATCAATGAGCGGGCAGCACAGTTTAAGCCAAGCATTGACCTGCGTGGCAAGCGGGCCTGGGAAGCCCTGGAAGATATCCAGAGATATATTGATGATGCCATTTTGCTCAGTGTAAAAGAAGTGAGCATTTTGCATGGCAAAGGAGATGGCATCCTTCGTCAGATCATCCGTGAATACCTGCAAGGCCTTGATGAAATTGAACAATTCAGCGATGCACATGTTGAAAGAGGCGGGCAGGGGATCACGATCGTTCGGTTTCACTGATCTTTGGCACAGCCTTTGATTACATCTAACTCTTTAGATATTTAATAAGCGAATTATGACAGATCAACAAAATACTGACATGCCGTCAGCCCCTGCAAAGAAAAAATCCAAATTCAATTTCCTCCCTGTAATTGGTGCCGTAGTTGGCGCTATTGGCGGATACATTTATTATATAGAAGTGGGCTGCAGTTCAGGCGGCTGTGCAATCACCTCCAATCCTTACCTGAGCATGCTCTGGGGCGCGGCCCTGGGTTATTTGTTGTTTGGTATGCTTAAAAAAAGGAAACCAAAAGAACTATAGATTCTCAAATTCTGATTTCTGATCTCTGATATCTGATATCTGATATCAACTTTCCAACGCCTTTCTATCCTTTAACGGCAGCTTACTCACCACCAGTTCATAGGAATGATCGATCCACTCTTTGATGAGTGAAATATCGACACTGCCATCAATAAGCACATTATTCCAATGCTTTTTATTGAAATGCCAGGCGGGCCTTACGGCGGTATATTGTTCCCTCAGACTGATCGCAAGTTCCGGATCACATTTAATGCTCACGCTCAGCTCTCCTTCCAGATCTGTAAGTGCAAACATCTTGTTCATGACTTTAAAAACAAGGGTGGTCTCATTAAAAGGAAAACTTTCCGTAACGCCTTTCTTTAAAAGACAGTATGCTCTAAGATCTTCTATATTCATAATTTAATGAAGCTTATAGTTAAATCGCAAATCTGTTAATCCGCAAATCCGTCAATCCGCAAATCCGTTAATCTGTTAATCCGTTAATCTGTTAATCCCTTAATCTAAATACTTTATAATTACACCAACACAACAATGAACAAATAAACTAAACATGCCAAGTAAAAAATACATTAATTTTGCTGCACATAAGGGACAGGGAACACATCTATCCGGCAAAATATTTAAACAACTGCCTTGATTTTTGGATTAACTGTGCCTTATCTTTGTATAAACAAATATACTAAAAATGGTTTTAAAGAGGAAGACCTCCGATCTGAAGAGGCGGATGCGTGATGCACTTCAGGGTGGCGGATCAAAAGCAATAAAAAAGCAGAAAGCAACCGGGAAGCTCACGGCACGTGAGCGTATCATTGCGCTGCTGGACCCGAGATCTTTTAATGAATATGATATTTTTGTTGAGCATACTGCGAAAGATTTTGATATGGACAAAAAATACCTGCCCGGTGACGGAGTGGTTACGGGAACAGGAACCATCAGCGGCCATCCGATATGCATATATGCCCAGGATTTTACCATAGCCGGTGGCTCGCTGGGGTTGATGCACGCACGAAAGATCACAAAGATCATGGATCATGCCATGAAACTGGGCGTTCCCATCATTGGGATCAACGATTCAGGTGGTGCAAGGATACAGGAAGGCGTTAACTCACTGGCCGGATATGGAGAAATCTTCTACCGGAATACACAGGCATCGGGAGTAATCCCGCAAATATCCGTGATCCTCGGGCCATGTGCAGGAGGAGCGGTATATTCACCGGCACTCACTGACTTCGTCTTTGTTGTTGATAATATATCGAAAATGTTCATTACCGGCCCGGAGGTGATAAAATCCACCATCGGGGAGGAAATATCCATGGAAGATCTCGGTGGTGCGCGCGTTCATTCTGAGACTACCGGAAATGCACATTTCTTTGCTGAAAGCGAACAGCAATGTTTCGACCAGGTCAAGCAGCTCATTACCTTCATTCCCTGGAATAACAGGAAAAAAGCGGATTCTTTTCCAAAGAAGGCCCCGCGCACCAGAAGTTACAATATAGAAAATATCATCCCTACCGATCCCAAACTACCTTATGATGTCAGGGATGTGATCAAGGCCATTTGCGATGATTCCGAATTCTTTGAGGTACAGGAATTATTTGCTGCAAATATTGTCATTGGCTTTGCCAGGTTAAAGGGTGAGACGATAGGTTTCGTTGCCAACCAACCATTGGTGCTTGCCGGAGTACTTGATGTGGATTCATCTGATAAAGCGGGAAGGTTTATCCGCTACTGTGATGCGTTTAATATCCCACTTGTCACCCTGGTTGACCTTCCGGGATACCTGCCCGGTGTGGATCAGGAACATGCTGGTGTGATCAGGCATGGAGCCAAAATGCTTTATGCATATTCTGAAGCTACAGTTCCAAAGCTCACCGTGGTTCTAAGAAAAGCCTATGGTGGCGGATACATCGCCATGTGCTCACATCACCTGCGTGCCGATTTTGTCTTTTCCTGGCCTACAGCAGAGATCGCAGTTATGGGGCCCGAAGGTGCAGCCAACATCATCTTCCGGAATGAGATCAGAAATGCAGAGCATCCCGAAGAAATGCGTAAACAGAAAATTAAGGAATACAAGCAGAAATATGCAAATCCATATGTTGCTGCAGCCAGTGGATATATTGATGCCGTCATAGAACCTGCAGAGACACGCAGGATGCTGATCCATGCCCTGGAAATTTCTGCCAACAAAAAGGAAAGGCCACCAGAGAAGAAACATGGTATCCCACCATTTTAATCCTTTGTATGAAAAAAGACGACAAATATTCAGGCAAACTGAAGACCCTTAATATTGAGTACTTCAAATACAGGACCCTTCTGACCGAAAAATTTCAGAAACGAAAAGTATATCAAGCAAAAGACCCTAAAATGGTCCTTGCATTTATGCCGGGTACCATCCGAAAAGTAAGTGTGAAAGAAGGAGAGAAAGTCAAGGCAGGCGACCTGCTTCTGGTCCTTGATGCTATGAAGATGAAAAACCAGATCCTGAGCCCCCTTGAAGGTGTTGTGAAAAAAGTAAATGCCAAAACCGGAAATATTGTGGCGAAAGATCAGGTTTTAATTGAGTTGGAATGATATTCTGGTTACTGGTTACCCGCCTTCGCTGCGCTACGGTCGGGCAAGCTGGTTGCTGGTTGGATGAGTGAAGATAGTGTTCCTCCTACGCTTCGCTACGGCGGACGCAGTGGGTGTTGAATAAATTGCCGAATGGACCCTGTTCTTTTCCCTGTATCTGGTATCCGGCACCCTGAACCTAACATCGAATCAACTGATTCAAGCAATAAAGTCTTAATGCTTCAAATAATCCAGATAAAGCTTATTATTGGAGTTGATGAAATCCAGCATCTCGTCCTTTCCCCTGGCAGTTTTTGCTGAAGTGACAAAATATTGGGGAATTTCTTCCCAGCTTTGCAATAATTGCTCCCGGTATCTTTTCAGGGATTCATCCAGCTGCCGGGATGACATTTTATCTGTCTTCGTAAAAGCAATAACAAACGGCAACTGTCCCATGCCCATCCATTCCATGAATTCAGTGTCGATCTTTTGAGGTTCATGCCGTGAATCGATGAGAATGAATGTACAAACAAGATTCTTTCGCTTAAGGAGATAGGAGTTGATCATCTTTCCCCATTTAGCCCTTTCTTTTTTAGAGATCTTCGCATAGCCAAATCCCGGCAGGTCGACAAGAAACCAGCTGTCATTAATGATAAAATGATTGATCAGGCGGGTTTTGCCCGGTGTCTGACTGATCTTCGCAAGACCTTTGGTAGCGGTGAGCATGTTGATAAGGGAGGATTTCCCGACATTGGAACGGCCGATGAAAGCGTACTCGGGCAGGTTCCCATCAGGACAGGAGCTCACATCCGGGCTGCTGATAACAAATGCTGCGGCTTTGATGTCAGTTGTTTTTTTTCCCCGCATCCTATTTTATATATGATGAAATATGACGATCTTTCTTATAATCATAAATATCGGCAATGGTAACGATAATGCCCATTTCTTCTACTTCTCCAAAAGAGGGATTCACTGCTACCCCAAATGAACTCATCGTGGGTGAAAGGTTCATATAGGCATTGAACAATGGCGGCACCTGCTCTTTCAGGGCACGGATCTTATGTACAAGTATCTTATAATCCTCGTCATAGTTGCAACCAGTGAAAATATTCTTGAGCACTTTTGTTGATGTTGCAATTTTGACAGGCTCATGAGGCATCATGAGATTTTCTTTATCCGGGAAATACTTGGAGATAAAATAATAAAGCATTTCTTTTGCCAGTGTATCATAGTGTGGATACAGTGTGACTTTCCCAAACAGGAATTTAATATCAGGATTATCTATCATGATCGCTCCAATCCCATCCCATATATTGTCCAGCGAATACATTCCGCGCCGCAGATTAACCATGGGTTGATAAAAAGTCTGAACAAAACTTCTTCCGAGTTCAACAGTAACCGGCATATAGTCCCTGACAAACTTTTCGGAGATTTTAAACAACTTCCCTGTAGGCGTTTTCAGGCTGCCATCTTCATTGGTTTTTATGTCTTTCCCATGAATGAAGCGGTAACCGCCAATGATCTCACGCTCATCCGGATCCCACACTATAAGTTGCTTGAATGATTCTTCGGCAGTATCATACTGGTCGATATCGAGGGCTTTTCCGGTTCCTCCTCCTGCATCACGAAATGTCATTTCTCTGAGTCGCCCGATCTCCCTCACAGCATTGGGGGAATCCTGGTTTGTAATCACATATATCTTATTATTGGCATTATTGGTATCCCTGATGAAAGTATCTTTATTCAGTTCCTTTTCGATCAATGCCCTGTCAACCGGAGGTATGATAGTTTCCATATTCTATAGCTTATTTTTCTCTTTCAATTCATAAACTTTTTCCCTGACCATTGCAGCCCATTCCAAATCCTTTTTACTTCGATCAAATGTTTCCCAGGCTATGGGCTCTCCAAAGACAATATGAATGGTTTTATCGTATTGCTTATAGGTTTCATCAACCAGATACAGCATTTCAATATTGGCCTTTATCCCCAGACGGGTCCTTAAATTTGAAAGATTATAAAAGAAATTCGAATTTCTTCCATCCATGTAAACCGGGATCACATCTCTTTTATACTGTCTTGCTTTTGTAATGAAAGTTTTTTTCCACTCCAGGTCCTTAATTACCCCTTTCTTTTTTCTTGATACAAGTCCCGCCGGATAATATAAAAGCACCTGATCAGAAGCAAAGGTTTCGTTAAGGATTCTCACATTATCAGAATTGCTGCCATGCTTGTTGATCGGGACAAAAAACTCTTTCATGCCGTCAAGGGATAGCAGGATATCATTAACCGGAAAAATAAAATCCTTACGTATCTTTGACACCCCTACCATAAAAGCAATACCATCAAGCCCGCCAAGAGGATGATTCGACGCTAAAAGATATCTCCCGGTTTCGGGAAGCTTCTCTTTCCCGATCAGCACCAGATTAACCCCAAACTCTTCCAGGATGCCATACAAATAATCCAATCCTTTTTTGTGCCCTTGCCTTGCAATAAAATCATTCAGATCATCCTCATGAACGATCCTTCTCAGGTAATTCAAAATAAACCAAGGCATAAGCCTGGCAAGCCTGGGGCTTTTTTCGCTGATAACCTTTTTCAGGTCAACTAATTTTTCCTGTTTTTCCACTTTTCAAGTTCTCTTTCACTCATAAACAAGTGACATCTTCGGCTTGTTCATAATACAAAAATACGCAAATTCTCATGATTATAAGCAGGCCATAAAATACCAGACATGATATTTACAAATATCTGAATATTTGCCAATTAAGAAGCCCGGCCCTGTACAACGCGTCAAAGGCTGATTCTGACATATTAACATTTTGTTGATAAAAACTGTAACAATTATTGATAAAAAGTGGTAAAAAGTGGTAAAAAGTGGTAAATCATTTCATATTTTTACGCCTTAATTGAGTTTCTGTGTCGAATATTATCGGAACATACGAGTGTAAAGTTGATGTAAAAGGGAGGCTGATGTTTCCTGTTGCATTCAAGAACCAGCTGGAGGGAAGCATTTCCGAAGGCTTCGTTATCAAGCGGAGCATTTTCAGGAAGTGCCTGGAATTATACCCTATGGCAGAGTGGAATCGTGAAAGCATGCGCATCAACAACCTCAACCGTTTTGTCAAAAAGAATGTCGACTTCATTCGGAAATTCATGGCTGGTGTGAAAACTGTTGAACTGGATTCTACCGGAAGGTTATTGATCCCCAAAGACCTTACCCTCTACTCCAACATTCATAAAGAGATCGTACTCGCATCAGTTGTGAACAAGATTGAGATCTGGGACAAATCGGAATATGAGGCAGCAGTTGACTATGACCCCGATGAATTCGCCACCCTGGCTGAAGACGTCATGGGAGATAAGGAAACCGAAGCTAAAGACTGATGTACCATACCCCTGTACTCTTGAGTGAAAGCATTCAAGGGCTTATGATCGAATCCGGTGGCACCTACGTGGATGCTACTTTCGGAGGGGGCGGACATTCAAAGGAAATTTTAAATCAAATGAAGGGCGGAAGGCTGTTTGCCTTCGACAGGGACCCGGATGCACTGAACAATGCAATAAAAGACAAGCGTTTTATGCTGATCAATGCCGATTACAGATATATAAAAAATTACCTCAGGCTACAGCATGCTATTCCATGCGATGGCATACTGGCAGACCTTGGTGTGTCATCCCACCAGATCGATGCAGCAGGCAGAGGGTTTTCCATAAGGCATGAAGGCATACTTGATCTGCGCATGGATCATCGCAGTGGCATCAGCGGAGCAGATGTTGTAAACACATATTCTGAACAGAATCTATTCATCATGTTCAGGAACTACGGAGAGATAAAAAACAGCAGGAGGCTGGCTATAAGCATCATCCAGGAAAGAAACAAAAAGGAAATCAAAACCACCACTGACCTGAAAAATGCAGCAGCTGGTTGTGCTCCCCGTGCACAGGAAAACAAGTACCTGGCACAGGTTTTCCAAGCCATCAGGATTGAAGTGAACAGGGAACTCGAAGCCCTGGAAGAATTCCTGCAGAAAAGCATTGAGGTGCTTAAGCCGGGGGGCCGGATGGCAGTAATATCATACCATTCACTGGAAGACAGGCTTGTGAAGAACTTTTTCAAAAGTGGCAACACCAAAGGCATTGTAGAGCAGGATTTTTACGGGAATGTCATATCAGGGATTCAGGCGATTACAAGAAAACCCATCGTACCCGGGCAGGAAGAGACAGATCGTAATCCAAGGGCAAGAAGTGCAAAATTAAGAATAGGAGAAAAAAAATAAACATGGCAAGGCCGACAAACAGTATCAAAGCACCCGAAACAGAGAAAAAAACTAAGCCGGACATAAAGACCGGTGTTGGCGGGGCTGTACAAAACGTACTTGGCGGTAGTTTCCTGACAAAGGAAAGGGCCGTCAGACTGCTGCCGCTTTTCCTATTCCTGACCATGCTCGCTATGTTTTATATCGCCAACACATACGTTGCAGAGAAGACAGAAAGAGATATTCAGTCGCTCAGAAAGTCGCTCAAGGAACTGCGCTATGAATACATCACCACCAAATCTGAGCTGATGAAGCAGAGTCAGCAATCGGAAGTGGCAAAAAGACTCAAGGATATCAGCATTAAAGAATCCAGGGTTCCCCCTGTTAAGGTTATTAAAAAGGAAGAAAGCACGGATCATGACTGAAGATATTAAAAAGGACATATTGTGGCGTGTTTACCTGGTTTACCTGGGAATCTTCTTCCTGGCCCTGGCGATCATAGGCAAGGCAGCCTATATTCAATTTGTCGAAGGGAAGGAACTCATTGCAAAAGCAGAACAACAGGAACTTAAATATTTCAGCATTGAAGCAAACCGTGGGAATATTTATGACGCAGGCGGCAAACTGATCGCCACCTCTGTTCCCATCTTCGAGATCAGGATGGATGTGGCTTCAGAACTCATCTCCGATAAATTTTTCAGGGAGAACGTTGATTCCCTCGCCCTGTGCCTCAGTAAGCTTTTCAGCGACCGGACTAAATATCAGTACAAAAAAGGACTTCAGGACGCCCGTAAAGATGGCAACAGGTATTATCTCCTCAAAAGGAAAGTTAGCTATGCTGAGTTGAAAGAACTCAGGACTTTTCCCATTTTGCGAAGGGGTAAATACAAAGGTGGCTTCATAGTGATCCAGAAAACCAGGCGGCAGATGCCTTTTGGTGAACTGGCGAAAAGGTCCATTGGCTTCGAACGCAAAGAAGAGAACAAGTTCGTAGGCCTCGAAGGAGCCTATAACGACATCCTGGAAGGCATCGATGGAAAGCAGCTCAGGCGCAGGATCAGCAATGGAGACTGGATTCCTGTTTACGGAAAAGATGAACTTGAACCTTCTGACGGCCTTGATATCATTACCACCATCGATATCAACCTGCAGGATGTTGCCGAAGACGCACTTCACCAACAACTGATCCTGCATCAGGCTTACCAGGGCTGTGCCATATTGATGGAAGTGAGCACAGGCCATATAAAAGCCATTGCCAATCTTCGCAGGGATGAGAAAACCGGTGAATATATCGAGTCCTATAACTACGCTATTGCAGAAGATATAGAACCGGGATCCACTTTTAAACTCCCGACTATCCTTGCCCTCATGGAAGATGAGAAAATCAGGCTTTCAGACACCATCGACACCGGTGACGGATGGTATATGTACCACGGACATACCATGCGTGATGTAAAAAAGATCCGCGACGGCCGCATCACCATCAGGGAAGCTTTTGAGAAATCCTCTAATGTGGGCATATCAAAGATCACAGTAAAAGCATACGAAGAAGATCCTGCCGAATACATTAACCGGATCTACAGCATGTCCCTGAATAAGCCACTCGGGCTGGAAATACAAGGTGAAGGAAATCCGGAGATCAAGCATCCTGACAACAAGAAATTGTGGTCCGGCCTCAGTCTTCCCTGGATGTCTATTGGCTATGCGCTTTCGATCACTCCCATGCAAACCCTCGCATTCTATAACGCTGTTGCCAATAATGGCGTGCTGGTAAAACCCATGTTCGTGAAAGAGATCCGGCAGGCCGGAAGGGTGATTGAAACATTTGAAACCGAAGTGATCAACAGCAGTATTTGCTCAGAGGCCACCATAGATTCTGCAAAAACATTGTTGGAAGGCGTTGTAGAAAGAGGCACAGCAAGAAATCTGAGAAATAAACACTATAAGATCGCCGGGAAAACCGGTACGGCACAAATTGCTGACGAAAACAGGGGATATGAGCAGAAGATCTATAATGCATCTTTTGTAGGGTATTTCCCTGCTGATCATCCAAAGTATAGCTGTATTGTCGTAGTGAACGCCCCTGCACAGGGTAAATATTACGGTGGATCCGTCGCAGCGCCTGTTTTTAAAGAGATTGCCGATAAAGTTTATGCTACACACCTCGACATATACCAGGAAATTGAGACAGAAGTAACTGAAATCCGGACACCCCGGATCATGTATGGAAGCTATGAAGACCTGAAGTGGTTGTGTGATGATCTGGACATCAGCATTGCCTCAGAAAGCGAAGCCGATCAATGGGTTGTAAATTTCCGTGAAGAGAATGGCATCCGCTTCGCCCCCCGGCTTATTCGTGAAAATCTTGTTCCAAATGTAAAAGGGATGAATGCACGCGATGCAGTCTACATTATCGAAGGCCTGGGAATGAGAGCAATAATTGAAGGACATGGTAAAGTAAGCAGCCAATCCCTGGCACCGGGAAGCTTGGTCACCAAAGGAAAAGAAATAATACTGAAACTTTCAGCCAGACGATAAGACATGAATGAAATGAAACTGAAAGACATATTATATAAGGTAAGCATCAGGGAGATCCATGGATCCACCAACATCAAGGCAAACTCCATTTGCCTTGATTCGAGGCAGCTTGGAAGTGGTTCTGTATTCATTACCCGTAAGGGAACTGCTGTAGATGCACACAGCTTCATTCCCTCAGCCATTGAAAATGGGGCCAGGGTTATCGTCTGTGAAGATTTGCCACATGAACTTGTCGATGAGATCACTTATATCTGTGTTGAGGACAGTGCGCTCGCCCTCGGGATCATGGCATCAAACTTTTACCAAAATCCCTCCGAAAACATTATTCTTTGCGGTGTTACAGGCACCAATGGCAAGACAAGCATAGCCAGCCTTTTGTACCAGATGTTCACGGAGCTGGGTTATGCCACCGGACTGATCTCGACTATCGGGAACAAGATCAATAATCGCGATATAGAGGCAACCCATACCACTCCTGATGCCATTCAACTCAACAGCCTTCTAAAAGAGATGACAGACGCAGGTTGCACCTATTGTTTTATGGAAGTGAGCTCACATGCCATTGACCAGAAGCGTATCGCGGGACTCAAATTTGCAGGAGGCATATTCACCAACATCACGCATGATCACCTGGATTACCACGGTGAATTCAGTAATTATCTGAAAGTTAAAAAAGCCTTTTTTGATTTGCTGCCTGCAACAGCTTTTGCTCTTTCCAATGCAGATGATAAGAACGGAAAGTTCATGTTGCAAAATACCAGGGCGGACAAATATACCTACGGACTGAAGTCGGTTTGTGATTTCCGGGGCACGCTAATGGAAAACCTGCTTGATGGCATGATGCTCAGGATCGACGGAAAAGAAATATGGTGTAAGCTCATTGGTGAGTTCAATGCCTACAACCTGATGGCGGTATATGGAACGGCCATCCTGCTGAAGCAGGACCGGGAACGGATCCTCACCCTCCTCAGCCAGCTGGACACAGCGGAAGGCAGGTTTGAACATTTCCGTACTGCCGGAGGGATCACTGTGATTGTAGATTACGCACATACCCCTGATGCTTTGCAAAATGTACTCCGCACCATCAATACCGTCAGAACCGGAAATGAACAACTCATCACAGTAGTGGGTGCCGGTGGTGATCGGGACAAAAGCAAAAGGCCACTGATGGGCAATATTGCCGGGCAGCTTAGTGACAAGCTGATCCTGACCTCCGATAATCCCAGGTCAGAAGACCCTGCAGAGATCATCAATGAGATGAAAGCAGGTGTTGAGGCTATTGATTACAAAAAATTACTGGTGATCACCAATAGGAAAGAGGCGATCAGCACAGCTTGTGCCCTGGCAAAGAAGGGAGATATTATTCTCGTTGCCGGAAAAGGGCATGAGAAGTACCAGGAGATCAAGGGTGTCAGGTATCCATTTGACGATAAAAAACTATTGGAAGAAATTCTGATACAAACTACATAAAGGACCATGCTATACTATTTGTTCGATTACCTTCAGGAATGCTGCGATTTCCCCGGTGCGGGGGTATTTCAGTACATTTCGTTCAGGGCGGCCATGGCTGTGATCACTTCCCTGATCATTACCCTGATATTTGGCAAGCGCTGGATTCGCTACCTGAACAGGAAGCAGGTGGGAGAGACGATCCGCAACCTGGGACTGGAAGGGCAAATGGACAAAGAAGGCACCCCGACCATGGGGGGCCTGATCATCCTGAATGCCATACTCATCCCCACCCTGCTTTTTGCAAAACTGCACAATATCTACATTATCCTGATGCTGTTTACCACCGTCTGGCTTGGGATGATCGGGTTTGCTGATGACTATATCAAGGTATTCAGAAAGAATAAAAAAGGGCTGGCGGGAAAATACAAGGTGCTCGGCCAGATCATCCTTGGACTTGTAGTCGGGATGAGCATGTATTTTAACGATGGCATTGTGATCAAGGAAAAGATCACTGATCCGATGGTGATTGAGCAAATGATGGAGAATGGTGAAAAAGTAGTCCCGTTTTCCGGAGAAGAGATAAAATCGCAGAAAACCACCATTCCCTTCTTCAAGAATAATGAACTCGACTACAAGATCCTGATTTCATGGATCGGTGATGAAGCGGCAAACTGGGCCTGGATCATCTTCATTCCGATTGTGATCCTTATCATTACCGCAGTATCCAATGGTGCAAACCTCACCGATGGAATGGATGGCCTTGCCACCGGGACATCAGCCATCATCGGGGCAACCCTCGCAGTCCTGGCATGGGTATCAGGCAACATTGTTTTCGCCGATTACCTGAACATCATGTACATACCTAACACAGGTGAGCTCACCATTTTCATCAGTGCTTTCGTCGGTGCATGCATTGGCTTTCTCTGGTACAATTCATACCCTGCGCAGGTATTTATGGGTGATACAGGCAGTCTGGCCATCGGTGGGATCATTGCTGTTTTCGCCATTCTGATCCGCAAGGAATTACTGATCCCTATACTTTGCGGGATCTTCCTGGTTGAAAGCCTGTCGGTGATCATGCAGGTAGGCTATTTCAAATACACAAAAAAGAAATTCGGTGCCGGAAAACGCATCTTTAAGATGTCACCCCTGCATCATCATTTTCAGATACTCGGCTATGCTGAGCCAAAGATCGTCCAGCGCTTTATGATCGTAGGGATCATGCTGGCTATTCTTACAATCATCACATTAAAACTGAGATAAAATTGAATGGAAACCAACAACATTATCATCCTTGGAGCCGCGGAAAGTGGTGTGGGAGCGGCCGTGCTTGCCAGGAAGGAAGGTTTTGATGTTTTTGTTTCCGACAACTGCAGCATAAAAGAAAAATACAAAGACGTTCTTTCACATTTTGACATTGATTTTGAAGAAGGGAAACACTCGGAGAATCGTATCCTGCAGGCAAGGGAAGTAATCAAAAGTCCCGGGATCCCGGATCAGGCGCCCCTGGTAAAAAAGATCAGGCAAAAGGGCATTCCGCTACTATCTGAGATCGAATTCGCTGCACGCTTCACAAAGGCGAAGTTGATCTGCATCACAGGATCGAACGGTAAAACTACCACTACCCTGCTCACGCATCATATCCTGAAAAAAGCCGGATTGGATGTCGCTGTTGCGGGAAATGTGGGAAATAGCTTTGCCATGGAGCTTGCAAAACAGGATCACAGGTATTTCGTATTGGAGATCAGCAGTTTTCAGCTCGATGGAATGTTTAGCTTCAAAGCTGATATCGCTATCCTGCTGAACATCACTCCTGACCATCTCGACCGCTACAATTATTCTTTTGATGATTATGCGGCATCGAAGTTCAGGATCCTCCGGAATATGGGTGATGAAGATGCCTTCATCTATTGCATGGATGACCAGGTAATTGCTAAAAAGATCCGGGAAGATCTGCTTAGGCCCCGAATGATCCCTTTCAGTATCAACAATGTCATTGAAGGTGAAGGAGCTTGTTTAGAAGATAATAACATAATTATAAATATTCAATCAAATAAACAAATTATGACTTTAGAAAGCTTAGCATTACAAGGAAGGCACAATATTTATAATTCGATGGCAGCAGCCATTGCAGGGAGGCTCCTTGATATTAGTAAAAACGAAATACAGGAAAGCCTTAGCGATTTTCAGAACATTGAACACAGGCTGGAACATGTGGCCATCATCCAGGGCATAGAATTCATCAACGATTCCAAGGCTACCAATATCAACTCAGCTTGGTATGCCCTGGAAAGCATGCAAAAGGAAGTGATATGGATCGCGGGTGGCATCGACAAGGGAAATGATTATTCAATGCTGTTCGATATGGTAAAGAGCAAGGTAAAGGCCATCGTTTGCCTGGGAGAAGACAATAAGCATATCCGTAATGCATTTGCAGATATGGTTGATACCATCATTGAAACGCGTTCTATGGATGTGGCAGTTCAAACGGCTCTTTACCTGAGCAAGAAAGGAGATTGTGTACTGTTGTCGCCAGCCTGTGCCAGCTTCGACCTTTTTGAAAACTTTGAAGATCGTGGAAATCAATTTAAAGAAGCAATAAACGGATTATAATAATAAAGATGTCAAAAATACTGGGAAATATCAGGGGTGATAAGGTGATTTGGGCGGTGGTCATACTGCTTTCTATCTTTTCCCTGCTTACGGTATACAGTTCCACCGGAACCCTGGCCTATAAATATCAGTCGGGGAATACAGAATATTATATGCTCAAGCACCTGATCATTCTATTGTTTGGTTTCCTGATCATGTATTTCACGCATCTTATTAAGTTCACATATTTCAGCAGGATATTTCAGATCGCATTATATATTGCCGTACCCCTGCTGGTACTGACCCTCTTTGTCGGGCTGGACCTCAACGAAGCAAAAAGGGTATTGCCCCTGCCATTTAACCTGACATTTCAAACTTCCGATCTTGCGAAGCTTACTCTGATCATGTACCTGGCCCGTCTTTTGAGCAAGAAACAGGACAGCATTAAGGATTTTAAATCAGCATTCCTTCCGATGATGATACCGGTGATCATCATTTGCGGACTGATCCTGCCTGCCAACTTTTCCACCGCAGCCATGCTTTTTGCAACCAGTCTCGTGATTATGTTCATTGGCAGGGTAAGTCTGAAATATATTTTCTCCCTGATTGGCATTGGAGTGGTTAGTTTTACGCTTTTGCTGCTTCTGGCCAGTGCATACCCCGATCTTTTGCCAAGGGCTAATACCTGGGGAGCGCGCCTGACTGCATTTACAGATAAAGAAAATATAGACAGTGATAAGAACTACCAGGTAGAACAGGCTAAGATCGCCATCGCCTCCGGCGGGGTACTGGGAAAGTTTCCGGGTAACAGCACCCAGAGAAATTTTTTACCCCACCCCTATTCCGACTTCATCTTCGCAATATTCGTGGAAGAATACGGACTTCTTGGCGGAGCATTTCTTGTGCTGCTTTACCTGATCCTGCTTTTCAGAGTAGTGAGAATAGTTACGAAGATCCCTCGAAATTTCGGAGCCTTCATGACGATGGGAGTCGGGTTTAGCCTGGTATTCCAGGCCATGATCAACATGGCTGTTGCCGTAAACCTTATTCCCGTTACCGGCCAGCCATTGCCACTTGTCAGCATGGGTGGTACTTCCATATGGTTTACCAGCATTGCCCTGGGGATCATATTGAGTGTAAGTAAGGAAATTGATACTAAACCTGAAAATATAGAAGATTATGTCGCGGCCTGACAAAAAGATCATTATAAGCGGAGGTGGAACAGGTGGACACATCTTTCCGGCAATAGCCATTGCCGATGGCCTGAAGATGCGCCTGGGAAATGCCGATATTCTTTTTATCGGAGCAAAGGGACGAATGGAAATGGAAAAAGTACCGGCTGCCGGTTACGCTATTGAAGGATTATGGATCAGTGGCATACAGCGAAAGCTGACATGGAAAAATCTTTCCTTCCCATTCAAGCTTATTTCAAGTATCATGAAAGCCCGCAGTATCATCAGAAAATTTAAACCGGATGTAGCCATCGGAACCGGAGGATATGCCAGTGGGCCCATGCTACGGGTGGCCTCACGCAGAGGCATCCCCTCACTGATCCAGGAACAGAATTCATTTCCCGGCATCACCAACAGGATCCTCAGCAGGACCGTAAACAAGATATGTGTTGCTTTTGAAGGAATGGAAAAATATTTTCCTTCTGCAAGTATCGTGATCACCGGAAATCCGGTCAGAAAAGATATTATAGAAATGAAAGGCAAGAAAGATGAAGGCCTTCGTTTCTTCGGCCTGAAGGAAAACCTGAAAACAATACTGGTAGTAGGAGGCAGCCAGGGAGCAAGATCGGTGAACCGGGCCCTGGCAAAACAGTTGGATGAAATTCTTGCAACAGGTGTACAGATCATATGGCAATGCGGCAAGTCATTTTATGAAATTGCTGTTGAAACAGCCGGTTCCCTGACAGCATCCCGTGCTGAACAGCTGAAAGTATTTGATTTTATTTCAAGAATGGACCTGGCTTACGCTGTTGCAGACATTGTATTATCCCGCGCGGGAGCCATTGCTATTTCAGAGTTATGTATTGCCGGGAATCCTTTGGTACTCGTTCCTTTGCCCACTGCAGCTGAAGATCACCAGACGAAAAATGCCATGGCACTGAAAGAAAAAGATGCAGCTCTGGTGATCAGGGATGATGAACTGGACGAAAAACTGAGCATGAGCCTGCTTTCATTATTGAAAGATGAAGACAGGCAAAAAGTTATGCGGGAAAATATTCTAAAACTGGCAAGGCCCGATGCAACTGAAAAGATAGTGGATGAAGTGATAAAACTGTTGGGAAAATGATGGAAAAACAAAAAATCAGCACCGTGTATCTGATCGGTATAGGCGGCATCGGGATGAGTGCCCTCGCCAGATATTACCGGCAACTGGGAAAAGAGGTTTCCGGCTATGACAAAACCTCTACCCCACTGACACGACAACTGGAGCAGGAAGGCATGAACATCCATTACCGTGATGATCCTGCATACATTCCCTGCGACGCCAACCTGGTCATCTACACCCCGGCCATACCGGATTCGAACATGGAGCTTAGCTATTGCAGAGAAGTTGATTTTAACATCAAAAAGCGAGCAGAGGTACTGGGCATGATCGCAGAAGATCACGAAACCATCGCCGTAGCGGGAACGCATGGGAAAACCACGATCTCCTCGATGATCACCCACATCATGCAAGATGCTAAATTTCCTGTAACAGCATTCATTGGTGGGATGATGAATAATTACAATACGAATTTCATCAAGAATGAAAACAGCAGGTTTCTTATTGCTGAAGCGGATGAATATGACCGTTCTTTTCACAAGCTTCATCCAAAAATTGCTGTTATTTCAACATTGGCTGCAGACCACCTCGACATTTACGGATCGCTGGAGCAACTCAGGGATTCATTTACAAAATTTGTATCACAAATAAAGCCCGGTGGCTCGCTGATCATCCATGAAGATGTAACAAAACAAATCCCGGTCCCGGAAGGAGCCATAATTTATGGCAAAAGCCAGGATGCAGACCTGCGCATCGGCAATGCCGGTGTCAGTGAAAAGCATTTTTACTTTGACCTTCACCTGAAAAGCAATGAAAAAACCAGGATCAGCCTGCAGGTACCCGGACAGCATAATATAGAAAATGCTGTTGCAGCTGCAGCAGTATGCCTACAGGCAGGTTTGAGCATGCAAGAGATCAAAGAAGGGCTGGAGACCTACAAGGGTGTAAAGCGGCGTTTTGAATTTATCATCCAGGAGGAAGGCCTTGTCTTTATTGATGACTATGCTCATCATCCTGAAGAGATCACCGCCTGTATCAGTGCAGCGAGAGCCATTTATCCGGGCAAAAAGATCACAGCTGTATTTCAGCCACACCTTTACAGCAGAACCAGGGATCTTGCAGCTGAGTTTGCAGCCAGCCTGGATTTATTCGACGAGGTCATTTTACTGGATATCTACCCTGCAAGAGAAGCGCCGATAGAGGGAGTGAATGCTGCATTGCTGCTGGGCAAGATGAACATTTCAAATAAGCAAATAAGTACAAAAGAAGATCTAGCGGATGTGATAAAAAAGCTAAAACCAGAAGTATTGATCAGCATGGGAGCTGGAGACATTGAGCAAATGGTGAACCCCATCAAACAAGCATTGAAATCATAAGCATGAAAAAGATATTACGGATATCATTCTGGATGCTGCTCATTGCAGGGGTGATTGTGTTGTTGACCTTCATCGGACAAAAACACAATGAAACCATCTGTCATAGTTTTGATCTCAGTATAGTGGGTCCGGACACGGATCATCTGATCACTGCAGAAGAGCTAAGTGAAATGATCATCATCCGAACAGACACACTAAAAGGAAAGACACTCGCAGAGATTGATTTTAATGAGATCCGGCGCATACTGAATAGCATTCCTTACATAAAAAGCGCAGATATCCAGACAGAAATTTCAGGGCGCCTGAATATCAGGATCATCCTTCGGCAAGCCCTGATCAGAATAACAAACAAAAACAAGCGCAGCTATTATATTGATACGGAAGGCTACCTGATGCCCCTCAACACGGGCCATCCTGCCAGGGTCATCATTGCAAATGGCAACATCAATGATGGCATATCTGATCTTGGCAGTCCTCAGCTGCATGTAGACTCTTTGGCTGCAAATTCCATTGTTAAAGAGCTTTGGGAGATGGCTGCGTACATGAAAGGATCTCCATTTATCAAGCGGATGATCGGGCAGATATGGGTCAATGCTTCAGGGGAACTGGAGATGACCCCCATGATCGGTAATTACACCATCCATTTCGGGACAATGGAAAATATGGAAGAAAAATTTGAAAAGCTTGTCACTTTTTACAGAAAAGGGGCAGGAAAAGCAGGATGGATAGATTATAAATCCATCGATCTAAAATATACAAATCAAGTAATTTGTTCAAAAACATAGGAGCATGGAAAATTCAGAAATTATTGTAGGACTTGACATTGGAACAACCAAAATCGCAGCTATCGTTGGCCAGAAGAACGAGCATTGCAAGATAGAGATCATCGGTCACGGACGCACAGAATCAATTGGTGTGAAAAGGGGGATGGTTTCTAATATCGAACACACTGTGAACTCCATAAAGATTGCGATAGAACAGGCAGAGTTAAAATCAGGAGTGGATATTAAATATGTAAATGTTGGCATTGCAGGGCAGCATATAAAAAGCCTGCAACATCATGGCAGCATCATTCGCAAAAATATTGACGAGGAGATCAATCAAAATGACATCGACACGCTGAATGCAAACATGTATAACCTGAATATGGCTCCGGGCGAAGAGATCATCGATGTGATCCCTCAGGAATATATCATTGATGCTGAACAGGGCATTAAGCAACCGGTAGGCATGTTGGGTAACTCGCTCGAGGCCAACTTTCATATTATCATTGGGCAGACGGCTGCAGCCAAGAACATTTATAAATGTGTCAGGAAAGCGGGCCTCGAAGTGGTGGATCTCGTCCTTGAACCCATTGCTTCGGCCGAAGCCGTCCTGAATGACGAAGAAAAGGAAGCCGGCGTAGCCCTGGTTGATATTGGTGGCGGAACAACTGATATAGCAATTTTCCAGGATGGGATCATCAGGCATACTGCTGTAATCCCTTTCGGTGGTGACATCATCACAGAAGATGTAAAAGAAGGTTGTACCATTATCAAAAAACATGCAGAAGAACTGAAAGTAAAATTCGGTTCGGCACTTGCCAGTGAAAACCGTGATGAGGAAGTTGTAGCCATCCCTGGGTTACGAGGCAGGACACCAAAAGAGATCACACTGAAAAACCTGGCCAGCATTATCCAGGCCAGGATGGAAGAGATCATTGATCACATCCATTATGAGATCAAAAACTCAGGATATGAGAAAAAACTGATCGGAGGCATCGTGCTAACGGGTGGTGGAGCCCTCTTAAAGCATATTGCACAATTAACCGAATTTATCACCGGAATGGATACAAGAATCGGTTACCCCAACGAACATCTCGCCAATGACGTACCTGATGAAATGGCCAGTCCCATGTACTCTACAGGTATAGGCCTGGTTATCGAAGGCTTCACCCGCCTGGGAAAGGAAAAAGAAAAAGAAACACAAAAAGGCGAGAAGAAAAAAGGAAAGCAGAAACCCGACAAACAACCAAGGCAAAGACGTTTCTTAAATACAATCCAGGAATGGTTTGAGAAAGACGGGGAGGAATAAATAATCAACAATGATATTGTTAATAAAAATCATGCAGAGCAATTGAACAACGCAAATATTAATCTAAATTTAATAAATTAAAATGGAGGATATTTTGAAATTCGAAAAACCAAAAAATCAGTCGTCCATCATAAAAGTTCTCGGTGTTGGCGGCGGTGGCGGAAACGCAGTTAATCACATGTTCAACCAGGGGATTACGGGTGTTGATTTCATCGTGTGCAATACTGATGCCCAGGCTCTTGACATGAGTCCGATTCCGAATAAGATAAGTCTTGGAAACAAAGGTCTGGGAGCCGGGTCAGTTCCTGCTGTAGCAGAAAAGGCGGCTATCGAAAAGGCGGAAGATATAAAAAAAGTACTGTCATCCAATACTGAAATGTTGTTTATCACTGCAGGCATGGGTGGCGGAACAGGAACAGGTGCTGCCCCTATCATTGCACGGCTTGCAAAAGAAATCGAACTTCCTGAGGATGAAGGCGGCAGTATACTGGTTATTGCTATCGTTACCCTGCCTTTTAATTTTGAAGGAAGAAAACGCAAACAGCAAGCTGTCAGGGGTATTGAAGAACTGAGAAAATATGCTGATGCCGTATTGATCATCAGCAATGACAAGTTGAGGGAATTGCATGGAGACCTTGGCATTTCAGAAGCTTTTAAAATTGCTGATAACGTATTGCTAACTGCTGCAAAAGGTATTGCAGAGATCATCACCGAAAAATCATTCGTCAACATTGATTTCAAAGATGTGAACACCGTGATGCGAAACAGTGGTGTAGCCATTATGGGTACCGGAATTGCTGAAGGTGAAAACCGCGCACATATTGCCATTGATTTGGCATTGAAGTCTCCATTACTGAATGATAACGACATAAAGGGAACCGAAAACATCCTCCTGTACCTGTCATCAGGCAGCAAGGAGATCTCCATGGACGAGGTCACTGAAATAACAGATTATATCCTGAGTGAAGCAGGCCTGGAGGCAGATGTCATCTGGGGAGCAGGCAGGGATGATTCTCTGGGTGAACAGATCAGTATAACGATTGTGGCAACAGGATTCGACAAAGAACCCAACGAAGGCAAGGTGGTCCGTGATCTGTATAAGAAAAAAACAGCTGTCAGGCAGACTGATGAAGAGGTTCCGCTGCCTAATCCAACCAGGCCCGCCATTGAACCAAAAGTAAAGGACAATGAACCTGAAGAGATCAGACTGATCAGCAAAGCCAAACCTGAGGAGAAGGAGCCACGTCCGGTTATCAGCAACAAAACTGAAGAAGAAAAACCGGAGGTAATACGTTTTAGCCTGAATGATCCCGTACCGGAAGAAGCAGATAAAAAGATCAGCACTGAAATAAGTCATACGGTTGATCAGCTTGAAGAACCGGAAGAATTGATATTATTTGAGCGTAAGCCGGCATCAGGAAAAACAGAAGAAGCTGTTCCTGATACTATTTCAAAAGAAGAAAAAGCAAACCTTGAGAAAAAAGCCCTGGAAAGGGTAGAGCGGCTTCGCCAGATGAGCATTCAATTAAAATCTCCCGGCGGGCTGTCTGATCTTGAAAATGAGCCGGCTTATCTCAGGAAAAACATCCCCCTGTCTGACGCCAAACCTTCTGAGGAAACCAAAATCTCAAAATACACCCTCTCGGAGGGAGATGATGAAAATGCCAGCTTAAAATCAGACAATACATATTTGCATGATAATGTGGATTAGTTCACAACCTTAATCATTCTGCTATTTTTTTTTGAACTTGAAAGGCCCTGCTATACGGTGGGGCTTTTTTTCTGCTGATCATAAAATGGATAATATTTTTATTATAATGCTTTTTATATTATATTTAAGCGGACGAAATGTTTAAATAACATGTTTTGAATAACGAAAAACGAATAACGAATATCAAATATCGAGTATCGAAAATTCAACACCCACCGCGTCCGCCGTGCTCCTACGCTGAAGCTTCAGCGCAAGCGTAAGCGGAGCGAAGGAGGAACACCTAAAAGTATAATGATGAAATTAATGAGAAGAAATAAAACATAAATTCATGAAAGCCTACGTAATCATATTAGCATTTTTCTTTACCCACAACTTTGTTAGTGCTCAGAACTCAAAAATTAAATGGATCCATCAGGAAGGAGGAATGGGAACGGATATAGGACAATCAATTACCAGCGATGATAATTTTATTTATAGTGCAGGAACCTTTTCTGATACTTGTTGGTTTGGGAATACATCCATAATTGCAAAGGGGTTGTTTGATATTTATATTTCAAAATATGACAAAAGCGGGAATTTTATTTGGGCAAAGGATTATGGAGGAAAGGAATATGATCGCCCCCTTTGTATTATGCATAATAACGGTCATTTATATACAGTTGGCTTTTTTAGTGATACTATATCTTTTGAAGAGACAACATTAATAGCAAAAGGGGAATGTGATATTTTTATTACCGACCATGATACTGAGGGAAATCTGAACTGGGTAAAACAGTTCGGTGGTGCCGGATCAGATCAAGGATATTCAATCACAACGGACAATGATAATTTTCTTTATTTGTCCGGCATATTTCAGAATACTGTAATATTTGACAACACTAGCCTGACATCAAATGGTGATTATGACATATTTCTCGCAAAACTAGATAATGAGGGAAACGTCTTATGGATAAATCAAGGTGGGGGAGCGGAAGCAGACTTGGGGCTTTCAGTAACTTCAGATAATTTTAATAACATCTACCTTACAGGAAACTTTAAGGATAGTGCTGTTTTTAATGATACAGTATTAATTTCTTCTGGATTTCAGGATATTTTTATTGCGAAATATAATAGTTCCGGTGACTTATTATGGATACGAAAAGCAGGTGGTGAATGGGGTGCTCTCGGATCATCAATTATTGCAGATGAAAATGAAGACATCTATCTAACCGGAATATTCGGCGGTACTGCTTTCTTTAATAGTGACACCATTGTCTCAAATGGAGAATTTGATATATACATTGCAAAATATAATAGGATTGGCGAATTGCTTTGGATAACAGGATTTGGCAGTTCAGCAATGGATCGGTCTTATTGTATTGTTGGTGATAATAATTCAATATATGTTACTTGTTATTTTCAGGGTGACGCCTTAATCGGAGACTCATTATTGTTAGATTCTAAATCTCATATTTTGCAATTAAGTAATGGAGGGATAATACAGGACATTATAGAGGTCGGGAATTACTACACGAATACTTGTGTTATTGATAACAACAATGATATTTATGCTACAGGATCATTTATGAATACCACAATATTTGGGGATACGTCCTTAACGTCCACAAATATGGGCACTGATATATTTATATGTAAGATTATTTATGAAAATTCGAGCCATATCAATTATTATACTTTTGAATCTGATATTAAAATTTTCCCCAACCCTGCCCATTCAGAAATCATGATCTCGGGCATCAATGGAAGCATTGAGGAGGTTAACATTTACAACCGGCTCGGGCAAAGAATCATCCATCAAAGAGGGACAAGCAATAAGCTTGATGTGTCAAACTTGATACCGGGAATGTATGTGATTGAAGTGGTAATCGAGAATATGAGGATTAAAGAAAAGCTTATAATAAATTGACATGTTTTGAATAACGAAAAACGAATATCAAATATCGAGTATCGAAAATTCACCTAACACCCACCGCGTCCGCCGTAGCTTGCGCCACCGCTGAAGCTATGGCGGCACGCGGTTAGCGGAGGTGGAACATCTAACACCAAACCCCCAACAGCCCTTATTCTGACGCTTCTTTGCAAACCTCTTATTTTTTACTAAATTGCAAACCCAAAATCAAAACCCATGACATTAGCAGAAAAGATCAATAAAGATATCAAAGACGCCATGCTGGCAAAGGATTCGAAAAAGCTTGAAGCCCTTCGGGCAGTAAAGTCAGGACTACTTTTATTAAAAACAGCAAAAGGCACTTCCGGGAACGAGATACCGGAGGAACTGGAGATGGGACTGCTGAAGAAATTAGTAAAGCAGAGAAAAGAGTCAGCCGCCATCTACAGGGAAAAAGGCCGGATCGAACTTGCTGAAGAAGAAGAATTCCAATTCGGGATCATAGAAAGCTATCTGCCCGAACAAATCAGCGGGGATGCTTTGCGTGAAATCGTGAAAGAGATCATTGCTGAGACCGGGGCCGAAAGCATGAAAGACATGGGCCGGGTGATGGGCACTGCCTCAAAAAAGCTGGCCGGGAAAGCTGACAACAAAGAGATTTCGGGAATTGTGAGGGAGTTGCTGGGCTAGCTCGGAAGAGGAACGAATACCCAAGGCCTACCGCCCATGGCCCACAGCCAAAAAAAAAGAGCGAACTTTCGCCCACTCTTCCTTCATATGATATTCTAATATGGTTTACGCTCCAAGCATAAGCCTTTTAAATCCGGTTATGCTGAGGTCCTTGTTGGTTTCAGCGAGGTAATCCCGAACGATCTTTTTCCCTTCCCTGATAAATACCTGATTCATCAGGGTGTTGTCTTTCAGAAACTTATTGAGTTTACCCATGGCAATCTTGTCCAGCATATCTTCAGCTTTTCCTTCCTGGCGTGCCTGGTCTTTACCAATTTCAATCTCCTTGTCGATAATGGACTGCTCAACATCGTTCTTGTCCACAGCAACAGGGTTCATGGCTGCTACCTGCATGGCAAGCTCATGGCCTACCTGGGAAATATTTTCACCATCTGTCATGTTCAGTCCCAGGGCAGTTGCCAGTCTGTTTCCCTGATGATTATATGCAAAAACCTCAGCTGACTCAACAAATTCATAAGCACCCAGCTTAATGCTTTCACCGATCTTGCCCATCTGGTCTCTCATGTTCTCTTCAACACTACGTCCGTTCAGGTCGAGTCCGTTAAGTTCTTCAAGGGTTTTGGGTGTTTTCGCAATGGCCAGTTCAAGGATTGATTTTGTAAAATCAATAAAATCCTGGTTTTGCGCTACGAAGTCTGTTTCACAATTCACCATTACGATGGCGGCATAGTCACCGGCATCATTGGCTCCGGCAAGGACAACACCTTCGCTGGCAGCTCTATCGGCACGCTTGGCAGCAATTTTTTGTCCTTTTTTTCTGAGTATATCTATCGCCTTTTCAACATCGCCGTCGCTTTCGATCAGGGCTTTTTTGCAATCCATCATGCCTGCCCCGGTCATTTTACGCAGGTCGTTTACTTCAGCGGCTTTTATGTTTACCATGTTTTGTTATAATTAATATGTTTAATAATCTTATTGGCTACTTTTGGGGTTTATTGATAATTTTTCGCGGTCGTTTTCCGCCTTCCCTTTTCTTTATTTCACCTTCATTAGAATCTTTAGGCGCACTCTTGGTTTCTCCTTCTTTTAAAAGCTTTTCAGCTTCCTCTTCCTCAAGGTCTGCATATTCTGCTGCTGCTTTTTCCTCACTTAATTTTTCAGCGGCTGCAACTTTTGCTTCAGCATCTTCCTGGTCTTTCTTCTCTTTTTCAAATTTCCTGTCTGTCAGTCCCTCTTCCATAGCATCTACCATAAGCTTAACGATCATATGAATAGATTTTGAAGCATCGTCATTTGCAGGGATGGGGAAATCGATGAGGGTAGGATCTGAATTGGTATCAACCATTGCAAAGATTGGGATATTCAGTTTTCTGGCTTCCGCAACTGCTATCTTTTCTTTCAGGATATCCACCACAAAGATTGCTGATGGCAAGCGGTTCATATCTGAAATGCTCCCAAGCTGCCTCTCCAGTTTTGCGCGTTCGCGTGTGATCTGGAGTTTTTCCCTTTTCGACAGGTTTTTAAATGTCTCCTGGGTTTGCATTTTGTCGATGGAGGACATTTTTTTTACTGCTTTCCGGATGGTTGCAAAATTGGTAAGCATGCCACCAGGCCACCTTTCAGTAACATAAGGCATATTTACCCTCTTCATCTGCTCGGCCACGATTTCTTTGGCTTGCTTTTTCGTTGCAACAAAAAGTATCTTTTTCCCTGACCTCGCAACTTGCTTTATCGCAGATGCTGCTTCTTCTAACTTAGCACTGGTTTTATAAAGGTCGAGGATGTGGATCCCGTTTCGTTCCATAAAAATATAAGGAGCCATGTTCGGGTTCCATTTTCTTTTCAGGTGGCCAAAGTGTACACCTGCATCTAACAATTCTTCAAAAGTTGTTCTTGCCATTTTTTTAATTTTTTGTTTACATTCTTAAAAGCAATTGCCAGGTAGCATTGTTTTCAACGGTCTTGGCAATTTAGATACTAAACTCGATCCGGAAACAGGAAAAATATTAACGTTTACTGAACTGGAATTTCTTACGTGCTTTCTTCTGACCTGGTTTCTTACGTTCTACCATCCTCGGATCCCTTTTCATGAGTCCGTTGGCTTTTAAAACCGGTCTGTGCTCAGGATCAATTTTACAAAGAGCCCTTGCAATGCCCAGGCGTAAAGCTTCTGCCTGACCTGAGATACCTCCACCATCAAGATTGACAGTGAGATCATATTTGGACTGTGTATCAGTCAGAATAAAAGGTTGCTGTACGACATATTGCAGAATGGAAGTGGGAAAGTACTCTTTCCAATCCCTTTTATTAACAGTAATCTCTCCTTTACCATCCGAAATATAAACTCGTGCAATTGCCTTTTTTCTTCTGCCTAATGTATTGATAACGTCCATGTCTATTTATTTGTTTCTATTTTGAATTCCTTGGGTTGCTGTGCTTCTTGTTTATGTTCAGGGCCCACATATACGTATAGGTTCCTGAATAAGTCGGCGCCCAGCCTGTTCTTGGGAAGCATTCCTTTCACGGCGTGTTCAACAAGCCTTTCAGGAAATCTAACTAATATTTCCCTCGCGGTCCTGCTGCGCTGTCCACCCGGGTATCCTGAATGACGGATATATATTTTGTCATCCATTTTCTTGCCTGTGAGTTTAACTTTCTCAGCATTGATGATCACTACATTATCACCACAATCCACATGGGGAGTGAAGTCAGGTTTGTGTTTACCACGCAATAATTTTGCAACCTCTGATGCCAGTCGTCCGAGAACCATTCCTTCTGCATCAATTAACAGCCATTCTTTGTTGACTGTTTCTTTATTGGCGCTAGCCGTTTTGTAACTCAATGTATCCATTACGAATTTTAATTTTCAACGCTTTTTCTTCAGACCCTTCAAAATGGGGGTGCAAAGATAGAATTAAGTTTTTTGATTACCAAAATTTACCAACAATAATTTGTTGACAATTCGTAATTGATGAGGGGATGGGGGGATGGGGTTTGAAATTTAAACTGCGGCCCCTTCTATTTTTTCACCACAAACTTTTCATTCGCCAGAACCCTGTGCTGATCACTTAGTATAAGGATATATAATCCTTGCGGGAAAGAAGGAACATGAAGCAGCAACTGCTTCTGCCCAGCCGGGATTGCAATATCTTTCAATTTTCTCCCGTAAATATCCCAAACGCCCAGCATAAGCCCTTCCTTATCATTCAACATCCAAAACTCAACATTCAAGACTTCTTTTACAGGATTAGGGAATAACTTAAGATATACATTTTCAGTTTCCGCATCAGCAAGACCCAGGCTATTATAAGCATAAACAGGCAATGGGGTTGCCCAGCCGGAAGGTCCGCAATCATTCACAGCCTGCACGCTCACCGCAGCCATGCCTTCCCAATTAAAAGTCCAGTGGACGCTGGCTGACAATCCATCGCCCAGAATAGTACCGGCCTCCTCAGGCAGAAGCCTCCATTCATAATAAATGGCTCCTGTTACCCCTTCATCCAGAATATAGGTACTTATGGTATCCGTGCTTGTACAGATCGTATCAGGCCCGTAGGGTGTTTCCGGAATTCCTGTCACATATTTTACATCTATATACATTAATGAAGCTTCTCCCTGCCCGCAATCATTGACCGGGATCACTTGAATTTCCCCGGATTCTGCAAGCCCGGTAAAACTCACATAAATCGCTGCGCTGTCACTCCCTCCATAGGCCCCGGAAGGAAGGGTCCAGTAATATTGTGTGGCAAATGGTACCGCATCAATTTCATAGAGGATGAGTTCATCACCTGCACATACTTCATCAGCTCCGCTTAGCGGACCGGCATCGCCCGGCAGTGGGAAAACCGTTAATATAATGCTATCCGACACTGTCCCATTTCCATCCGATACTTCAGCATAATAGCTTGTAGTCTCCATCGGGCTCACAACAGGGTCAGGAATATCAGCAGTGAATCCTGGCGGTTGAGAAGTCCAGGCATAAGTATATACACCAGTTCCGCCCCCGGCCAGGGCCAGAAGCTGCGACTCCTCTTCCTGACACAACTGTTCCGGGTCAGCATAAACTTCAAGGCCAAGCTCTCCGCCCGAAACCGATATGGCAACCTGATCCTGGGCTGAACAGGATGTCACTTCATCAATGACAAGCAGTGTAAATTGCTTGCTTTGCTCCATATCAACCGTAAAAGGTTCCGGCACCGTGTGGTCTACGAGAAATTCAGGAGGTGACCAGGCATAAGAATAGGAACCAGAACCACCGGTGACGCTGCCATGCAGTTGTGTTGAAGTTCCAAATGGGATGACCTGATCTTCGCCGGCATCAACATCCGGAGGAAGATTTATTATAACAATAAGGGTGTCGGATTCAGGACCTGCTCCACAATCATTGAACGAGCTTACATAGATCTCAACAATTCCGGTATAGGTATTATCCCAGTCGACTTCGGCTTCCAGTCCGCTTCCGAATATGGCACCTGCCGATTCAGGAGCCAAATACCATTGGTATGCATTCGCAAATGCAGCACCACTTGTAGTGTAGTTTGTATTCGGTGAATTCAGGCACAATTGATCAGGGCCCTCCGGCTTGCCAGGCTGAGCAGGCAGTGGATACAATGTAATTTCGAGGCTATCGGAATAAGGTCCGGTGCCACAGGCATTGATACCCCTGACAAAGACGTAAGCATTGCCTGTAAAATCGGGATTCCATTCAACAACGGCCACTATGGTATTACCATTTATAGCTCCGGCTTCAGATGGATTCAGGCGCCACTCATAGGTGTTGACACCCGGCAAAGGAGCAATAACATATTCGCTCGTTTCTGTTCCCTGACATAATTCCGTTTCACCGCTAATGGCACCCGGAGCAGGCGCATCTCCAACGATCATTACCTGCTTGCTTACAGGAACTGAGGCCACATTGTTTTCAATAACAGTTAAAGTTACAGTCTTAAGACCTTCAGTACCCCAATAAACTACATATGGCCCCTGGCCGGTACCGGAGAGGACCATGCCCCCGCCAAAATCCCATATATATTGTGCTGATGGGGATGCATTTCCTGTATAGCTAATCGTTGTTTGTTCAAAAATACATAAGGAATCTACCAGACTGAAAGTAGCAGTTGGAAGAACAGCAATAATAATATCCGGAGAAAAGGAAGATGCTGCATAATCATGATCAAGGGCCTGAACAGAGGCATAATAATCCCCAAACTCAAGGCCAATGATACTCCATGATGTATTTCCACCCGTATTCCCTGTGCTTACGATCCTTCGATAGCCATCTGACAGACCGGCAAGAGCTGAATAAAAATCCATGTTATCCGGCTGGCTTCCTACACGAATATTATAATTCAAGCCTGGACCTGGAGTTTTGTCGTCACTGGCAGCATCCCACTGCAGGATCACATCAGTTCCAATCACTTCATAAGATAAACCGGAAGGCGAAGCAGGAGGAATATTTATTTCTGCTGTTTCATTCCTGTATAAGGCCGCTGTACTATTGCTGCCGCCAATAGGATTTTCGAAAGAACCTGCCAGCAGAAGGTCGAGGTCGGAATCATTATCATAATCACCACACACGACTGCATTATATGCCAGGCCGGGCAGTTGAAGAGGCTGTACCTGAAACTGGTCATTCCCCTGGTTCACATACATCTCCAGAAATAAAACCTGGGGTGGCGGGTTTGGGCTTCCTCCGGCACTGTTCCTGCCCGCGATGATAAAATCAAGATTGCCGTCATTATTAAAATCTCCCCATATGGCCGATCCATGTGAGATGCCATTATAAGATCCTGCAATCTGGCTGAAAGAATTTCCGTTATTATTTTTATAAAGGATCGTATGCGATAATCCTGCATTATCGGAACCGGAAAGCAGCAGGTCGGCATAAGTGTCATTATTGTAATCGCCCCAGGCTACAGAGGCTGCTGAAAGGCCTGTCAGGCCGGCACCCATATCGTTAAAAATGCCGTCATCGTTGCGATAAATTATGGATTGCGGCAAACCGGCATCGTCCATACCGCTGAGGGCAAAATCCATATCCCCATCCAGGTCATAATCGTACCAGGCCAGGCTGCTTTCATACAATCCGGTGAGAGAGGCCCCCGCATCCGAAAATATTTCTCCTCCATCATTATGATAAAGCAATGTGATCGGATTTTGTGCATCATCCAACCCGGTGCATAGCAAGTCAGCCAGGCCATCATTATCATAATCTCCCCATGCAAGGCTCCCTTCCGAAAATCCGGCAAGCCCGGCACTGATATCCGTAAAGGTACCGCCGCCATCATTCCTGTAGATAATACACATGCTGGTAATTCCTGTATGACCTGACACTGCGAGATCGGCCAGCCCGTCATTGTTCATATCCCCAAAAGCACATGCTGAGGAGGAAAGCCCGGTGATCGCGCTTGATAATTCCGTAAAAATCCCTCCACCATCATTGCTGTAGAGGTGGGCCAGCGGGTTGTCAGCTCCGTCAAGACCGGAAAAGAAAACGTCCAGGTCACCATCATTATCGATATCAGCCCAGGCTGCAGTGGGGTAAAAGCATGCTTCAAAACCCGCATTGATCTTTGTAAATGTCTGTGCCCGGAGTACCGCTATCTGTGGGAATAAAATAAGTACAATCAGAAATATTAAAATCCGTTGCATCGTATTTATTTTAATGCAGAATAAGAATGAATATTAAACGTTATTCATATTTAGCTGCAAAGATAACAAAATCAGGCTGAAATCAGGGGGATATGAAACATCATATTTTTTGGATCACCTTTTTTGCAATTGGCATGGCTTTCGTAGAAAGCTCGGTGGTCGTTTACATGCGTGAGCTCTATTATCCCGAGGGCTTTGATTTTCCCCTTCGGCTTATTGACAATCACATCGCCATTACCGAGATACTGAGAGAGGCAGCCACCCTGATCATGTTACTCGGAGTTGCTGTTCTTGCATCCAGGAAAAGAGCTGAGATCCCCGCATGGTTTATTTTCACTTTCGCCATCTGGGATATTTTTTATTACGTCTTTCTGAAGATCATCCTGAACTGGCCTGCCTCCCTTATGACCTGGGATATCCTTTTCCTCATCCCGCTAATATGGGCCGGGCCGGTGTTGGCCCCCTTGATCAACTCAATAACAATGATCATCCTGGCATTGATCATCCTGCATTTTTCGCACAAAGGATACAGGATTTCTATGAAATTGCAGGAGTGGGCACTGATCATCATTGGTTGCCTGATAACAATTACTGCTTACACGATGGATTATTTCAATTTTATCTCATCAGAATTCAGCCTCTGGGAAGTTTTTTCATTTTCACGGGGCAATGAACTGATGCAATTTACCGCAAACTATGTGCCTGTATCCTTTAACTGGTTTGTATTTGGGGCCGGAGAAATATTATTCCTTATCACAATATGGCTTTATACCAGGAGATTGATGCATCGTAATCCCTAATATATTTTTGTATTTTCGCAGCCCAAACACCTTTAAGAAAATGTCGATCATAGCCAAAGAAATAACCAAGATTTACGGAAAGCAGAAGGCGCTGGATGCTGTATCGCTGGAAATTAATGCAGGCGAAGTCGTTGGCCTTCTGGGACCTAACGGAGCCGGAAAATCCACTATGATGAAGATCATCAGCTGCTTTTTACCTCCAACATCCGGAGAAGCCAGCGTGGATGGTTACGACATTTTCGAGCAGGCACTGGAAGTTAAAAAACGCGTAGGATACCTGCCGGAGCATAATCCGCTGTATCTCGACATGTATGTTAGAGAATACTTATCATTTCTTGCGGGGATACACAAATTGGGAAAGAAAAAAAAGTCGAGGATCAACGAGATCATTGACCTCACAGGTCTCGGACTTGAACAAAACAAGAAGATCGGTGCATTGTCAAGAGGATACAGGCAGAGGGTCGGTCTTGCACAGGCACTTCTGCATGATCCTTCCGTGCTGATCCTTGATGAACCTACTTCAGGCCTTGACCCCAACCAACTTTTGGAAATCCGGTCACTTATACAAGAGGTGGGCAGGGAAAAAACAATATTGCTCAGCACCCACATCATGCAGGAAGTAGAAGCCATCTGCGACAGGGCTGTGATCATTCACCTTGGCAGGGTCGTAGCTGATGATTCAACGAAAAACCTTTCGAAAAGAACTGCAGGAAAAGACATCATTAAAATTGAGTTCAGTGGCGAAGTTGACGAGGAAAAACTAAAGAAGATCAAAGGCCTGATCAGAGCCGGAAAAATTGGCGAAAATGCATGGGAGATTGAAGCATCTCAGGAGAAAGACATCAGGGAGGAACTATTTAAATTTGCTGTTAATAATAATATTTCAGTACTTTCCCTCAACCGCGAACAGCAAAGTCTTGAAGAGGTTTTTCAGGCCCTGACAAGAGCAAACGGAAACTATAAATAACATTTATTACATTTGCGCATTCAAATGACCGGACTACATTATGATCATCCGGACGTTTTACTGATAAAAAAAATACTATAACATTATATGAGAACCTTATTTACATCAGAATCAGTGTCTGAAGGGCACCCCGACAAAGTAGCTGACCAGATATCGGATGCCTTGCTGGATGAATTTCTGCGTCTCGATCCTGAATCCAGGGTAGCATGTGAAACCCTTGTAACGACAGGACTGGCAGTTTGTGCAGGTGAAGTCAGGACAACAGGATGGGTAAATGTTGATGATATTGTCAGGAATACCATTCGTGAAATCGGTTATACGAAATCAGCATATAAGTTCGATGCCGACTCCTGTGGTGTCATTTCTACTATTCATGAACAATCCGGTGACATCAATATGGGAGTAAACAGGGAAAAGGCTGAGGACCAGGGCGCCGGTGACCAGGGGATGATGTTTGGTTATGCCTGCCGGGAAATGGATAATTATATGCCCATGCCCATAGAACTGGCACATATTTTCCTGCAGGAACTGGCTGCAATCAGGAAAGAAGGCAAAGAGATGACTTATCTCCGCCCTGATTCCAAATCACAGGTCACTGTTGAATATGATGATGATAACCATCCTGTCAGAATTGATACGATCGTGATATCCACACAGCATGATGATTTTGATGCTGACGATGATAAGATGTTGAAAAAGATCGAGTCTGATGTCAGGGAGATCCTTATCCCAAGAGTAAAAAACAGTGTTGATATTCCAGATAAGGTAAAACAACTGTTTAAAGGCGACTTCAAACTGTTTGTGAACCCAACCGGAAAATTCGTGATCGGTGGCCCGCACGGAGATACCGGACTTACCGGCAGGAAAATCATCGTTGACACCTATGGTGGCAGAGGCGCCCATGGCGGTGGTGCCTTTTCAGGTAAAGACCCCTCAAAAGTTGACCGTTCCGCTGCTTATGCCATGCGGCATATGGCAAAAAATCTTATCGCTGCCGGCATTGCCGATGAAGCATTGATACAGGTAGCTTATGCCATTGGCCGAAAAGAGCATGTTGGCTTGTTTGTGAATACCAATGGTACTGCGAAGGTAACAGATAAGAATGGCAAGATCATGAGTGATGGCAGGATCGCTGAAATCCTTGATACTTTATTCGACCTCACACCTCATGGCATCATCACACGTTTTGGACTTAAAAACCCCATTTACAAAAAAACAGCCACCTACGGACATTTCGGAAGGGAACCTTTCGAAGAAGAAGTGGAAGTACATTACGATCCTGAAAACTCAGGAAAACTTATTCACTGCAACAAGCCACCCTGCACCAAAAAGGTGACCTTCTTTGCCTGGGAGAAACTTGACTATGTAGAGAAGATCAGGGAAGCGTTTGGAATAACGAATAAGGAATAACGAACAACGAACAACGAAGCCTCATACCTCAAAAAAAAGGCCTTCACTATATCAGCAAAGGCCTTTCCGTTTTTTATTTGTCTTTATCTATCTTATCAGCACTTTCTGTGTAGAAGCGATATAATTATCGAGTTTCAGTGTGGCAAAGTAAATGCCTTCAGTGAAATTGGATACATCGATTCTTTCAGTTCCATTAAGTCCGCTCAGGGTGCCTTCAAAAACCACTGCACCAAGCAGGTTAGTGATCAGGATCTCAGCCCTGTTCACTTCGTTTGGAATATCGTAATCGAATGAAACAAAGCTTTCTGCAGGGTTCGGGTATGCAGCGGAAAATGTAGTATTTTCAAGAATGTTGTCGCTGATACCAGTGCTCTCAGCATTATAGCTGAACTGAAATACAGCATAGCTGGTTGGATTGGTTGGATCCATGAACACATAATAAACTGTTGAGACACCTTCAACTCCGGCAGCATCATAAAATGCTTCGAATGACTCATCCGTTGTACCGGCGCCAATGCTTACCAGTCCTGAAGTATCCACACTGGCAGGATATTGAACTCCATCGAACCAAAACCAGTTTTCAGTATTTGGTAATACCATTTGCATTCCCTTCAGAGCAATAAAATTAAGCGGCACGGATGCATGATTATGGATATTGATCACCCCATGAATAGGATCATCTACAAAGCCGTTCAGTAGTCTTATATGCTTTGAAATAGAATCACCGGCAAGACTTGATATCGAGAATAAGCTGTTGTAATGTACGATTACAGAAGCAAAATTCCCGGAAGGATCATTCTCATCATAAAAAGTATATTTTACAATAGAAACACCTTCTGTGGTCTGCGGCTGATAGTGACCTGAAAACTCGTTGGTTGATTCACCCGGTGCAAGGGGTATAGACATACCTGAAGTGTCGGTATCAAAAGAATAACACACACCCCAGCAAAACTGGCTTCGGGATCCATCGACCAGAAACAGTTGCTCTCTCGCCACTTTGACGTTTATACTTTCGGTGCCACTATTGGTGACACCAATATGAGCAACAATCTCATAATCACCTGGTGCCCCATTAAAGGTAATAGAAGGAGAAAAAGCTGTTGGACCAAATTCAGCGGAAAGCACGATCTGTGTGAAAGCTGCTGAGGACATAAACAGCGCAGTGATTAAAATGAGTATTAGTTTTTTCATAATGTGTTGTTTTTGTGAATATCAAATTAGGACTGCAAAGTTAATAAATAATCAACAGATGATAGCTCCTGTCAGGAATAATCATACATAAGTATGGAAATACATAAGATTATTCTTGCATAAGACAACCAAAAAAGATTAATTTTGTCTGTTCAATAAACATCATCCTAAAAATTTGTTAAAAAACATACCATGAAAAAATCTATTTTTACAATTATTGTATTGCTGGCCAGTGTCAGCGTCCTTATTTCCCAACAGATTGCCCGCGACAAGGTGGTTGTGGAGATTGGTACAGGAACCTGGTGTCCTTATTGTCCGGGTGCTGCCATGGGAGCCGATGATCTCGTTGCCAACGGACATGATGTTGCTATAATCGAGAATCACAACGGAGATGACTACACTACTGCCGCATCCAATGCCAGGAATTCTTACTACAACATTTCCGGCTACCCCACTGCATTGTTTGATGGAGGATCCGCTGTTGTCGGAGGCAGTGCCAACCAGAGCATGTATCCAACATACCTGCCAAAATACAACCAGAAAATTGCCATTCCATCATCATTCTCAGTCGACATTGTTGGCACGTCTTCAGGACTGATCGACTTCAACGTGGATGTGACCATCGAAATGCTTGATCCTTATTCCGGCTCAGATATCCGCCTGCATTGTGCCATTACCGAATCAGAGATCCCTAAATACTGGCAGGGGCAAACAGAGCTTAATTTTGTGCAGCGTTTGATGCTGCCTACCCACGCCGGGATTACGCTTGACTTCTCCGGTGGAAATATCATTAACCAGAATTATAGTTTTTCTCTTGATCCCAGCTGGGTTACGGAACATTGCGAAATGGTGATCTTCCTACAGGAAAACGGAAGCAAAGAAATCCTGCAGGGAAGCAAACGTGAACTTATCGAAATGGGCAACGTGAATGATTATGATGCCTCTATCACCCAACTTTCTAACCTTCCGGAGAATGTTTGCACAGGAGTATTTTTCCCGAAACTTGTTGTTCGCAATAACGGCAACGTAAACCTTAGTTCACTCACCTTTAACTACCAGGTAAATGGCGGTGACTTCAGCACCTTTGAGTGGACCGGAGATCTTGCGTTCCTCGAAGAGGAAGAAGTAAGCCTTCCCGATATTGCTTTCACTCCTGTTGATGAAAACTATCTTTTGATCTACTCTGAGAACCCCAGTGGCAATCCTGATCAATATCCACTCAATGATACCATTTTACATATGGTGGCTTACGCAGAGATCACACCCACTGCCATAGGCATCATCATGAGAACCGACAACAAACCGGGAGAAACAAGCTGGGAACTCAAAGATTCAGAAGGAACAGTTATTTATTCAGGAGGCCCCTACAGTGAACCCAATCTTACCATCATGGAAGACTTCCAGCTTGAAGACCTTTCCTGTTACCAGTTCTTCTTTTATGATACAGGTGGCGACGGCCTCAACTCACCAGGCTTCTTTGCGCTCTATTACGGATCAAATAATTATATACTCCAGGGAATAGGAGACTTTGGAGCCATCAGTGCCACTGACTTCCAAACCGATGATGACACAGGCATTGAAGACATTATTGCCCATGCGGAAATAAAAGTTTATCCGAACCCCTTCAGCAATTATACCAATATTGCTATCACCACAGAAGAGGTGAGCCATATACAGTTGAAGATGTATAACATTATTGGTGAGCTTGTGTATCAATCAGATGAAGGCATTCATGCAGCCGGTGAGCAGCTTATCAAGGTGAACGGAGAAAACCTCCGGAACGGCATTTACTTTATACAGCTTATGGTGAATGAGCAGCTTATTACTGAAAGGGTAACGGTAGCACGCTAATCTCTGGTACAGAGTTCTACTGTTGGTTGCTCGGGCATTTCTTCTGCCAGCAGCCATCGGCAAAAGATTATGGCTTCTTTGTATGCAGCGGTGCTGATGCAGTTATCAACATCCATCATCTGATGTGACAGGTATATGGTATAGCTCCCATCCTCATTCGGTTTCGCTGTCCCTTTGTTGATGCATACTTTGTAATTATTATAATCCATCGACTGCATCAGGAAATTCCAGGTTTGAATGCCCCAGTAACAACATTCCGGTGAAGTGAAACGGATCTTCAGATACTGGTTTTCCTCCAGACGGAAACGTCCGAAGCAATAGATGTTATCTACCGTTCCCCATCCACCCTGATCAGCTTCGAAAGCAAATGGTGGAAGAAAATCATTCAGCGGAAAATCAACCGGAAGTGGGGCTATCCAGGTAGTTTGCTCAAAAAAGGTACTCATCGCCCTGATGCGTTTTGCGAGTGCTTCATCGCTCAGTGGCGTGGAAACTTCAACAGATTTTGTGTTTTCAATATGCAATTCGCTTTCCCTGCTGTTAAAGCTGTCGAAAAAATATTCCCGTGTAAAAAGTGTGACGGCATCCTCATCAAGCTTGAACTCATTTTTTCCTGCAGGCTTTGGAGTGAATTTGATCTCAAAACTGCCATCCGGTTCAAATTCAATATCCGTATGGTTTATATTAAGGGTCACCCGCTCACTGAGTTCTCCGTCGGGGGAACCTCCATAAAGGCAAAACGACAGATAGACGCTGTCGAAACGCCTGCCCCTGATAATATATTCCTGGTCAGCACGAAGCTGCGTAAAATAATAGACAGCATCAACATTATCACCGAGCACCTTGTGGTGAGGATTAGCGAGAAGCATAAAATCAGGCCGTAAGGGGTCATTGAAAAGATAAAAGTCGATGCTGGTCCTTAACAGATGAAAAATATGGCTGTAGCCATCTACCTTGCCCTGATCATCGATGGTTTTTTCAGGATCGAGGAAGGTGTTGTCGGTGTTTTTAATAACTTCCAGAAAATGTTCAAGGGCTGCTTTACTATTGTATTCCATAGCCGCAATGCTAAAGTTGTTTATAAAAATCCAGGTACTGGCTGAACTGTCTGTTAATCTTATCTTCTGTCAGCCCAAAGGTATCCAGTGAGTATTCATGTTTACCGTGTTTATCTTTGGGATTTTCTGCCAGAAAATTTTTAAAATTCCCTTGGGCAACATCTGTCAGCTCCCAGTCAAAATGTTCATATATCTGCCTGATGGTACCCATCTGGTCCTTTATAAAATCCTCAAATTTCAGGTCGATGATCTGGTCTTCCTTTTGTAATTTTTTACGGCTTTCCAGGAAGCTGTCAAAGGAAAGACTCCAGAAATCAGCCTGTTCATGGCCAGTCACAACAGGATCTTCATTGTCGCTGTACAGGCTACGAACCGATGAGATCAGGCTTGCAGTTGAGCTGACAACATCAGCGGGGGGGCGGTGGGTCATAATAATCCGGGCATCCGGATAAACCTCAAAAATTTCAGGAAGACGCATGAGATGGACAGGTGTTTTCAGGAGCCAGCGCTCAGCTTTAACACCTCCGGATTGCAGGTACTGCAAAAACCTTTTATGAAAACGCATGGTTTCCAGCATATATGAATCATGAGAGAACCAATCCATATAGGATGGCAGGTACAGCTGGGCAGAAAACTGAAAGCTGTTGAAATCGAAAGCCGTGATGCCAAGGCACTCCTGCGGTGAATCCGCAGCCATATAATGTTTCTTCTGAAAATCCGGGACCAATTTGAAAAGCTGTCCGAATTCCTTTTTTATGGTTTTCAGCTGTTCATTATTCCTGAAGGTTTCCGGAGTGGCTACCGGGTATGGCAACAAACATTCCCAGGCAAGGGGTGATCGGTGTGCCGGATCTTCATGCATGATGGCATGGAGGATGGTAGTCCCGGTACGGGGCATCCCGATAATGAACACCGGCTGCTTAATGGACTGATCCTCAATCCAGGGATTCCTGGCCATCTCTTGTTCAATTTTATAACGGCCATAGAGAATTCTTTCAATCAAGCTCTTTACTGCCAGGGCCCCAAAAGGGTTGGCATTGCCTTCTTCATTGATAGAGCGTACCAGCCTTCTCAGGCCATCTTCTGCACGGGGCAGGCTTCCATAAAATTCCGCTTTTTTTTGTGCTTTCGAGATAATAGCATCTGCATTTATCTTAAAAGGGTCCAGCTTTACCTTTCTCAAAGTGTATCCAACTCCATTAATAACATGAAGCATTGATGTCCGCTGAACGCGAAGGGATTGTTGTTTTGCCACAGGCTTACATCAGTTGTTTCAGCTTCTGGGCCAGGCCAATATCGCCTTTCACTTTCAGTTTACCTGTCAGTGTGGCGATCATGGGCTTGATCTGCTTGCGCTGAAGTTTTACGTAAGTTTCAATACTCATAGTTATGGTGCAATGAGCTTCTTCATCGGTATCGCGCAGCTCGTTGGCATCACCGCTGCCATCGATGATGATAAAATGCTCATCCAGCTTAAATTTGAGTTTCTTGCCGATAGGAGGTACCTTTTTGATCTTTTCAGCAAGATCCCGTCTGATCTGTGAAATTTCCATCAGGCAAATATAGAAAATATCTAACTTCTGACTTCTGATTTCACTTAATTCTAATAAGCCTCCCCGGCCAATTGCCATACATGGCATTTGGCAGGATGAAGTCAGTTTCACCAAATCAGACTGTCATCCACTTTATTTGGCAAAGTTACCTTCAGGGCAGGCTCTGTTTCCATTGCCCTTTTGATTGCAAAGATCGCCTCGTCGTTACGGGCCCAACTGCGGCGGGCAATACCATTATTCACATCCCAGTACAGCATGCTTTTCAGGCGGCGATCAGCATCTTCACTCCCATCCAGCAACATGCCGAATCCGCCATTGATCACTTCTCCCCAGCCTACACCACCTCCGTTGTGAATGGATACCCAGGTCGCTCCGCGAAAAGCGTCGCCAATCACATTTTGTATAGCCATGTCGGCGGTGAACTGCGAACCATCATAAATATTGGATGTTTCCCGGAAAGGAGAATCTGTGCCTGACACATCATGATGATCCCGGCCCAGCACAATGGGTGCAGAAACTTCGCCTGTTTTGATGGCATTATTGAATGCCTCCGCTATCCTGGTCCTTCCTTCACAATCGGCATAAAGGATACGTGCCTGGGATCCAACCACAAGTTTGTTTTCTTCCGCTTGCCGGATCCACAGCAGGTTATCATTCAGTTGTTGTTTGATCTCATCCGGTGCTTCGGAGGCCATTTGTTCCAGTACTTCAGCGGCAATGCTGTCGGTACTTTGCAGATCTTTCGGATCACCGGAGGTGCACACCCACCTAAAAGGCCCGAATCCGTAATCAAAGCATATTGGCCCCATAATATCCTGTACGTAAGACGGATATTTGAATGTACCATCATCCTTCATAACGTCAGCGCCGGCACGCGAAGCCTCTAGCAGAAATGCATTCCCGTAATCAAAGAAATACATGCCCCGGGAGCTCATGCTGTTGATGGCAGCCACCTGGCGCTTCAAGGATTCCTGTACTTTCTTTTTAAAGAGTTCCGGATCCTCAACCATCAGCCTGTTGGATTCTTCAAAGCTGATACCGGCCGGATAATAGCCTCCCGCCCAAGGATTATGCAGGGAGGTCTGGTCGGAACCAAGGTCAATATGGATGTTTTTCTTCACCAGGGCCTCCCACAGGTCGATGATATTGCCCTGAAAAGCCAGTGAGACTGCTTCCTTTTTGGCACTGGCCTCCCTGATTCTTTCGATCAGGGCCTCCAGATCGGTAAAAAGTTCATCCACCCAGCCCTGCTCATGACGCTTTTTGGCTGCAAATGGATTTATTTCAGCGATCACTCCTACCGCTCCTGCAATGACAGTTGCCTTGGCCTGGGCCCCGGACATACCGCCAAGACCGGAGGTAACAAAGATCTTTCCTCCCAGTCCGGAGGCGCCATCCTGCAACATTCTTCCGGCATTCAACACGGTAATGGCAGTGCCATGGACGATACCCTGCGGGCCGATATACATATACGAACCGGCTGTCATCTGCCCATACTGGGAAACGCCCAGTGCATTGAATTTCTCCCAATGGTCGGGAGAGGAATAATTAGGGATCACCATGCCGTTGGTGACGATCACCCTGGGAGCATCTTTATGTGAAGGGAAGAGGCCCAGGGGATGACCAGAATACATGGGCAGCGTTTGCTCATCTGTCATCTCCGCGAGGTACTTCATCGTAAGCAGGTACTGGGCCCAGTTCTGGAAAACCGCTCCATTACCACCGTAGGTGATCAGCTCATGCGGATGCTGTGCCACCACGGGATCAAGATTATTCTGGATCATCAACATAATAGCGGCCGCTTGTTTCGATCTCGCTGGATAGTCTTCGATTGGCCGCGCATGCATTTCATATTCCGGGCGGAAACGATACATATAGATTCTGCCGTACTTCTTCAGCTCCGCTGCAAATTCAGGTGCAAGCATAAGATGGTGCTTCGGATCAAAATATCTTAATGCATTTTTAACAGCAAGCTTTTTCTCTTCCCCTGTCAGGATTTCTTTTCTCACCGGTGCATGGCTTACACGCTCATCATAGGCCTGTGGCCCGGGTAAAATATCGGGAATACCGTTTAGTATACTCTTTTGAAAATCTGTTAATTCCATTCCTGTTTGAATTACTGCAAAATGAAGGATTAGCCAGGGGTAAAATTACAAAAATTCTTTATCTTTGATTTTCAGGAATCGATTTATTTGTATGAAAACTTACCCCCTCGAAACCATTATATCCCTTGCCCGTTCATTATCGTCCTACTATAAAGAATTATACAAGAAAGTACCTGAAACAGGGTGGAAAATAGCTGATCTTCCCCCTGTCGATCAAAAAACTTTCTGGGAGTACAATACCGTCGATGACAATCGCCTGCTTACAGGCGAAATGACTGATGGAATTATATTTAAAAGCGGTGGGACCACAGGTCAACCAAAGTTTTCTGTCTATTCCCGTGAAGAATGGGAGACCATGACCGCTACCTTTGGTTATCACCTGGCGGAAAATGATTTAAAAAAAGGGGACCGGGTGGCCAATCTTTTTTATGCGGGTGAACTTTATAGCAGTTTTCTGTTTCTCCACGACAGCCTGGAGCGCTGTCCGGTTGAGATGATGATCTTCCCTATTTCAGGGGCGGCACCGCTTGAGTTCATGGCCAGGGAGCTTATTGACTTCAAGATCAATACCATCATGGGGGTTCCCACACAACTCATCAGCCTTGCTGAATACATCAAAGCCAATGATCTGAATGGTCTTAAGATCGAGAAGATTTATTTTGGAGGTGAAAGCATGTATGAAGACCAGCGGGAGCTGATCAAAGAAGTATTTCCCGGGATCAGGATCTTTTCTGTAGGCTATGCCAGTGTGGATGGCGGATTGCTGGGATATATCGATCATGAATGTGGTTTCAACGAACACCGGGTTTTTGATGAATATAATATTATCGAGATCGTTGATGAAGAAAGCGGTGAAGTCATTGAAGAATGTGGCCGCGAAGGAAAGATCCTCACCACCAACCTATCCCGCCTGCTGATGCCCATCATCAGGTATCCGGCAGGTGACAGGGGTGTCTGGATTAACGAAGCAGGAACAGCAAACAGGAAATTCAAGATATTAGGACGTTCTGAAGAAGGTGCCAGGATTGGCGTTGTGACCATGAACGTTGATAACTTCCTTCATATCCTCCACCAGATGAAACCGGTATTCGAGGCTGTCAACTTTCAGATGCTCATCGAGCATATCGGCAAACTGGATAAGCTGAAGCTGCGAATTGTTGTGGATAATCCTTCAGCAGCAAGCCCTGAATGGGAAGAAAAACTTTTGCAAACCATATATGATGAGCGCCCTGCATTCAGGGAAGAAATTGAGATCAATGGCATACATCCCATCAGCGTTGAGTGGATCGGCATGGATGAACTCATCATCAACCCTCGCACCGGCAAGATACTTCGCATCATTGACAATCGGTTTAAATAAACAAACATATGGCGAAATTCCAAAAACTTACTGTCCCTGATCCGGCAAAGCTTTCACATGTGCAGGAGATCTGTGACATCAGTGAACCATACCGCCACGGTAAAGATATGGATGAACTATTTCTGCAGGCCATGCGCGAGATCATCAAATGGCATACCAGCAGGAACACCTTTTACCGTAAGCTTCTCGACCGTGAACAATTCAGCCCGGATCAACTCCTCAGCATGGAGGATATTTATCGCATTCCATTCATCCATGCCAATTTCTTTAAAACGCATGAGATCCCATCCATCGACCCGAAGGATGTTGAGATCACCCTGACCTCTTCCGGCACCATGGGGCAGAAAAGCCAGATGTTTTTCGACCATTGGTCTATTGCTTCAGGGCGCAGGATGGTCGACTTTGTTTATGAGCATTTCGGCTGGTACAATCCCGACAGGGAAACCAATTACCTGGTGAGCAATTATGAGCCGGAAGAAGGTTCCACACGCGGCACTACCAATACCAGTATGTTCCTGACCAAATACGCACCCGCCAGGCATATAAATTACGTATTGAGGCTGACAGGTGAAGGCTCCCATGAATTCGACCTGTTCGGTTGTATTGAAGTCCTGAAAAAATATGAAGCCGAGGGACTTCCAGTACGTATTATCGGCTTCCCATCATTCGTCTATTTTATCCTGGAAAGGATGAAAAGCCTGGGTGCAGGCAATTTCAGGCTTTCTGAAGATTCTCTTATCTTTTTTGCCGGGGGCTGGAAAGGCTATGCAGACAAACAGTTGTCGAAGCAGGAATTATACAAGCGTGTGGGAGAGCAGTTAGGCATTCCCGACATCCGCTGCCGCGATGGCTTTGGCTCGGTTGAGCATTCTGTCCCCTATGTCGAATGTGATCGCCATCACATGCATATCCCTGTATGGTCACGTGCATTTATCCGTGATGTCCGGACCCTGGAAGTGCTGGGCTTCGGAAAAACGGGATATTTGTGCTTCATTACACCATACATCACTTCTGTTCCGGCTGTTAGCGTGATGATGGGTGATCTGGCCATCCTGCATTCAGTTGAAGAATGCGCTTGCGGCATTCAGACCCCATGGTTTGAGATCGCCGGTCGTGCCGGTATTTCTAAAAATAAAAGCTGTGCGGTCTCAGCCGCTGAATTATTGAAAAAAGAATCTGTTTAATTCCAAATATATATTGAAATGCATAAAGAATTTTTATGGAGAGGAGAATGGATCAGCAGGGAAGAATTTGAAAAGAAGATTCCTGCTATTGGGAAGCATTTTTCTGAGGATCTCAGGCTGCGTTTGGATCCGGGGATTCTGATCCGGGCCTGTTCAGACTACAGAGCTTCGCTTCTCAGTGGAAAGACAGAAGACTTGATGGATTCTCTTATCGGGGCCGGGAACGCTGCTGAACACGCTCTTGAGACCATTAAGGAGATCATTGCATTTCTCGATCCGGAATTTCTCTTTGAGAAGCTGAAAAGAGAGCTTGGAAGTGAAAATCCTTTCATTTTGCATAGAAATGATTTCCAGGGAGATGCATTCGAAGCCTGGGCACCCCTTGGCATGTTGGTACATGTGGTTCCGGGAAATGCGCCTACGGTAGCACCACTCAGCGTACTCGAGGGACTGCTGTCGGGGAATATTAATGTTTTGAAAAACAGCAGCAAGAACGGAAACTTTCCCCAACTTGTATTGAAAGGCATTGTTGATGCAGATGCATCAGGCTCCCTGAAGCCATTTGTCTATGCTTTTCAGCTTTCCTCTTCCCGTAAGGACATTCTGCGTTTATTATTCAACACTGCGCATGGAATTGCAGCATGGGGCGGTGAAGAATCAGTGGCTTCTGTAAGGAAGATGAGCCCGGAAGGAGTTCGCATCATCGATTGGGGGCATCGCATCAGCTTTTCTTATGTCAGCAATAAGATGAAAGAGGATATACCGACACTGGAGAATATCGCCTACGACATCTGTGTGATTGAGCAGCAGGCTTGTTCCAGTCCACAATGCCTGTACCTTGAAACCAGCGATAATGAAGAAGTGCTGAAATTTGCAAAATCCTTCTCCAGCATCCTTGAAAAGGTCTCCCGGACCTTCCCGCAAGCAGAAATGAGCATTCCCGAAATGGCCGAGATCACCAATGTGACACAAGTAACAAAACTTGGTGCGAGCCTTGGGGAATCGGAAGTGATCGAATCAGCTGAAAAAACCTGGCGCATACTGGTAGATTATAAATCGGGCTTGCGTCCCTCCCCCTTATACAGGACAATATGGATAAAACCACTGCCGAAAGAAAAGATCGTGAGCACCCTCAGGCCCTTGCGCACATACCTGCAAACAGCAGGCCTTGCCTGTACACTGGATGAGCTGGCAGAGATCAGCACTGAGCTGGTGCAGGCAGGCGTGACGAGGATCAAGAGTCCCGGCCATATGCTGGAAGGCTATGCCGGCGAGCCCCATGATGGCGTCTATGCACTTCAGCGTTACTGCAGAAGGATCTGCCTGCAGCTTGGTGAGCTGACAAAGGGCCTGAGCAACTTTTCCGACCTTGAAGAACAGAAAAAACCATTTATTCCGGAAAGCTGTGCTATCATCGGGAAAGAAGACTTTATAAACAAAAAAGTTCCCGATGAATTTTCTGAAATATTCTTTAAAAGCGGTGGCACGAGCGGAAAACCAAAATTGGCTGTTTACACATACGAGGATTACCACAAACAGATGTTTGCCGCATCCGAAGCCCTGTTTGCTGCCGGCCTTAACCCGGGCAGTGACCGTTGCATGAACCTCTTTTTCGGCGGGCACCTCTATGGTGGATTTATCAGCTTTTGGACGATACTTGAAGGCATGGGTGCAACACAATTCCCTATGACCGCCATCAGCGACCTGGACCATGTAGCCGAAACCATAATTGAGAACAAAGTGGATACCCTCCTGGGGATGCCTTTTTACTTCTCCCAGCTGTTCGAACATAATGCAAAAGAGCTTAAAGCTTACGGAGGGATAAAAAAGATCTTTTACGGGGGGGAACATATGAACAAAGCCCAGGCCAACTTTTATAAGAATGAATTTGGTGTTGAGCTGGTAAAATCTGCTATTTACGGCAGCAATGATGCCGGGCCACTGGGCTACAGCTGTACCCATTGTGAAGGCAGCATTCATCATGTCCTCACCCGGACCCAATACCTGGAGATTCTTAAAATTGACCGTGATGAGGCAGTCGGAAAAGGAGAAACAGGAAGGCTTGTCTTCACTTCACTATGCAGGAAAGGCCAGGATCTTTATCGCTACGAAATAGGTGACCTCGGCCGATGGGTGGATGAAGCCTGCGGATGTGGGAGAAAGTCCCCGCGCTTTGAACTGCTTGGCAGATTTGGCGATATTTTCAAGATGGGGCCTCTTTTTAATTACAGCGAATTTGCAGGAATCCTTGAAGCTCATTGTGATTATGGTGGAGAGCTGCAACTGATCCTCGATACCACAAGGGAAAACAAACAGCAGATTACCCTGAGAATAAACAAAAATGCAGAACTGGAAGATCATCAGCTCAGGGAAATTATTCTTGATCATTATGCCATGCTGGCTGAAATGGTGAGGGATGACGACCTGATTGAACTTGTCATCGATCAAATTGATGCTGAATCGTTTACAAAGATAGAAAGCAGCGGTAAATTGCACAAGATCATCGATAACAGAAATCCAGCTTAATGAAAACGATCCATCATTCGAAACTGATTATACAGAACAACATCGAGAGTTTGCCTGAGGCAGAGGCCTGTGTCAACAGCATTGCTGAATTAATCGGGTTTAACAGTCATGATAACAAACAAATACAACTTGCACTCGAGGAGGTTCTTACCAATATCATCAAGCATTCCTTTGCTCCGGGTCAACTTGAGGATATCAACATTGATTTTCAGCAGGTATCGCTGGGCATGAAAATCAGCATCCGGGTCAGGGGCATTCCATTTAACCCGGCATTGTTTCCTGTATACAGCAGAAAAGAGCTGAAGGAACGGTACAATGACCGGGGCCTGGGTACTTTTCTTATCCGGGAAATAATGGATGAATGCTCTTATATCAATCACGGCCATGAAGGGATGGAGGTCATCCTGAGCAAGCATCTGCCTTTTAAATCCATCGAAGACCTTATCATCGCAGGAGGGGCTGAGAAATTGCCGGAATTTCCGGAAACGCATCCCAAACTGCAATATTCTATCGGCCCCATGCAGGCGGAAGAAGCCGTAGATATTTCCCGCCTGGCGTATTATGCCTACGGCTATACTTATCCCTATGAGAACATTTACTATCCTGACAGGGTCGCCAGGCTGAATGAGGACGGGACACTATGCTCCTATCTGGCAAGGATGGAGGATGGCAGCATCATCGGGCACTCTGCTTTGATACGAAATTCCCTTTCAGGCAACAATCTTGAGATCGGAATTGCTTTCAGCAACCCTGAATTTCGCGGAATGGGAATCATGAACCGCCTTTGGGAGGCCCTGATCATAAAAGCGAAAGCTGACAAGGTTTGTGGAATTTATGCAATGACTGTGACCACCCACCCCTATTCACAAAAAGCAGCTCATCATTTCGGGATGAAAGATTGTGCCCTTCTGGTATCAAAAGTGCCAATCCTGAAATTCAATAATATCGAGGAAAAAGAACATGCACGCGAGAGCATCATGATTGCATATCGTATCCTGAACACTCCAAAGCAGCTTAGAATTTATCCGCCTGAAAGGCACAGGCATATCATTAGCAGGATCTATGAAAAATTAGGTTTTCTTCCTAAGATTATGACCCCTGAACTGAATAAAGATAAACTGAAAGGGATGCAGACAAAACTGGCCCTGAAGCCGGATACAGCATTTATCACAGCAGAAATTCAGCTTATCCAATATGGTGAACATACTGTAAAAAATGTAAACGAAAATCTGAAGCAGTTCTGTATTGAGCGCTATGAAACGATCTATCTTTCGTTAATACTGGAAGATCCGTATACAGCCCTTTTCACACCTGAATTTGAGGATCTCGGATTTTTCTTTGCGGGTGTTCATCCCGGGGATGAAGGCAATAATCACCTTGTCCTCCAATATCTCAATAACCAGACAGTTGATTACAGCCTGCTCGAGCTGGATGATGAATTCGGGAAAGAGCTGGCGGATTATGTGAAGAAATGTGATCCGAAGTAAAAATCTACCCCTAAAAAGGTGGCTTTGAATTGCACCCATTGGGCGCTTGAGGGGAGGACGATTGGAAGGATGGAAAAATGGAAAGAAAAGCTTATTAATGAATGCTTGTCGGGAGACAAGCGGTTATCAGGCCCGGATCGTGAGATCCGCGCCAGTGGGTCAGACCTTCGGGCAGCTTATGATCAGGACTTTACCATCTACCTTCAAATTCTTAGAAGAATCCCTGGGCTATGCTGAAGATTCCAACTATGACTTCAATAAGCTTGGCACTCCGGATAGCCGATTCGATAGCGACTGTAATCCGGATATGCCTCTCGACATATCCTTTGATTGGGGATCACGAATATCACTCATGACTGTTGGACAGGAACCACCGCATCATGATAAATATTTGCTATGGGGTAACATACTGAAAGAAAACAACCCGAAGTTTCCCAGGGTTAGGTTCAATGGCAACAAATGCAAATTCCTTCTTACTTCCCTGAATAATACCCAGGTTATTGAGAAGGATAACAAATTCAAAAAGGATAAGAGATCCGAAGATGTATCCTCTGGTGTGCTTCCGGAAGAAGCTACACACTTCGGGGATGCTGCCGATAAGAAGATCTGGATTAAATATGGGGACAGGCGGCAAAGGTTCTCAAGCTTTGTTCCGGCTCGGTTATAAATTCCAGCGGTAGTGTTCAATAAACTGTGTCAGGGATTTATATATACTACCACGTTTCGTCAATCATTAAATATTTTCGTATTTCGTTTTTTAATTTCATCATTGACTTGCTGTGATGTATTCTATTATGGTTGAAATTATTATAAACACCAATAGGGTCAAATTTAGGTGCAACTCCTGTTTCAATATATATTTTACTAAATTCAATCATAAATTTCTCAACTCTATCTTAAGTATCTTATTAAGATTAATATTCACATCATTCAATAATTCGTCCAATGTGCTTTTAATCAATGAAGGCATAAATGGGTCTTCTGAGTAATCGCCTAATTTAGACATAAACCTTGTCATAGTTCTAGTCTGATATATTTTTTCAATATCTATTTCGCCATTTTTCAAATTTTCAAATTTATTTTTGTCAAAATCTTTTGAATCCTCAAATTTATCTTTTTTGTCAAATGTTCCAATAATTTCCACATTATGTAATATTTCAGAATTCCCGCATGGAATCCATCCAACTATTTCCTTTTCAAGTTTTTCGAAAATCTGATCTTGTCCTTTAAATATGTATCCATAATCTTCTAGAGTCTTCAATACATTTACATGGACTACAGTTACATATTCATTTCCTGCTTCAAATGATTTAAAATTTTCTTTAAGAAATTGAAGAAGTCTTGATAATAGCTCGGATTGTTTTTTTATGACCTCTGTCCTAATTGGTTGGAGAATTGTAGCTTTTGCACGTCTATATGCGAGGACTCCTATTACAGTTGCAGTTCCAACAAAGATAAGAGTTGCAAAATCTTTTATCCAGTTGATATTATCTCTTATTAAATCAATCATGTAGGTCTATTTGATTTTTGCTTATAGATATATGTACAACAAAGTTGCACAATATTTCCATATTGACCAATGAGAAATTGCCTTTCTAAGATTATCTTTTCTCTGTGGGTTTAAGCAGATTAACTCAATATGAGGACTATTTTTGTTCTTTTACTGTATTATTTTATGTACTTTATGCAATTCATAGATTCCCTGGTGTTCTACTATTTAGGGTAAAGGGCTGGGATGCTGAGAACTTTTTTTAGAACAGCTATACTTAAATAATCACCTCGTAATTAATCTATTAATTGTGAAATCACTAAAGGAGTTCTATGTCGTAATATTAGTTTTCATATGTATTCATAAAAATATGATAAACGTTAACTTTGTCATCAATCGATTTATTACATGAATGTTCCGATAGTCCTATTTTAATATTTATAGGAGTACTAAATTCACCAGTAATATCATTTAATTCCCCCTGTATCGGGTGGTCCCAATCGTTATCCTTTATTTTATTAATACAATTTTTATACTCTCTCCATTTATTGCCAAAAACCTTGTCAAATGAATAAATTAATAGATAATTGGTTCTATGCCCTGGTTTATTATACTTATGAAGCAATTTGAATAGGTGCTCTTGTACAATCCTTTTCGAATGATATTTAGTAGCTTCGATGGAAGCAATCGTATTCTGAGAGTCATTTTTTAATGATATATCAACAAGACCATTTCCTGTTCTTTTTTGATCTGAAATTATATAACCTTTAGTCTCAAGAAAATCTGTAAATTTATCATTGATACGATCTTCATGGATATTCAATCCACCTCTATTTAATATCCTTTGAGCTATCTCGACCAAGTCATTTAGTAAAGGATTTTTAATGTTCTTTTTCTTTAGTTCATTTAATTTAGATTGTATTTCAACTTCATTTTTAACATTTTGAGTTTCATCTTCCCAAAAAGAAATCCACTTATTAAAAATTAAACCATCAGATATTTTCCATTTTGCATATTTTCCAATGTCTTTCAATTCTTTAAGTCTATCTGCACAAATTTTATATCTATCTTCAATTGATTCCTTATCTAATTCCTGGGCTTTCTGGTACAGATCATTCTCTATTAAAAACTCAATAAGTCTTCCGATATTTAGCCCATATCCCTTTTTTGAAAATTGAACAGAATTGATAAATTCTATCGCTATTTGCTGCTTCAGCTCTTTTGAAATAGATTTTGATTTTTCATATTGTTTTATCTCATCGTAAATTATTGCTGAAGAAAAGATCAAAAAGAATTGTAATTGTAAATTAAAATACTCACAGCTTCTTTGTCCTTTGGGTATACTCTTGCATTCCTTACAGCTAGTTTTTGCTATATCAGGCAGGTTGATAAGATATCTTTCATGTAATTTTTCTTCAATTCGCTTTTCTAATTCTTTATCGAATATAAACTCTTTAATTTTTAAATAGTAACTCTTAATTGGAACCATGTATCCTTTCTTTGTCAAATCAAGTTTTTGTGACAGAGTAAGGTGCTCTATTTTATTGCTAAATTCATCAAAATGCTTTAATGCTTCTTTTGGCAATTTATGTTGAACTAAATCAACTTGTTTAAGATCTAATTCCTGTCTAATATGAGTTTTAAGAATGCTCATGTATTCTTTAATATGTTAATCTTACAATTATATTTATCAAATCTAAATATTATTTTATTAATTTTCAAAAGATTCACCTCTCCCAGGCTTGATTATTCGGTTATCTTTCCAATACTATTAAAAAATGAACTGCCTTATAATGATGAGGACTGCATATGTGATTGATCTTAACATATCACATCTTTGACAAATATCAACATTCTTAATATCAATAATCATATTTCCTTACTTTTTGTGTCATGGAAATTTCCAAATCCATAGGGCGGGGCGTTATCTATATAGATTGAAGGCGAAAAAATAGCCTGTTTGATATGTTGCTTTCTTTGGGCTTAGGAGAAACCTGATGGAGGTCCTTCCCCCGAGGACTCGGGGTCAGGATGACCGGTAGTATTCTATTAGCGTTATCTTTTACGCTAACATTAGTTTTTACTGGCTTTCTATTATTTCATTAAGAAAGTTTAATTGTGGATTTGTGGTAAGGATCAGAGCATTTTGTGCATAGACCCTCCAATTGATCGATTTACTTCATGGATTTTATGATAACGCAATTCGCCATGGGAATGAAGAAAGGGATGAATTGAGATCTGCTATCTCACGATTTTGCATTTCTATCAGTTTGAATTCTCGAATTCTTCTCAAAAAGTAATGAAAAAAAGTTATTATTTCATTGATCGCTGTATTCAGCATCAGTGCAATGGCATTTAGCCTAACAAAAATGACAGAAAGCCCAACTCCCGCACCTGTTACCTGGGGATTTGTAGTTAATTGGGATGACTCAAACTGTAATTGTGATGTTGTGGGTGCTACTCTTGAATGGAGAGCATATCATAATGACGGAAGCTGGGGTCCTGGTAGCGTAATGCTAAACCCTTGCGCTGGATTGCCTGTTGTTTATTTAATACCGCTATTGAACTACCAAGCGGCTGCTTTCTAAAAGTTTTTCACCTTGCATAATGCGATAAACATACATCCCTGCGGGTAGGTGGTCAATAGAAATGCTTTGCTGCGATGCGTTCAATTTTTTATTGAGAAGGAGTTTTCCGCTCAGGTCGTACAATAGGAAATCAAGGCCTGTATAAAAACCACAAACAATATTTACTGTGGTGCTTGTAGGGTTGGGATATACCAGCAGCTGTAAAGGCTTTCCACTTATTTCATCTACATTTACCATGCCTGAATAATAGCCATTGCTATCCACTTTAAGTATGTGGATATCACGCTGGTTAGGATAAGGTGAATTCCAATCATATTTGTGAGATAAGATAAGTGCTCCACCGTCGGAGCTTGCCAGAATTTTGTAAGGCATATAATTTAATTCGCCCTTATAGTAATGCTGCCAGATAATGCTGCCGTCCATGTGCAGCTTGTTAATGAATATCCATCGGGGTTCCGGGGTAAGAAAGGGTGGGAACCATTCAAAATTTTTGGTTCCCCCCAAATAGAAATAATTGCTATCCCTGCAATCCATTTCACTTAAAGCGAAAAAATGATTGGTATCTAAAGCCCCGTATAAGTGTTCTTCCAATATTTCGCCATGGATATCCATAAGGCGATAGGAAATCTTATCTATATACTGATTGTTGGGATCAGATTTTCTGCCTCCCATAAGGTACTTGTCTGTCCCCGGAATGTTAGTGGAATGGCCGGGACTAAAACTATTTATACTACAGTAAATAATTGTATCCAAGCTTAAATCATCCCTGCAAATTTGCACAATTTCGTTTCCCTCTAAAAGACCTTGTACATGATAGGCATTTATTTGAGGTAATTCAACAATGATACCCATTTTGTAAGGCAATGTGTGTATAGTCTGACGATATTGCTTTGTTGCAGGATTATAATCCATGTAAATGCCATCGGTCAGCCCACCGGGTTCGACATTAAAACCTGTCCCAACAAGGCATTCATATTCATTCAGTAGAAAATCCTGAATAAAATAAGACTGCGTACTGTCACCAATGATTGTGTCTGATATAAACTCAAAATCCAAATCAGTAAATGCTACGTAAATCTGGTAGTCGAGCGATATTCTGTTTTGGCAATTGCCTGCTAGTAAGAGTTTATTGCTATCGTACTGATAAAGGTAGTTGATATAGCGAAGTTTATATTTAGTGTCGATATAATGATACAATGAATCTAGAATGTCTCCATCAGCCTGAAGCTTATATAATTTAATCATAAAATCATATGTGAAATTATCACCACTGCTGGTTTGACATGAAACAATAAAGCCTCCTTCTTCAAGTTCAATGGCATCAAGTGCTACATCATCATTACTGGTCCCAATCACTTTTTCAAAAGTCTGGGCATGGATATTAATGTTTACTAGCAGCATTAAAAAAATAGAAGGAAACAAGAAAAACTTGTAACTTTTAATTAAGATATTCATATTCAATGTATTTTACTGTCAGCAAATGATTATACTGTCCCGTAGCATCTGCCACAGGACAGTATTTAGAATATATTGATTGATTTAGTTATCCATTAGGGGGCGCGCAATTTATTATACCATAACTCACGTTCTTGATTTTATGGAAAAATGTATCAAAGTTCATGTCCAAATCATCAATAAATTCGACATCAATAAATACTTTGCCGCTAGGCCTGTTTGATTCGATAACACCTTCTGCCTCACCAACCCAATAACTCATTTCAGATGGTTCCAGACATTCTGTGGAGCCATTCAGTCCATACCAAAATAAATACCAACCAAAATCATCCATAAATATATTCTCTTCAATATTAATACTTGTATAAAACAAAACACCTCCGTTGACACAAGCATAGGCCATTCCATAGTTCCAGTTTAACACCTGGCTGATCCGATCGGCAGCATCTTTGCCTTCTTCTTCCCCCTGAAATTGGTCACATTTTCCTGCTTCAACAACAGCCCACCAATAATCAGTTGAATTAATACCCATATTGCCGGTAACTATAGGGCCTGTAATCGTTGATAATTCAAATGAAACAAGCGGAGCCCCGGCATTGATCACATTAAGGTCGGCAGCAATAAGTACTGTATTTGGGGCGGCATTCAGTTCCTGATTGATAAAATCAATGATGTCATCATAAGCTTCCATAATGCTTTCGCCTTCAAGCATTAGTTCACCATCATCATAATAGCTGTCGATTTCTACAATTAATGAATCATATTCGAGGTCAGGCACTGAATCTTTTTCAGAAGCAAAATCGTAATTCGAACTCGCCTCAATTGTCCATAAAGCTGTACCAACAGGCATATCAGAGAATGTTTTTAATCCATTAGTAAAATCAGTATGTGTTGCTTTAAAGTCCAATATTAATGGAATTACTTCCCCGCTTTGAGGAATAAACTCGGATATTTTTTCAATATTGCCCGCTGCATTATTAATATTATTGTCTTTTTTACAGGAAAACAAAACTATCCATAGTCCACCCAGTAAAAAAAGGTAAATATCATCAGTTTTAGATTTTTCATAATGTAAATTGTTAAGTTAATAAAAAGCATTGATATTACCATAATGAGCTGGGAAGGCTCCGTAAAAAGAATTATTTTTGCCCCAACCTCCCCTTTGAGTGATTAGTATATTTGATTAGCGTCATAATTATTTTACTATTGAAGTAGGGTGTTTTCAATTTAAGGGGGTTTATTTTATTTTTTTATCTTATAGATATTATAGTCTATATTTATTAATAGCGGTCGTATAAAAACCTTACTTTACTTAACTACTAAAAAGCTTTTTGATAATTCTTAGGAAGAGTGGAAAACTAATTCTCAAAACTGAAAAATTAACCTCCTATTGATATTGCCAATATACAAAATGTTGTGCTCAAATAAAAGAAAATAGACAAAATATTCAACAGGGAATTCTTCCATATTTAATTTTAGGCCATATTAACAACCTCTCTACCAAGTTTTTAATAACTTATTTAGATAGCTTATAAATATGCATTATCTATATACTTAACTTAACTCAATCCTTAAATATCCTGTCCTTTTTTTTCCTATTGCGCTAAACGTCCTTTGCTTCCATAATCAATACCAGATCTATGGAAGCAATCAAATTATCAACCGTACTTGCCAAACTCGATGAAAAAGTCCTGCCCGATGGCACACAAAAGACCTTCTCGATCAAATTCATAAAGAAAAACGGAGAATTAGTCTATTATCCCCGATGTGTTTCTACCGGCCTTAACCTGAATCTCAAAGCAAATGCAATGAGAGGCGTTAGGTTTGTTGACCGGAACTTTGATCCTTTGGATCACCATACACCGGTATATATCTGGTCTATCCTTGAATTCAATGATAATCCTGTAATTCTTAAATAATAGAAATAATAACAAATAAAAAAGGGATACCACTGTTAGGCTTCTCGCATAACGCCCTGGTATCTACCATTGGTTCCCCTTCTACTTCTTCAGCCACGCCGCCTAATGAAGATGGCACACAGATCACCGGCATTAATATTATCAATGCCAAGCATTGCAGATGGGCAGAAATGGGAAAAGGTGTGATCAAACATCTTTTTGGGATAAGCGATTTCCGAAAACAGGATACATCATCAGCATGACCATAAACCGTAAGGAAAGAGATGCGATTAAGGTTGTGAAGCGATAAGAAACAAACAGGGATGCCATCCCTAATAATTATCCGGAATATTCTTCATGATATTCGAAATGAACTCCCTGGCACGGAACAACTGCGCTTTAACAGTTCCAAGAGGCAGGTCGAGCTCCCTCGCAATCTCTTCATAGGAATACTCTTTAAAATACCTGAGCTCGATCAGTTGCCGGTAATGTGGTTTTAGCTTTTCCACCACCTCACGCATCAATCCCATCTTCTCTTTTTTCATCACTTTCTCTTCGGGATCCGGAGTGTCGGATGGAATGATGTTTGCCAATTCCTGTCCCTCCTCCCCTTCCGGGCTGCTATTCATTGAAAAAGTATATTTCTTTTTCTTTCTCATGAAATCAATGCAATTGTTGGATGCGATTTTGAACAACCAGGTGCTGAAAGCATAATCAGGAGTATATTGTTCCAGCTTTTTAAATGCTTTCCCGAAGGCTTCGATGGTGAGATCATCGGCATCAATCGGATTATTGGTCATCTTAAGCAGCATGAAGTATAATGAATCCCGGTAGTTGTTCATCAAAGCGGCATACGCCCGCTGGTCGCCCTGGTTAATGGCGGCCTGCACCAGCTGGTAATCACGCAGGGCCTTGTCGGTGAGATGAGGATTTACTTCCATTTATCGGCTTTACTGAACATATTTACCAGGCTGAGGACAGGATATAATATGACCAGGAATAATTCCGCTAATGGCGAAATTAATAATAATTCTTTTTCGTTCAGTTTATTCATACTTTTTTTCGTGATCATCAAATGACTAAAAAATCGCAGAATAAATAATCCTGCAATATAAACCATATTATAACCCAATATCAGCAATATGACAAACAAGGCAAGGAAAATAATCTGGCTGACTGACCAAAGCCCCAACAACCTCTTGAAACGCCCACGATAATACTTCCAGGTTGTCAGGTGCCGTCTTTTCTGAATAATCCAGGAACTGAAGCTGGTTTTTGGAGCAGATATCGTATGGCTTCCATGCGCAATCTCTATGGCAACATTTTTTCTGTTTGCCACGCTGTTAATGAACAGATCATCATCACCCGATGCCACGGTATAATGAGATGAGAAGCCTTTGTTCCTATAAAACAGCGACTTGCTGTAAAGCATATTTCTTCCAACACCCATATAAGTGCGTCCGGCAAGAGAAAATGAAAGATATTGTATAGCCACCCAAAGGGTCTCATAGCGGATGATATAATTGATCAGATTTCGTTTCCGCTCATATCCTCCATAACCCAGAACAATTTCTTTCTCCCCCCTGAATTTTCCACTCATATTTTTTATCCAGTCTTTTGAAGAAGGCCGGCAGTCAGCATCGGTCAACAAAAGAATATCGTTTGAAGCAGACTTGATACCCAGGGAGAGCGGAAATTTCTTTCCCTGAAAAAAGTTCAGGTCCTGACTCAGGTTGACAATCTTTAAATTTGAATGCTCACGGGCCATATCTTCCAGCAACTCAAGCGAATCATCCTGGGAATTATCATTCACTACCACTACTTCAAAAGATGGATGATCCTGTTCAAGGATCAGTGGCAGGTTCATTTTCAACTTATAATATTCGTTTTTTGCACAGATGACCACAGATACGGGCTCATCCGTTGTTTTATCATCCCGCTTCTTATAAAATGCAAGCCGGCTGTAAAACACCCAGAAATAGATCATTTGAACAATAAATGCCAGGCTGTACACAAGCAGGAGTCCTTGTTCAAACGGTTCTATGGGGAAATAGGGCATCTGCATTGTCATGTGAGTTGGAGCTAAAGTATCCAAAATCCTGAATTATAATTTATCTTTGAATAATTTTTATAAACAGAATGAAGTTTATAATTCAAAGCACTGACAAAAACTCAGATGCCCGGACAGGCATTTTTGAGACGGCTCATGGAAAGGTTGAAACGCCTGTTTTCATGCCCGTAGGCACATCAGCGAACGTAAAGGCCGTTCATATACGTGACCTAAGAGATGATGTCAAAGCCCGGATCATCCTGGGAAATACCTATCACCTGTACCTGAGGCCGGGAATGGATATTATACAAAAAGCAGGAGGATTGCATGCTTTTATGGCTTGGGATAAACCTTTGCTTACCGACAGTGGCGGATACCAGGTCTATTCCCTGAGCGGGATACGGAAACTGAACGAAGAAGGAGTTACATTTCAGTCGCACATTGACGGGTCAAAGCATAAGTTCACCCCTGAAAACGTGATTGAAATACAGCGTATAATAGGGGCGGACATTATGATGGCTTTCGATGAGTGTACGCCCTATCCCTGCGAATATGATTACGCCAGAAATTCCATGAACATCACGCATCGCTGGCTGAAAAGGTGTATGGACAGCTTTAAACATACCAGGCCTTTACACGGGCATGAGCAGTCATTATTCCCAATTGTGCAGGGAAGCACCTATAAGGATCTTCGCAAGGAATCTGCGGAAGTGATCAGTAGTTTTGGGGCAGATGGAAATGCCATCGGAGGTTTATCTGTCGGGGAACCACATGAAATGATGTATGAAATGTGCGGGCTTGTATGCAGCATACTACCCAAAGACAAGCCACGTTATTTAATGGGTGTCGGGACACCGGCCAACATTCTGGAGAGCATTGCCCTGGGTGTTGACATGTTCGATTGTGTAATGCCAACACGGAACGCCAGGAACGGCATGCTGTTTACCAGGAATGGATTTATGAATATGCTGAACAATAAATGGAAGGATGATTTCTCGGTGATCGATGAAGAGGGCAGCTCATTTGTGGATACACAGTACACCAAAGCCTACCTGAGGCATCTGTTCAAGTCGGGTGAGATCCTGGCCGGGATGATCGCAAGCCTGCATAACCTTGCATTCTATCTCTGGCTGGTGGATGAAGCCAGGGCACAAATCGAAGCCGGAACATTCAGCACATGGAAAGACAGCATGGTCAAAAAGCTTACGACAAGATTATAATAGCAGGGAACAGTTTATGAAACTTCTCGACATCTATATCATTAAGAAATTCCTGGGCACATTCTTTTATGCCATCTCCCTGCTGATCATTATTGTGATCATTTTCGATATATCCGAAAATATAGATGAATTCCTCGAAAAAGACGCTCCCCTGAGTGAGATCATCTTTTCCTATTACCTGAACTTTGTTCCTTATTTCATTAACCTTTTCGTCTATCTTTTCACCTTTATCTCGGTTATCTTTTTTACTTCCAAGCTGGCTTCCAATACGGAGATCGTGGCCATGCTCAGTGGCGGCGTAAGCTATTACCGTTTCCTGCGGCCGTATTTCATTTCCGCCATTATTCTGGCGCTAATGTCGTTCTATCTCGGAAACTTCCTCATCCCCAAGACCAATATTAAAAGACGGGAATTCAAGGATAAGTATATGGAAAACCTGGATCTCGATAAAGACCGGAACATACACCTGAGGATAGGTCCGCAAACCTATGTTTACCTGGAGAATTTCAACAGCTCCACCAATGTTGGGATCAAGTTCAGCCTGGAAGAATTCGAAGGCAACAAGCTGACATACAAACTTATGGCTGATCGCTTACGATGGGACAGCACAGAAAATCAGTGGTCAATTGACAACTATATCATCCGGGAAATCGGTGCACTCAGGGAAACGATCAGAAAAGGCCAGAAGCTGGATACTACCTTCAAGCTAATACCTTCCGACCTCTACATAAAAAAAGAAGATTTCGAAGAAATGAATTTCTGGGAATTGCGTGAACGCATTGACGAAGAAAAACTGAAGGGTTCAGAAAAGGTAACCATCTATGAGGTGGAGAAGCACAAGCGTATTGCCGCTCCATTTGCTACGATCATCCTGACCCTGATCGGGGTAACGCTTTCAAGCCGGAAAGTGCGTGGTGGGATTGGTATGCACCTTGGCCTGGGCATACTTTTCACTTTTACCTATATCCTCTTTATGCAGATTACTGTGGTCTTTGCCACTTTTGGCGACCTCTCACCATTCCTGGCTGCCTGGATACCCAATATGGTATTTGCCGTAATCGGATTGCTGTTGTTGAAAACAGCACAGAAGTGACAAGAGTTCCTGGTTCCGAGTGCCTGGTGCCATTACCTCTTAATTAGTATTCTTCCGGGTATAATACGTGAAGGAATTCCAGGAAGAGGTTATCAGGCCTGTGTGCAGAAAGCTTACAATTATACAGAATGATTATAGTAGCATCCTTTTCGAGGGAGTGAAGCATGACAGAAGTATAACCTTCAATGCCACCATTGTGTCCCAGGAAACTATGGACTGAGAACAGGCCTATTCCATATGCAGAATCCGTTCATCCTCTTAAAAAGTCGCCGACCAAATAAAATATCCATTAAAGTCCATTTTTTTTATAGAAGGGGGAGTTTGGAATATCCCATAAACAGCGGAGCCACTGCCGCTCATGGAAGCGTAAAGGGCTCCCATCTGATAAAGCAACTCTTTTATTTCCCGAATCTCAGGATACTTTTCAAAGATGGGCTTTTCGAAGTCGTTAATGAGAAAGTCTTTCCAATCACTTAAGGCTTGCTGAGTGATTTCCCGGAGGGATGGCCTTTCTGCATTGGGCTTCACCAAGCCATAAGCTTCAGCTGTATTGATATGGATATCCGGTTTGACAAGCACAATATGCTTTCCTGAAAGATCAAGATCAACAGCTTCAAACAACTCGCCTCTTCCGTGTGCATATGTTGGCTTGTTCCGGATGAAAAAAGCACAATCGCTCCCCAGGCGGGCAGCAAGCTTTTCCAATTCAGCGGGGGTGATCTTCAAATTAAACAGTTCATTCAGCATCAGCAAGGTGTGGGCTGCATCCGACGATCCCCCTCCCAGTCCGGCAGCTGTCGGAATCTGCTTCAGTAAATGCATATTTACGGCTGGAAGGCCGTATTCCAGTTGTATCAGCTCATATGCTTTCTTGCACAGGTTATCATCTCCACCGGGAATTGGTGTACCATATAAATGCAATGAAGATTTACTTTCCCCGGAGGGATGAATTTCCAGGGCATCGCGAAGCGGAACAGGATAAAAGACAGTTTCAATATCATGGAAACCATCATCCCGTTTTCGGGTCACGTGAAGTCCCAGGTTGATCTTTGCATTGGGGAAGGAGATCATGGGGCAAAGTTAGTAAGACTATTGTTTTATAAGCAAAGCGAAATAAAATAATTTAGTTGAACTAATCCCGTCCCGAGGACTCGGGAGAGGGATCTCCATCAAAATAAAAAAGTATTTAAAGTATTTAGAGTATTAAGAGTGCCTAAACCTGTTTGCAAAATAAACAGGGGGTCAATATGCTCCGGAATACCCAACTGACAAGCTTAAGCGGTATTGAATTCCTACGACGCTTTAGCCTGCATATTCTGCCTAAAAGTTTTGTAAAGATCAGGTATTACGGAATATTGAGCAACCGCTTTTGTAAGCAAACCGCTATGTATAGGAAAACCAAACAAGACCGGAACAAGGAAACGGTTCAGCAGCGGTTTGAGCGTTTGACAGGCTTTAATGTTTACCTGTGCCCGTATTGCAAAAAAGGACATATGCGCATCATTAAAGTCCCGCCTGCCGGCATGGTGCAGAAAGAGGGCAAAGTTATTTGTGGGCTGGGTGCATAGAGCCAGGGGGTCCCTCTCCCGAGTACTCGGGATCGGGATGACCGTCTTTTATCTGCTAAGCTTAATGATAAACACAAAAACCGATTATAGCTTTGCTTGCAGAAGAAAGATGAGGGATGTTGGGGTGAGCCTATGATT
>JABMQZ010000177.1 GCA_013202965.1 Bacteroidota bacterium | reverse complement strand
GCTCGAACCTACGACCCGCTGATTAAGAGTCAGCTGCTCTGCCAGCTGAGCTACGGAGAGCTACTCGATTTTTTGCAAAATTATAAAAATTTTGCGAAAAATCTCGAGTGCCGAGTTCCGAGTGCCTAATGCCTAGTGAAGAATTTCTCTTTTCTATTCACCACATCCTGAATTCGACACTCGGCATTCCTCAATTTTCCCCATCTCCTTTAGGAGAGGGGGACAGGGGGTGAGGTGCATAATTCAACACTCCTGAAACCTCAAATCCCACACAATCACTACGTCCAAATTGCACCAAGACCTTCGGCCCTTCGTGGTTAAAGACAATTCTGACTTCTGATTTCTGATTTCTGATTTCTGATATCTGATATCAACCCCCAGTCTGACAAGTACACGGTCTAATGTAATACAACCACCTTTCCTGTATAGGAACTCGTTTCCTGCTTAATATTGAGGAAATACATCCCCGCACTGACAATGTCAAGTGGTATTGAAATGTCGTTGCTGCGCTTCAGTAAAATGCTTTCGTGAAAAACTATATTACCACCGACAGAAACCATGATCACCTCCGCCGGGCCAGGTGTGTCTGTTCTGACTTTCACCCTCAGCTGATCTGTAACCGGATTATTATATGTAACGTATAGCTGTGGCTCTGCAAAGGTCTCTGTAATCCCAATCCATTCTTCCACCACCAGGTCCATGATCACGGGCAGGTGATCCGACATGCCATAAAGGGCATCCAGCATATAGGCCGGAAGACTGGTGTTGGGTGGGTCGAGCAAAGATCCGTCCAGGCGCATGCCATCCTGCCCCAGTGCCCAATAGGAATCTTCCAGATAAAAAGCCCTGTCTGACTGATCATAAAGGTTTTGATTGATCATTATAAAATCAAAACGGTCGTCCATGCCGCCACCGGAAGGACAGCCTCCGAGGATGGTGTGTGTCGACTGCGTATGTACATGACTGTATTCCCAGTTGATATGCCAGTTGCCAATCTCATTTACCGGATCGTAAAACCTGAAAACGGGGTCGTTGTTGTTGATCATCAGTTGGAATCCTGCCTCAGAGGATTTATAAAAATTAAAATCCCCCATAAACAAATAATTCCCTGGCTTGCCATATGTTTCAAGATAATTCAGCGTATTATGTACCATCACCTCCCGCTTGCTTCTATCTGTACTATTATCACCAGCCTTCAGGTGAGCCACAATGCAATGAATGAAAACCGTATCCCCTTCCGATAAGCCTTCATTCAGGGAATACAATCTGTAAACATCAATATCCCTGATTGAGTCCTGTGCCACTTCCTGTGATTGCAAAACCAGCTTCTCGGCATTGTAATACAGCATGTTCACGATATTTGATCCCGCCAGGTTCGGGCTTGCCGACATCTCATACAAAGCATAGCTTGTCTGGTTCATCACCTCATTCAACACATGATCATGAAAAGTGGTGGCTGCGGATATCTCATTCACCGTGAAAATATCAGGCTTCACATATTCCAAAATGGTCCGCAAATATGCATCTTTCAGGTCAGGATTGTTGTTGGTTATATTGCAAAACCCGGGATGATAACCGTAGTACAAGGTATTGTAATGCATCACGCGGAGGGTGTCCTGGCTGGCGAGATGCGTTACTGCAAATAAGAAGAGGATTAGTGAATAGATGCGCATGGGGTTTTATATTAACAAGTGAGCTAAAGTGAGCTAAAGTGACTAGAGTGAGCTAAAGTCACTAGAGTGAGCTAAAGTCACTTATTTATGAACTTTCCTGACAAAATCATCTACCTCCGGCACCCCACCCTGATATACTAAGTAACCGTTATAGGGTTCCCTGGGGGTGATTTCATCATTGATGGGGGTGAGCATCATTCTTTTCACTTCTTCGGGGTCTTCGGTCTGGCCGAGGATCCAGCTGAGCTTTACCCAGGCTACTTCGGGCAGCATGTTGCCTGTAGGAATGATGCCTTTGGCCATCATGTCGCGGCCGGTATCATACACAAACATATGCACATATCCCCAGATGGTCTGCAGGGTCATAAACATATGCACTCCCTTGGCGTGGGCTCTTTCTATGGCCGGATACAATTCTTTGTTTACATGACCCAGGCCGGTACCCACGATAATGATTCCCTTATAGCCGGCATCCACCAGTGCATCCATTATATCGGGTTTCATGCCCGGATAATAATACATCATGGTCACCTCATCACTAAAATAAGGCAGTATGGTCACATTGCGGTCTTTACGGCGGTGTTTGTATTCCTTATGTATGGGCATGATCTCCTTGCGGTTGATCCTCGCCAGCGGTGTATCGCCTATGGTTCTGAAGGTGGAACGATAAGATGAATGCATCTTCCGCACCCGGGTCCCTTTATGCAGCAGTCCGTATTCATCGGAGGTGGGGCCGAACATACACACCATGACCTCTGCGATATCGGAATGTCCTGCCGCTCTCATGGCATGCATGAGGTTGAGGGCCGCATCGGAGCTGGGCCTGTCCGACGATCGTTGTGAACCCACAAGCACGATCGGCACCGGCGAATTCTGTACCATAAAGGTAAGTGCCGCTCCCGTATGATGCAGGGTATCGGTTCCGTGTCCGATCACGATGCCATCGATGCCGTTCTCGATCTCTTTCCCAATGGCCACAGCAAGCTTTTTATATTGCATGGGGCCCATGTTCTCGCTGAACACGGCGAAGACCTTTTCGGTATCGAGGTTACAGATATCGGCAAGCTCAGGTACGGCACCATAAAGTTCTCCGGGAGAGAAAGCCGGAATCACGGCCCCGGTACGGTAGTCGAGGCGGGAGGCAATGGTCCCTCCTGTTCCAAAAAGTTTTACACTGGGCAGGCCGGGGGTCACAGGAAATTGCTTTTCGGGGATCTTATAATTCGCCTTCTTATATCCTGTTTCCTTCATGGAGGTGATGGTACTGATATCTACGCCGACATTATAGCCTGTCGGGATCTTCAATACGATATGCTGGTCGTCGTCGTTCTCTGCCCTGGGCAATACCGTGCCCGTAAAAGTACCGCGTGTGGTTTCCACCACTGCCTGTCCCCATACACGGGTATTGAACTTTTTAAGCACTTCCAGTGCATCTCCCTTATAACCTTGAAAAAAATCATTACTCATGATCCTGATTTTTATGCTGAAATTTCTTAATTATTTTCCATTGACATTTGTATACAAGGCTTTCATGCTTGTATTGCCGCGGGCGATCCTGCGGAGTTCACCCATGATCCAGTCGCATTCATCTTTCTTTTTGTCGGAGTGGCGGATCTCCTTGAACTTATCGCGCAGGAACGGGATCCTTGCAATGATCTCTTCCACCGATACCTTTTTGAAATTTATTACGGTAAGGACGGAATCGAAATCCATTTTTGGGTGCTCATAGATCACCGGGAGCATATAATTTGCCAGCTCCGTATCAAGCCCCTCATCAAGCAGGTATTTGAACATGGAATAGATCAGTTCATAATCAAAAGCTTCTGCAGGGGTATAATGTCCTTCAACGAATTTGAGGCGGTGGCCGAAGAAAGTGCCTATCATGGAAGGTTCCAGCTTCAGCTCTTTGATGATCTTTTCAATCAGCAGGAAGTAGTTCTTGCTGAAGATGTAAGTAAAGGTGTCTTCCGGGATGTTCCACTTTTTGAGCTGGCGATAGCGTACAATGATATCCGTAGGAAGATTTTTACTGAGTTCTTCGATTTTTTCATTCGAAAGTGGTTTTGGAGGGGTATCGGTATCGGGATACATCCTGTCGGCACCCGGCAGCACCCGTTCAAAGATCGTTGTTCCGTCCTCAAATGATTTCCGGGTTTCGTTGGGCACGACCTCAAAGGCCATGCGGCATCTTTCTTCGATCGTCTCCAGGGCAGTTTTGATATCATCTTCCGGGCCCCAGAAAACCAATTGAGCATCTTCCTCCGCGGCTTTTAAAAGTTTTTTGATCTTATTCCAGTCGGTGGCAGAGATTTGATTTTCGAAAGCCTCGCTATGGGTCATGTTCGGCTTTTCAAGACAGGCGATCACCTTCAGGCGGTCTGTGATCTCGTCGGCAAACATTTTCCCCGGCTGGGTAAAATGCGATAAGATCCCATGAAATCCCGGCAGGTTTACCCCCACGATATGATACTGTTGCTCTTTGGCTTCTTTCAGTGGAGCATAGCTGAATTTGTAGTTGTGGATGCTCAGTTTTTTTGATTGCATCTTCCAGGAAGAAGGATCCTGAAAGCGTTCATTCAGGAGTTCTTTCACATGCAGCAAGGCCCATTGCCTGAACGATTCGATATGTGTCAGTTCCGGGATCCATTTCGTGTGGGCCACCCCTTTGATCTCCACGCGGGTTCCGCCTCTACAGCTTACGTTCACATCCTGCCGGCCGGCACCTATGCCTGTCCTCACCTTGCCCGTGCTCCTGTTCAGGAAACGGATATAATCGCAGGTCTCACGGACTTCCTCCGGGTTCACGCAATCGGGATAGGTCACGGTTTCTATGAGTGGCATGCCGAGTCGGTCGGTCTGGTAGGTGCGTACATGGCCCACATCAGAGATCTCGCGACAGGCGTCTTCTTCGATGCTCAGCTGGATCAGCCTGATCTTTTTGTGCTTGAGGGTCAGCTCGCCTTCCACCCCGATAATAGCTGTTCTTTGAAAGCCTGTCGGGATGCTGCCATCGAGATATTGTTTTCTTGTAACATGTACCTCCCCCACGATATTCAGTTTCGACAGCAGAGAGATCTTGATAGAGATATCCAATGCCTCCTGATCCATAGGAAATGGCGGGGTGTCGTCCACATCGTAAGTACATGCGGAATTGTTGTTGATCCTGTAGATGATCTCCTTACGGGTTCTGAACTCCATCAGGGCGGTTCCGTCGTATTCACCCAGCTCACTGAGGGTAGGGCGCATATGTCTGATCAGCTCCGCATCATAATCTTCGTGTTTATTATACACACCTGCGGGGCAATGGCAAAAGAGTTTTTCCTTTGTCTTCAGCTGCTGATGCACTTCCAGTCCCGACATAAATCCGATGCGGTCGTAATCAGCCTGGGTGGCATCTTTTCTGGAAATATATCCGATTTGTTCCCTGGATTTATTGTAGTTTTCCTCCGGATTGAACTTTTGCTTCATCGAATTAGGTAGATTGGTTGGTGCAAATTGAGAAGGCAAATGTAGGAATAATCCGCTAGCGAATAGAGCATTATTCTAACATTCTTATATCAGGTTCAAGGTACCGGATACCAGATACCAGGATGAGGTAGTTAACGGTTAACCGGCTAACGGAAAGTAATAACTTCAAGTACTTCAAGTACTTTTTCGTAATTTGCAAGCTCGTTTACATGGAAGATCAATTGTATGGACCAAAGCTTATTTAACCAGCTTATCTGGGGATGGATCATTATCGGACTGCTGACCATGATCCTTTTGCTATTTGTTACTGCTCCCTATGGCCGGCACAGCAAAACCAACTGGGGGCCGATGATCAGCAACCGCATAGGGTGGTTGCTCATGGAGCTTCCGGCACTTTTATTGCCTTTTATCATTTTCCTGAGTGGTGAAGGGAGCAGCCGGAGGGTCATCTGGATATTATTTCTGCCCTTTCTGATCCATTATATCAACAGGGTGATGATCTTTCCTTTCAGGCTCAGGACCAGGGGGAAGAAGATGCCGGTGGTGATCGTAGGGATGGCCATAATTTTCAATTCCATCAATGGCTTTTTCCTCGGATACTATTGGGGGTACTTTGCAGATGGGTACACAGCTGAATGGCTGACGAGCCCACAATTCATTACTGGTCTTATCATGTTTTGCGTAGGCATTGGATTTAATATCCGTTCCGACAATATGCTCATCTGGCTCAGAAAAACCAGTGGCAACGGCTACAAGATCCCTTACGGAGGGCTGTTCAGGTATATTTCCTGCCCGAATCATTTCTCAGAGATCATTGAATGGTGCGGGTATGCCATTATGGTGTGGAATATGCCTGCACTCGCCTTTGCCGCCTGGACCTTTGCTAATCTTGTACCCCGTGCACTTGATCATCATAAATGGTACAAGAGTCATTTTGAAGACTATCCGAAGGAAAGGAAAGCGGTATTTCCTGGGTTGTTATAGTTTTGAGTTTTAAGTTTTAAATTTTTGGTCATTTTTCACAGCCCACAGCCTACTTCCTATAATACTCCGCCGTAATCTCAATCGCTTCTTCCTCCGAATACTTCGGCTTAAACCCAAAGTGCTCTTCTGCCCTCTTTGAGTTAAAGGTGAAGTCGGTGCAGGTATATTTCACTGCAAAGCGGCTTAAGCCGGGATTGAATGTTTTGAACGGTCTCACCAGCAAGGCTATAAACTCCGATATCACGCCCATCGGATAAGCCACTCCCCGTGGAATCCAAAGGTTTTTAGGCCAGAACTTATAGCCTGCCCTGATCACGATCTGGTCAAAGAACTTAAAGAAATTGATTCCCGGTGCATCGGTGATGAGATAGGCCTGTCCGCGAAGCTTTTCGTTTCCACTTATCAAGGCATGGGCAGCCAGCACATGGGCAAAGGCCATGTTCCCCACGAACACATGCTGGGCTTTCGACTTTCCATTGCCGAGACGAACATAAAAACCTGTTTTAGCCATCCCGATCAGGGCATTCATATGATAGGGATCAGCAGGGCCGTAAATATCCGAAGGCCTGAGCATACAGGTCTTCAGCCGGGCATCGTGGGCCGCCTTAACAAGCTTCTCGCCTTCAACCTTAGAGCGGCTATACATATTGTGAAATTTCTCAGGATAAGGCTGGCTGTCGTCAATATCCCTTAATGGCTTTCCGCTAAACAATGCATCGAGAGAACTGGTAAAGACCAGGTTGTCTATCCCGTTTTCCCGGCAGGCCCTGATAACATTTTCTGTCCCGCCAACATTCACCTCATAAACATATTGTTCCGGGTGTGTTCCCCAATCAACGACTGCCGCAGAATGTATTACGACATCCACTCCCCTGCAGGCTTCTTTTAGCGCATCATAATCCCTGGTATCTCCTTTTATAAATGTCACTTTTTCATCAAACTGGTACTCTTTCAGGTCAAACACCCTCAGTTCTGAAAAGACGAGCGGAGAATCAGGGTCAAGGAGTTCCTTCACGATATGGCTACCCAGAAAACCTG
>JABMQZ010000176.1 GCA_013202965.1 Bacteroidota bacterium | reverse complement strand
TTCTTGGCTGCAGGCTTCCTGGCTGCAACTTTCTTTACTGCAGGTTTCTTGGCTGCAGGCTTGGCTGCAGGCTTCTTGGCTGCAGGCTTGGCTGCAGGCTTCTTGGCTGCAGGGGTAGATTCTTTCTTCGTTGTTTTTGCCATTTCTTTAACAATGGGTTTAAGTTCTACAAATAGTGAACCGCATTGGTATTGCATTGCGAAATTCGGTGCGCAAAGGTAGGAAATTTTTCATTAAGAATACGATAAATAAGCTCTTTTGTATATTGTTCCGTTTCAAAATGTCCGGCATCGGCAATGATCATTCTTCCTTCTGCCTCGAAAAACTGATGGTATTTAACATCCCCGGTAACAAATACATCAGCACCCGCTGCCATGGCCTTAGCGATAAGGAAGCTTCCTGTGCCGCCGCAAACGGCAACTTTGCTCACCTTCCTGCCTGTTAATGCAGAATGTCTGATTACGCCCGTTCCAAGGATCTCCTTTAAAGTTCTCAGGAATGTCTGTTCATCAACAGCCTCTTCAAGTGTCCCGATCATTCCTGATCCTGCCTGCTGAAAATCATTTCCCAGGGGATAGATATCATAGGCCACTTCTTCATAAGGATGATGATCAGTCAGAGCCTGAATTAAATCTTGTTGCAAATATGCCGGAAAGATAAGTTCTATCCTTGTTTCTTTCTCAGTGTGCAACTTTCCTTTCTTACCAACATAAGGGGCTGCATCCTCCCCCGCCCTGAAGGTACCATAACCCTCCACATTAAAAGTGCAGCTGTCGTAATTCCCAATATGGCCTGCTCCGGCAGCAAACAAGGCATCACGAAGCCCTTGTGCATGATCAGCAGGACAAAAAGTTACCAGTTTGTTCAGTTTTCCACTCATTGGCTGTAGTATCCTGGCATTTCTGATCCCCAGTTTTTCACACAGCATGGCATTAACACCGCTTGCAATATTATCCAGATTGGTGTGCATGGCATAAATAGCTATTTCATTTTTTATGGCAGCAATGATGATCTTTTCCGTTTCATTTCCAGCACATAATTGCTTAATGCCGTTAAAAATCAAAGGATGATGTGAAATAATCAGATCAAAGCCACCTTCCAATGCTTCCTCCAGTACACCCATTGTAACATCCAGACAGATCAAAGCTTTGCCTGCTTCCTGCTCCGGGTCACCAACAAGCAAACCTGCATTATCATACGACTCCTGCAGTGAGAGTGGCGCAATTTTTTCAAGATAGTCGGTGAGTTCATTTAGCTTCATAACAATACATTTTCTCTGTTATCAAAATTAGGATATTTTCATCAACATAAGGAATTTCCGCATAAGAATAAGGAATACACTTATTTTAACATCTTAATTATTTGTTAATTTAGCAATATACGTTTAACTTTGAGCAATATACGTATAAGATCCTCAATAATTGAGTTAATATAGTATTAATAAAAACCGAATATTTATAATATTTCGTACATTTTCACAATGGTTGTATTGCGCTTTTTCCTGCTTCCTTTCGCATGGCTATATGGGTTGATAATGCTCATAAGAGGAAAACTTTTTAAGTGGCAGATCCTGCCATCCGAATCATTTTCCATTCCGGTTATTTCGGTTGGAAACTTATCATATGGGGGTACCGGAAAAACGCCTCTGGTAGAATATATGATCCGGCTGCTCAGTGAAGACAAGTACGTAGCCACTCTTAGCAGGGGCTATAAACGAAAAACCAGAGGATTTGTTCTGGCCAATAAGGATTCTACACTTGAAGAGATCGGAGACGAACCCCTGCAATACAAAACCAAGTTCGATAACATTGAGGTTGCGGTCCATGAAAGAAGGAGGCAGGGAATAAAACAACTCAAGTCAACATTTGCTGATCTGGACGTCATCCTGCTGGATGATGCTTTTCAGCACCGCTATGTAAAACCTGGAATTTCCATTGTGCTAACTGATTTTCACAAGTTGTACATCAAGGATTTTCCTATTCCTGCAGGAAGCCTAAGAGAGTTCAGGTCAGCTGCGTGCAGGGCAGATATCATTATTGTTACCAAAACCCCCTCCGTACTGTCTCCTATCACACGCAGGCGCCTGACAGGCCTGATCAGGCCTAAAATACACCAGCAGCTTTTGTTTTCCTGCATAAGCTATGAAAAGCCCGTTCCCCTGCTTGAAAAACACAGGAAACTTCTTAAAGACAGATATAACAGCATTTTATTATTTTCAGGTATAGCAAACTCATACCCTTTACAGGAACAGCTCATATCAATGTGCTATGAACTTCATGTCATTGATTTCAAGGACCATCATACCTACACCGAGAGAGATTTGAAAAAGATCAAAAATAATTTCGACAATATGTTCACAAAGAACAAGGCTATTTTTACTACAGAAAAAGATGCCATGCGCCTTAACAAATCAGCTCTCAGGGAAGTAATCCAAAATATTCCAATATTTTATATTCCGATAAAGGTCAAGTTCCATAATGGAGATAATATTATCTTTGACGACCAAATTCGCGAATATGTTGAAAAGAATACAGGAAACCACAAACTTTCTTAAACAAAAAATATCCTTTACACCCGAATTCGGAATCATCCTTGGAACAGGGCTGGGAGGACTCGTTAAGGAAATTGACATCTCACACACCATCCCTTACGATGAAATTCCAAATTTCCCGCTTTCAACAGTTGCCGGCCATCGCGGAAATTTGATCTTTGGAAAGGTCAATGGAAAGAATGTTGTAGCCCTGCAGGGCAGATTTCATTTTTATGAAGGCTATAGCATGCAAGAGGTAACGTTCCCCATCAGGATATTCCAGGCCCTGGGAATTAAAATACTGATACTGTCCAATGCAAGTGGCGGATTAAATCCCAATTTCCAGGTTGGTGACATTATGCTGATTGAAGACCATATTAACCTGATGGGTAGCAATCCATTGATAGGCCCGAACGAAAAAGAGCTTGGCCCCCGCTTCCCTGACATGAGCGAACCTTACGACAAATCACTCATTAAAAAAACAGAAGTAATTGCAGAGAGTCTTGGCATCAAATACAGGATCGGGGTTTATGCAGCTGTAACCGGCCCGACTTTTGAAACCCCTGCAGAATATAAGTATGTCAGGCTCATTGGCGCCGATGCAGTGGGAATGTCAACGGTACCTGAAGTGATCGCAGCCCGGCAGGCGGATATTCCCTGCCTCGCTTTTTCAGTGATCTCCGACCTTGGTGTTGAAGGCAAGATCGTAGAAATCACCCACGATGATGTCATTGATGCCGCCAGCATCGCTGAACCAAAAATGACCAGTATTATCAAAAGATTTATTGAAGAAACGGATTAGGAGGTTCCTCATCCATCGACATATTCAAGACCTTAATTCTCCAGGGATTTCCAGCCTTCATTCTTTTATTATGCATTGGTACGATCAGGTAGCTGAAGCCAACAAGGCCGGCACTGATCATGGCAGTATTTTTATTCACGATCGTGGGATGGCCTGTAATTGAATTATTCACAACATCCAGTATAAAATACCCGGGCCCGGCAATCCTGGTGATCTTCGACAAAAGCCTCAAACCCCAGCGTGGCCGCATGATCATCTCAATATCAGACAGCATGATTTCATTATCGAAATTAATAACAATGCTGGTGTCGGTGATGACACGGATGGTTCCGTCATGCTTTTCCCCGGACGGTATTGTCTTGAGGACAATATTACTACCAATGAAATATTTGTAATTTTTAAACTTCCCGGGCTTTTCAAGCATAAGAATCCGCTGAGCATGTGCTGATGAAAGCATCAAACCCATGGCAAGCAAAAGAAGGATATGGGCATATGTTCTCATCAATGCTGATTTTTCGATGATGAAATTAAACATTATTTCAATTCAAAAGGAGCTGTTGCTCACTTCGGCTAAATATTATAATTTTGCAATCGCAAAGAAAATACAATTTCTACAAGCTGAAGCGTTAATTATTATCACCTGGGGTGATCATGAACCTGAATCAAAGACAGAAGCATATGATGAAAAATTTATTTAGACCGTTTATCGCAAGCATGCTCGCCATCTTGCTTTTCACTTCTTGCAGTCCGGAAAAACCGGAAAGCAACAAAGCCTTAATCAAAGGGGAGTTCCCCGGATATGATGGAGAACTGATATTGAGTAAAGTTACTTCGAATAATGTCAAAATACTGGACTCTGCCGATCTTTCCACCGACAAAACATTTTCTTTTAAAGTAAATGCCGCCGATTATTCGGTTTTCCGGCTCACCACAGCAGAAATATTTCCGCTGATGGTGGTCGTAAAGGCCGGAGACACAGTAACCATCACCGAAACGAATGACAAAGCCTGGCCATACCGTATACAAGGCCCTGAGGAATGCATGCTCCTGGTGGATTACCTGGAGCGCCTGAACCGGGATCATTACACTGTAGATTCATTGTCAAATGTTTTTCATAACAGCCAGGACCATCCCGATTTTCTTGCGATCAGGAACATGCTCAACAATACATTCATTGAACTGCATGAAGGCCATAAAGCATATGCACGGCAGTATGTGACAACACATCCTTCTTCCATTGCTTCCATCATTGTGCTTAATGGTTTCTTCAAGGAGTTTGCGCTCTTCCACCAGCATGATGATTTTAATTATTATGAGATTGTTGATGAAGCGCTGACAGAACGTTTTCCGGAAAACAATTATGTGCTGGAATTTCACAGTCAGGTGGAGAATATACGTGCTGCCAGGGATTACGAACAGGAGGCTAAAATGCGTCTTAGCTCCGGCAGGCTCGTACCTGAATTCCAGCTCCCTTCCACGAGTGGTGCGAAGATCGGCCCTCAGGATCTTAATGGGAAGAATATTCTTATCTATTTCTGGGCCGCGGCCGATGCCAAATCACGCCAGACCAATCCGTTCATCAGTAAAGCCTACGAAGCATATCACCCATATGGGCTTGAAGTGCTTGCCATTTCCTTCGACAAGGATCCCAATATCTGGAAGGCAGCCATCGAACTCGACTCCCTGCCTGGCATCCACGTAACTGACCTGAAAGGCGCCGGTTCACCGGTACAGAAACTATTCAATCTTAAAATGCAGCTTCCCACCTTTTTCCTGATCGACACAAGAGGGCGTATTTTTAAGCACAGCAGGGATTTCAGCAAACTCCAGGAAAACATCATTGATTTATACAATCAGAAACCCGATTATTAAGCACTTTTTCATATTATTGTAAAAAAATACCCTTTGGAAGAGCAAGCTGCAGCAAACAAAAAGAACATCTACTTTGCATCCGATTTTCATTTCGGCATTCCTGACCATGCCCGTAGCCTGGAGCGTGAGAAATTATTTGTAAAGTGGCTGGATGAGGTGAAAGATGATGCCGCCCATATTTTCCTGATGGGAGATATTTTTGATTTCTGGTTTGAATACAAGACGGTGATCCCAAAAGGTTTTGCCAGGCTTTTCGGCAAGCTGGCAGAGATCACAGATGCAGGAATACCGGTGAGCTTGTTCAGCGGCAACCATGACATCTGGGCCTTTGATTATTTTGAGAAGGAACTCGGCATCAGCCTTCAGAGGAAGCCCGTGGTCATGGATTTTTCGGGGAAGAAGTTCTACCTGGCCCATGGCGATGGCCTTGGCCCGGGAGACCATGGCTACAAGTTCCTGAAGAAAGTTTTTGAATGCTGTTTTTGTCAGTGGCTGTTCCGCTGGCTGCATCCCGACCTGGGTGCCAGGATGGCCCTGTATTTTTCGGGAAAGAGCAGGCTGTCCAATGTAGCCAAAGAAGGAAAGAAAGAAACCAGCAAGGGCATTGAAGATGAGATGCTGTATAAATATGCTAAGGAAACGCTAAAGTCACAGCCCGATATAGATTACTTCATCTTCGGCCATCGCCATCTGCCTACGCAAATTAAGCTCAACGAGCAAACAGAACTCATCCTCCTTGGTGACTGGATCACGAATTTCACTTATGCGGTGTTTGACGGGGAGAGGCTGGAGCTTCGCCGGTATGGGGTGTGAGGGACGAGGGTGTTATTGCTGTATGAAGCCATAAATATCTGCGATATATATCAACAATAATGACATTCCAAATGCGATCATCGGTGCAAAAACCCACATCAGGAAAAACTTTCTGACCTCCGTTTTTCTGAAGATATTTTTGGGCCCCAATTTGGCAACGCCAATTCCCAGGATTGCAGCTACATTCAACTGAACCAGTGAAGATGGGATCCCTTTTGTTAATGATGCCAGCAGCAGCAGACTGGCGGAGACAAAAGCAATGATCACTGCCTCAAACTTGCCAAACAAAACAATTTCCTTGCCCGTATTTTTTACAATCTTATGCCCGAAGATCGAACTGCCTATGCCAAAACTTGGTGCAACGATCAAGGTTGACAATATCATGATCAATATAAAATTTTCATCAATGGAAATATTAAGTTCATTGGCCGTCATTGAAGCAATGGGGCCGGCGGCATTGGCTACATTGTTTGCCCCTATCGAAAACGCCACATACAGCGACATAAATACAATAAGTCCGTTAACGATGGGTTTCGCATTCATGTTCTTCGATCTCGACATCATTTCAAATCCCTTTTTTCGCATAGGTCGATAAATATATTTTCCGGCCAGAAAGCTGAGTATAAATGATATGATCGGCAGAATAAACCAGGTGGGGATTAATTCAAAAAATAAAAGATCAGTATTTAATTCGTGAAAGTAAATGGCCGGAGCCACAATGGAGAGCACGGTCGCCTGGCTTGTTGATTGTGGTATCCCTGCCAGGTTGGCTATCAATAAAGATATGGCAACAGAAAACAAAATGATTGAGACCACTGTAAACGACATCATTTCAGGATTCAGTAATCCCTTACCCACGGTTGTTGCCGTTCCTTTACCGGCTATAATTGCACCCAGGAATACCATAATGCCAAATAAGCCGGGAATCAAACTTTTCCGAATGACATTTGCGCCGTATGCTGCTGAAAAAGCAGGTGCTGTTCCACTGCCTCCCATGGTTATTGCCAGGAACATGGCAATAATAAATGGTATCAGCAGGTGGCTAAATAAGGGAGAAACCATAATTGCAATATTTTTAAATGTTAGCTTTTGTCATGTTGGTAAGGCTCCGCCGGTATGTGCCCTGGGAAACTTTATTGTTTTTGATTTTCAAAAGTACGAAATATTTAGATTGAATAGATATAATGGGGTTCCAGTGCCTGATAGCAGGTGAGTGGATGACTTGGAGAGTCAGGGGGTCAGGGGGTCAGGGGGTCAGAGAGTCAGAGAGTCAGAGAGTCAGAGAATCAGGGAATCAGGGAATCAGAGACTTGGGGACTTATTTTTTCGCCAATATATGGCTTCGCGGTCAATTTTAATGATGGGTTCATCAATACTCATTTTTTTCCGGTAGTCATCAACTGCCTTTTTACAATATACGAAGGCATTATAGTCGTCAATAATTATATAACCGCCTTTGGTTACTTTTGGATAAAGATGCTCCAGTGATAACATTGTTGATTCGTAATAGTCTCCATCTAATCTTAATAATGAAATCTTTTCTATTTCATGTTCCGGAAGCGTGTCTTTAAACCAACCTTTCCTGAATATGACTCTTTCAGTGCTGATGTTATATTCATTAAAATTATTTATTACTTCTTCCATTGAAGCTGACAGAAGATTTATCTTGTAAAGTTTATTTCCTTTATCGTTTGGATATTTTGTTGGATTGGGTTTGGGTAATCCCTGGAATGAATCAAACGCCCATATTTTCCTGTCAACACATTTATTTTCTTCAAGAAGGGCAGCCATCAGTATAATTACGCCTCCTCTCCACACACCTGTTTCAACAAAGTCTCCTTCAACATTATTTTCCAATATTGAGTTAACACAATTTTCGACATTGTTTAATCTAATTAAACCGACCATGGTTTTGGCCTTTGCCGGCCAGTCGTAACCATTGATTCTATTTTCAGCTCCGACATGCTTGATTTTAACCAATTCAAAGTTTCTTCTTCTCAGTATTTTATTTATTGGTTTTAATAATTGTGTTTTCCATGTTGAAGGAATCAATTCTAAAGGAAAGAATTCTGTTGACCCAATGTTGCCATAATCGATCAGGCTTCTTTTAAGTAATTCTATGTATTTGGATTGAGTTGAAAAGTTCATGGTTCAAATGCGCTACAGCAACAAGCTTTATGAAACGAGATATCGTGTTAATTAAGTCAGCCAGGCCTGATCTTACATGTGAATTTTGCTTTTTCTTTTCCCAAAAAAACCAATCACAAGAAGGACTGCAAAAACGATGAAAATCAATAACATCTCAAGCCAATATTTTCCGGGTTCTATCCAAATTTCTTTGAAAAAATCCCATCGGCCAAGGATTTCTACAAAATTCCAGAAAATAATTACTGTGGGTATTGCATACCTGATAGCAAAAGCCACTTTTGATATTTTGATGAGCTTTATAAACAAATACAATGACCAAAGCAATGAACCAAAAGCAACGATATAAGTTACAGGATGACGATCGCCCAGGAAATTGCTGTCATAAACAAAAAGTAATACCAGGTAAAAAGTCCACAGCAGTGCAATCAACTCCATCATTGTAGTCATTGCAAAATTATGCACTGCCGGTTTCAGCTTTACAGTGTTACGAATTTTTAGTTTTTTCTGAAGCCAGTTAAAAAATCTACAGCCCGATTTTGAACCAAATAAGTAGAACATGATCAGTATCACCCAGAAACCAATGGAGGATGGCATAATTAAATATTCCGGCTTGGTAACAATTTCACCGTTTAGCATGAGCGGTTCTACTCCATACCTGTTGGCATAGTATACATAGGCAAATTCAATCCAGCCGGTCCAGATAAATAAACCGCCAAAGAGGCCCAGAAAAGTGGATTTTGTTTCTTTGTTGATGAGCGTACCCCAAACGACCAGAATAAAACCTATTATACCTAAAATTATGGCCGCATGATATATATATTCACGGCCAAATGATTTCTCCATGATGATCATGGCCGCATGCCCGAGTGGCATGGTAAGCAATACGATCAAAAAGGCCAGGATTCCGATGATAGGTTTTTTTATGTGCATTTTCAATAAAATTTTATGCAATTAATTAAGTCTGAAGAAGCAAACAATCAACAATCAATGTACGGTGAACGAAGTCAAGGGTTTCCGGTATCCGGCTCCATCGACCTTTCAGACAAACTTTTCTATCAACTCCACCAGGCGGTTTGCATATCCAGTTTCATTATCATACCAGGCCACAACCTTTACAAATTTATTTTTATCGCCAAGGACCGCAGTGAGGCCGGCGTCGAAGATGGCGGAGTGTGTGTTTCCGATCACATCCACAGAGACGATAGGGTCCTCAGTGTATTCCAGGATACCTTTCAGCTGAGTGTCGGCAGCTTCTTTGAACGCAGCATTGATCTCCTCAACACTGCTTGGCTTGGCGAGGATGCAGGTGAGGTCTGTCAGGGAGCCATCGGGAACGGGAACACGGATGCCGGCACCCCCCAAATTGTTTTCCAGGTGGGGAAAAATACGGGTGGCCGCCTTCGCGGCCCCTGTGGTAGTAGGGACAATGGAACAGGCCGCGGCCCTGGCCCTTCGCAGATCCTTGTGTGGAGCATCCAAGAGGTTCTGGTCGCGGGTATAGGAATGCACCGTGGTGATAAAGCCCTTTTCTATCCCCCATAATTTATCAAGGATCATGATGAGGGGTGCCACATTGTTGGTGGTGCAGGAGGAGTTGGAAATGATCACATCATCCCTGTTGATCAGCTCGTCGTTTACTCCAAGTACAATATAAGGCACGCCATCGCTTTCACCTTTGGCAGGCGCTGAGATGATCACCTTGCGCGCACCTGATTCCGTTACATGACGGATGGCTTCTTCCCTTTTCACAAATAAACCCGTTGATTCAATGACTACATCTATTTCAAGTTCCTTCCAGGGTAACTTGCCGGGATCCTCTTCCTTACAAACTTTAATCTTATGCCCCTTGATCTCAAGATGATCATCTCCCCAGGAAACTTCACCTTTAAAACCTCCGTGAATGGAATCATATTTGAACAGATGCCCCAGGGTGGCAGGACAGCTCAGATCATTGACCGCAATCAGTTCCATGTTCTCATGCTCCAGCATCGCCCGGTAGGTGATCCTTCCGATACGTCCAAAGCCGTTTATAGCTACCCTGATCTTTTTCATCGTGATATAATTTTTTTATTAATGTGCAAAAATATTGAATTTCGGTATGCGTTAATACTTAATTCATCAGATATTGTTATTTTTGCTGCTTGCTGCTTGCCAGCTACCAGAAACCAGCTACCAGAAATCAGAAACCAGAAACCAGAAACCAGAAACCAGCAGCCAGAAACCAGTAACCAGCAGCCAGTAACTTTCAAAGGGAAAACTCTAAACTAATATAAAGAATACACACGAAATTGTTAGATTTTAATTTAAGCAAACACATATTATGGAACACGTAAAGAAGTACATTGAAGAAAACAAGGACAGGTTCCTTGATGAGCTTTTTGGCTTGATCAGGATTCCTTCCATCAGTTCGGAATCGGAACATAAGGACGATATGCAGAAGGCAGCGGAATACTGGAAGGATGCGATCCTGAAAGCCGGTGCCGATAAGGCAGAGATCATGAGCACCGAAGGCAACCCGGTTGTTTACGGAGAGAAACTCATTGATCCTTCAGCACCCACAGTGCTGGTCTACGGCCACTATGATGTGATGCCTGTCGACCCCATAGAACTCTGGAAAAGCGAACCTTTTGAGCCGGTGATACGCGACGGAAAGATCTGGGCCCGCGGTGCCGACGACGACAAAGGCCAGGCCTTCATGCATGCCAAGGCTTTTGAGCTGATGGTAAATACCAATACCCTTCCCTGCAATGTCAAATTCATGATCGAGGGAGAAGAAGAGATTGGGTCTCCCAGCCTCAGAAAGTTCTGTGAAGAAAATAAGGAGCTGCTGCAAGCAGACATCATCCTGGTTTCCGATACCGGCATGATCGCCCCCGATATTCCTTCTATCACCACCGGCCTGCGTGGCCTTGCATATATGGAAGTGGAAGTGACCGGCCCCAACAAAGACCTGCACTCGGGACTTTTCGGCGGTGCCGTTGCCAACCCCATCAACGTACTCACAAAAATGATCGCCTCCCTGAGCAATGACGATAACGTAATCACCATCCCTGGATTCTATGATGATGTGGAGACCATCAGCGATGCGGAAAGGGCAGAAATGGCCAAGGCACCCTTCGATCTTGACGCATACAAAAAAGCACTTGACATAGATGTGGTTTGGGGCGAAAAAGGATACAGCACCAGCGAACGTACCGGCATTCGTCCGGCACTGGATGTAAACGGTATCTGGGGCGGTTATACCGGAGAAGGCGCCAAGACGGTGATTGCTTCCAAAGCATATGCCAAGATCTCTATGAGGCTGGTACCCCATCAGGACCACCTTAAGATCGCTGCGCTCTTTGAGAAACATTTTACAGCCATTGCACCTGCCGGTGTAAAAGTAAAGGTTACAGCACTCCACGGTGGACAGGGCTACGTCTCCCCTACCGACATGACAGCCTACAAGGCAGCTGATAAAGCCTATACTGCGGTATATGACAGGAAACCGGTTCCGGTACGCAGTGGTGGAAGCATTCCGATTATCTCTACTTTCGAAGAAATACTCGGGATCAAATCCATATTGATGGGCTTCGGACTGGAGTCAGATGCCATTCATTCCCCAAATGAGAACTATCCGTTGGAGCAGTTCTTTAATGGCATTGAGACGATACCGTATTTTTATAAGTATTATGCGGAGATGATGAAATAACAGAGGGTGTTGGGTGTTCCTCCTTCGTCCCGAGGACTCGAGACTACGGCGGACGCAGTGGGTGTTGG
>JABMQZ010000175.1 GCA_013202965.1 Bacteroidota bacterium | reverse complement strand
GGTTATGATAACTATGACTACCTGGGCAATCCTCAGCTGAAGCCTGAAGCTAACAATGAAGTCGATTTATCCGCTACATTGAAATTTGATCATGCAGGAACACTTACGGGAGGCTTTTTCTTCTCTTATGTTACGGATTACATTTGCGCCGAACTGATTCCTGAAACAGTGGCCAAGCCCCAGACCAAAGGCGTATACGGGGTGAAGCGTTTCTATAATGAAGCGTACGTCTCCCTGCGTGGATTTGAAATTACCTACCGCTCGCCGGAAAGCAAAAAATGGGGTGTGGGAGCCTATGCGGCTTGTACAAAGGGTGTGAACCCTGAAGTTACAAAATATATTATTGAAAATGGCCAGGTCACAGGAAAGGAAACGGTAAAAAATGACCCGCTGCCTGAGATCCCACCGCTGGAAGGAACAGTAGAATTCTTTTACAGGTTTTTTGACGGTAAATTCATACCCAATGTGAATCTCAGGATGGTCTCTACACAAAATGATATCTCACAAGCCTATGATGAGGATAAAACACCTGGATTTATGTTGCTGAACTTCAATCTGTCATACGAGTTTAACCCATACCTGAAGGTGACGGGCGGTGTCTCCAATATTCTTGATAAAGCTTATTATGAGCATTTGAACAGAAGGATCATAGGGGGAAAAGGCAATCTGTACGAGCCTGGAAGAACCTTTTATATAAATCTGTTTTTTAATATTTAGGATGATGAAAAAGACTCGTATAATTTATGTTCTGCCATTCTTGCTTTTGCTGATCTCCTGCCAGAAGACAAGCGAAAAACAAATAAGCTATATCGTTAGCAAATCCATCTCAGGTTTTGATGTAAATTACCGGACAGCTGATGGAACGCTCATAAAGGAAAAGGTTGAAATCGTCAGTATTGAAGACCGGTGGACCTATTCTTTTGTGGCAGAAGAAGGGGATATTGTTTTTCTTTCTGCGATATACAAGGATATCAGCTCGGCTATAAATGTTCAGATCCTGATCGACGGGAAAGTGTATAAACAAGGATCTAGCAAGTATGATACGGTGAATTATGTGACAGTATCAGGCACGGTGCCGTTTGAATAGAGAGCAACGAACAACGAGCAACGAGCAACGAACAAGGAACTTGGAATTTTGGTGCAACCTTATGAAGCAATCTTTGTCTAATAATTGATATGAAACTTATAAAAACTCTGGCATATTTGCTCATCATTCTGTTCATTATGCCTCTTGCGGGATGCAATAAGAGTGAAGATCCTGTTCCTGAGCCTGACACGGGAAAGATCACCTTTAAGTTTTATCATTATTGTGATGGGGCGCCTTTGGATTTTGATATTAGGAAATATGTGAATGAGGCAGGAAATCAATACATGGTAAACGAAATCCAGTATTTTATCTCAGATGTGACCCTTCACAGACCCGATGCTTCCTCATACATGATCATGGCCTGGAAAGACATCCACTACGTGGATACTGATATTCCATCCACACATGAATGGAAAGTTCTGGATGAGATCGGTACAGGAGATTTTGAAAGGATCACTTTTACCTTCGGGATCAGTGAAGAAAAAAACCAGTCGCTGATGTTCGTCGATCATCCGGAATCCCTGATGTTCTGGCCACAGTACCTTGGCGGAGGATACCATTACATGAAACTGAACGGAAAATGGCTGGATACGAATCAGTTTGAACGGCCATATGATTTTCATCTCGGCATAGGACAGATCTATGATTCGCAATCCGGTGAGATTACCGGCTTTATCCAGAACTATTTTGAAATTGAAGTCCCGGCATCGGGATTCACCATAAATAAAGATCAAGAAACTGTAATTAACCTGGTCATGAAAGTAGAGAAATGGTTTAATAATCCGCATACCTACGATCATAACGATTGGGGAGGCGATATCATGCAAAAGCAGGAGGCGATGAAGCTGGCTTGTGAGAATGGACATGATGTCTTTGGAGTTTTGAGTGTTCCTCCTTCGCTTCGCTACGGCGGACGCAGTGAGTTTTAAATTTTAAATTATTTTGGAATTTGTTATTTGGATTTTGGAATTTTGAAGCCTAAATTAAAATACTACCCACTGATTTTCTCACTGCTGCTGGCTGGCTGCACAAAGAAAGATGATCCTGTGCCGGTTCCCGGGTATCAGCCTACGCCTTATGTGATAGAAGCACCATTTGGTTTTCCGCAGAAGATGAACATTCCGGAGGATAATCCCATGACGGTTGAGGGCATCGAACTGGGCCGTTTGCTGTTTTACGATGGTCGTATGTCAGGCCGTACACACCCCGATTCATTGATGAGCTGCGCCACCTGCCATTTGCAACAAAATGCTTTTGAGTGCGGGATCGACCACCCGGTGTATGAAAATGGCTTTACACATGGACTTACAGGTATTCCCACTCCCCATTTGATGCTGCCCATGATCAACCTGGTATGGAATATGAATGGATACCTCTGGAATGGTAAAATATCCAATGATAATCCCAATTCATCCTTCAGGAATATCGAAGACCTGGTATGGATGGGTGTGGTGGCTCCACATGAGATGAACGGGGATACCAACAGAACCAAAGCATTGATTGCCTCCATTCCCGGCTACCCGGAAATGTTCAAAAAAGCATTCGGATCAGAAGAAGTCACCATGAAAAGGATTGGCATGGCTGTGGCACAGTTTGTACGCACCTTGATTTCATCCAATGCAAAATTCGATCGTTACATGAGAGGGGAGGAGCAGCTGACATCTTCAGAATTGAGCGGATTTGTACTTTTTACCACGGAAGAGGGGGCCGACTGTTTTCATTGCCATGGAGGATTCGGGAATCCGTTGTTTACTACGAATCTCTTCTATAACAATGGGAAGGATACTGTATTTCCGGGTACCGACGACAGGTATGCCCTCACGGGGGACCCGATGGATCTGGGTGCTTATAAGCCAACCACACTCAGGAATATTGAACTTACCGGTCCCTATATGCATGATGGCCGTTTTGCCACGCTTGAGGAAGTCATCGATTTTTATTCGCATGGACTGCTCTGGTCACCGTATATCAATCCGCTCATGCATCATATCGCCAACGGTGGGACACAGCTAATACCATCCGAAAAGGCAGACCTGATCGCTTTCATCAAAACCCTGCGCGATGAGGAATTCTTGTCGAAGCCTGAGTTCGGGCCCCCAGCGAAATTGCCCTGAATTATTGAATAATTATTTTTTCAATCCGGCTCACACGCTCGTTGTATAGTCTCAGGAAATACATCCCTTTCGGCATGTCAGTCAGATTAAAATCCATCTCAATATCCTCCTCATTGTGCAAGCTATGATTTTCGATCAAACTTCCGTCACTGCCATATAGTGTCAAATGCATATTATTATTCAAAGCCTGCATGCTTATCTTGAATGAGCCCCTGTTCGGGTTTGGGATGATTTGTACATTCAACTTATCACCGTAGCTTTCCTGTACCCCAACGCTATTATAAACGAATATCTCCAGGGAATCGGATACCGTGGCACCACAATTATTCATGGCAAAGACTTTAACATAGGCAAAACCATGAAAGCTGGCATTCCAGGTAACAATGGCAGTGGTAATGTTCCCGGCGATATTGCCGGCAGTAACAGGGTAAAGCGTCCATAAGTAAGAATCGGCACCTGTACTTTGTGTTTCATATTCTGATGTTGGCGTAAAATGGATGTCAACTTCCGTTGGCCCTTCGGGTGTACTGGGTTTTCCCGGTAAGGGGATGATGGTGAGCATCATATCATCTGTTGCGCTGGTGCTGCAAGGTGAAATAGCGTAGGATGTGAGCGAAAGCACCACACCGCCATTGCTGATATCACCGGAGCCGGGAGTATAGCTTGCCCCTAAGAGTGTGGCATCGTCAAAAACACCATCTCCTGCTGTTGACCACAGGACCGATTCCTGGTTCGTAGCTCCGCCTGAAAGTGTGTAGTCTTCCCCTTCGCAAATCTCAGCATCAGAGCCGGCATTTGCAGTCGGCAGTCCCTGGATCCCAAGGTCCATGTTGTCAGTGAAACCCGTACTACATGGAGCAATGGCATCAGCCGTCAGGCTTAATGTCACCGAGCCATTACTGATGTCGCCGGCACCTGGCGTATAAGTGGGTGACAGTATGGCAGGATCATCAAATGTTCCATCACCTGCAGTTGTCCACAGTACTGATAGCTGGTTTGTTGCAGAGCCTGAAAGCGTATAGGTGTTGTTTTCACATATATCATCATCTGCACCGGCATCTGCTGTTGGCAATTCCTGTATACTCAATACCATATCATCGACAGCATGCTCACCACATGGTGAAACAGCATACGCTGTCAGGGTGAGTGTTACTGATCCTGAACTGACATCTCCACTCCCCGGTGTATAGGTGGCATTCAGTATGGCTGTATTATCAAAAGTCCCGTCACCGGATGTGGTCCAGAGCACCGATGCCTGATTTGTTGCAGTTCCCGCCAAAGTATAGGGTGTATCCTCACAGCTTTCATCATC
>JABMQZ010000174.1 GCA_013202965.1 Bacteroidota bacterium | reverse complement strand
GACCTATAGTCAAGGCCTTTCGCCCTCCTATCAGTATGTCCCGGATGTGATACTGGTTTTCAGGTTTCAGGATGAGCGCGGGCACCTTCAGGCAGGCGGAGTATTCAGGACCATGGCTTATGCTGACAGCATCAGGAACGATCAAAAAACCGTATTCGGGGGTGGTATTGCCATCAGTGGCCTTTTTAAGCTGACAAAAAAGGATAACTTCATGTTCCAGGGGGTGATCGGCAAAGGAATGGCAAAATATGTCCAGGATGTTTACGGGGTCGGACTGGATGCCATCCCTGACGATGATAAATATAAGTGGAGAAATATGAAAGCTGTAAGGGTTGGCGGATTTTATTTCGGGTATCAGCATTATTGGTGCACAAAACTCAATTCAACCCTGGTTTATGGCTTCACGAAAGTCCATTCAGGCCATATATACCCACAGCAAAATTATCGCCTGGGCCAATATGCCTCCATTAACCTCTTCTGGAACGTTTTTCCAGGCATGAACCTTGCCATTGAATACCTCTGGGGACAAAGAAGGAATGATGGGGGCGAGAGCGGAAATGCGAACAGGTTTAATGGGATGGTTCAGTTTAGCTTTTAAAATCAGAGATCAGATACCAGAAATCAGAAATCAGAATTAAATATTAAAGGGGAGTATTAAGAAAACGCCGATGTCCCAAACCGTATGGCTGACGACATTGATGATCATGCTCTTGTATTTCATATAAAGCCATCCCCAGAAAAGACCACAGATAAAGGCTGCCAGAACAAGCACTATATTGCCGGTAGCTATATGAACAGCCGTGTACAACATAGTTGCCAGCAGGAAGCCTGCAGCTTTCCCAAATCGTATACTCAGCCTTCTCTGCAGGTAGCCTCTCCAGAATAATTCCTCTCCCGGACCTATGATCAACAGCATCAGGATGCCAATACGCACTGGTGAAGCTTCCTGTTTGAAAGAATATACCTTTTGAATGCCCTCAGCTGCCCCTTCGACTATCTGCCGTATCAGAATATTTCCAAGATAAAAGATGATAAACAGGATCATTGCAAACAGGATACCCATAAGGGCTTTGCGATATGGCATTAGCCTGAAATCCTTGCTGATCTCTCTTGCATTGCTTTTGTCAGCGATGAATGTGAGCGTAAGGAGTATCAGCAGGTTGCTGCTCATCCAATACCAGAAATCAAAACTTCCGGCCTTTTTAAAAAAGAACATGAGCGTAAACAGGCCGAAAGCAAAAAGGGTAATCCACCATAGTTGATTACCCTTTTTGTGATTCTTAATTTCTTCCAATGTCATATCCAGTAGCTGATTACAGCATCGAGAACCAGAGCAAGGGAACATAAAAAACCAAATGCGAGGTTGAACTGAGCCGTTGCGCCATCAAGAGCAACAAAATCAATAGGATTTTTAGGCTCTTTACGGTTCAGGGCTTTTTGCCATAGCTTAAGTGCCATTGGGAGTGAAAGGATCACGACACCAAAAGTGAATGGCATAAAGGCGAGCTCAGGAAATGCAAAGTAAGGAATAATGATCAGGCCCAGAACCATAAAAAACGGTCCAAAAATCAGGTAGCCATAATAACGAAGTGAAGCTTTATCACCAAGAAGAGATGCGATAGTATAGATATGTCCCTCCCTGTCCGTTTTGATATCCCGCCAATTGTTGGCATGCAAAATAGCAATGACCAGGGTTGACATCGGGATGGCCCACAGTACAGGAACCCAGGAAAGGCTTGCTGTCTGTACATACCAGGCCCCTAAAGATCCGAGGATACCGAAGTTCAAAAACACTGCAAGGTCACCAAGGGCATGATATTTAAGTGCAAACCTGCCACCAAGAGTGTAAAAGATCCCTATGATCAGACCGGGCACACCAATCAGCAGCAGCATCGGGCCTGTCAGGAATGCCAGGATGATACCCATGATGGTACCGATACTTAGAAACAGTATGCTGGCAATTTTAGCTTCCCGGATGGAGATCAGCCTGCGTACGACTCCTCCACTCACCGGTGCAGGAACTTTGTCTAATCCCTTTTTAAAATCAATAACGTCGTTAAGTATATTGGCACCGGCATGCAGGATCACCATGGCAAAAAATGCAAGCAGGAAATACCATACATTAATGCTTTCACCTCCATAGACATATGCCAGTACTGTTCCGAATATAACCGGCATGGCAGATGCCGGAAAAGAAAACGGACGAAGGGATATCCACCACTTCTTAAT
>JABMQZ010000173.1 GCA_013202965.1 Bacteroidota bacterium | reverse complement strand
TTAAAATTTAAGGCTATGAAAAAAATGAAGTACTTAACATGGTTTCTGATCGTGCCATTGATGGCAGGTATGATCCTCACGAGTTGTAAAAAGGATGATGATCCACCACCACCAGTCAATTTTACTACCCTTGATGCCAGGATTACAGAAGCCCAGGATTTGCATGACGGTGCAACAGAAGGAACGGCAATTGGGGAATATGAAGCTGGTTCAAAAGCTGATCTTCAGACTGCGATTGATCTGGCTACGAATGTTCGTAACACAGCTGGTCTTCAATCATCTGTTGATGCCGCAGTTGTAAACCTCCAGGCTGCAATGGATACCTTTGAGTCTAAAAAGATCACTGAGATTGCTCCTGAAAACCTTATCGCAAACTGGATGTTTAATGGCGATGCAACTGATGCAAGCGGTAATGGCCATGATGGAACTCTGGAGGTCGGTCATGTAAATTGGGGAGCCGGATCAGTGATTTCTGTCGCAGACCGTTTAGGCAATGCTGATTACGCCTATAGGTTTGAAGGTGGCGGAAATATTGTAATCCCTCAGGATCCTTCATTAAATCCTCCGGAACTTACAATTGTGACCTGGATCAATCTTTATGAAACATGGGCACATAGCTATTTTCTCTCCAATGACATCTGGAATTGCTGGAAGTTCCAGGTTCAGGATGCCAACAAACCTTTCTTTACCCGTAAGATTTTGAAAGATGACGGCTCAGGGGAAAATGCATGGATTGATAAGGATGCCAACACCGGTATCCTTGAAAATGGTGTATGGACTCATGTTGCTATGACTTACCAAAGCGGTGAAATTGTATTTTATATTAATGGAGTTGAAGCTATGTTATGGGATGACTTCCCGACAGGCACACCGGTTGATCCAAATCCCCTTGTTGACGTGTGCATCGGCCAGGCGCTTCCAACAAGTGTCTATACAGATATTCCAGACGATCCCTATGAATGGAAGGAATGGCTGGGATACCTGAAAGGCTCTCTTGATGACCTAAAAATGTATAACATCGTTCTTACAGGCACACAGGTAAATCAAATTTATACCTGGGAAGTAGCCAATGTTGTTGAATAATTAGATTAGAATCCTAAATAAAAAGGCTGTCTGAATTATTATTTGATTTTATGGCAGCCTTTTTTTTTCACATTATGAAGAATAAGTCAAATATTCCGATTTTTCTTCTTCTGTTTGTGCTTGCCTTTATTTCTTGCAAAAGATCCGGTAGCGACAAAGAGTTGTTGTTCTGGTCTTCCAATAATGCCCAGGAGATCACTTTTACAAGACAACTGATTGATAAGTGGAACAGAGAGCATCCCGCTCATCCCATCCGTCACCAACCGGTACCGGAAGGGCAATCGAGCGAGGAGATCATCCTTGCTGCTGTGGTTGGCAAGACAACACCTGATATCTATGCCAATATGTGGGAGGGGAGTGTTGAAATGTATGCAAAGGCCGGTGTACTTATTCCATTTGATACACTGGATGGCTTTTGGGATTTTATGAGAGAAAGATGCTCAGATGAAGTGATCAAAGAGAACACTTCTGCTGATGGCCATATTTATCAAATTCCATGGAAAGTAAACCCAATCATGACCCTCTATAATACTAAGGTTATAGATAATCTTCAGATTGATGGATTACCTTCGACCTATTCTAAATACCTTGAAGCTGCCAAAGAGATTAAAAAGGATAAGGATGGGGATGGATATGTGGATCAATGGATAGGTTATACTACTGTTATGGTGATCTGGTACCAGCGCTTATTTAATTTTTATCCTATGTACCTTGCAGCATCTGATGGGGGGAAATTGATAGAGAATAACAGAGCTGTATTCAATAATGAATATGCTATCGGAGTTTTCAGCTTCCTCCAACAATTGTATGATAGTAATTATTTCACCAGGCAGCGAATGTCAGGAACCCAAGACGTCTTCCTGATGGAAAAGATCTTTACACAATTTACAGGCCCGTGGCAGATCAGGTACCTTGAAAAATTCAAGCCTGACCATATTGAATATAGTTTCTATCATATACCTGTCCCTGATGATCATGAAGGACCGGTATATACATATGGTAATCCCAAAAATCTTGTACTATTCAGCACCTGCAAAGATCCACAGGCTTCGTGGGAGTTCATCAAAACCATGATCAGCAGGGAAGGAGACCTGAAATTAATGGAGATCACCGGACAATTTCCCAGGAGGAAATCACTTTCTGAAGATCCTTTTTTTGAGGATTTTCTGAAGACCCACCCCATGTCCCGGATTTTTGCCAAACAGGTTGAATATATTAAGGGTGTCGACAACCATGAATTGATAGTAGAGGTGCTTGATATTATCTCTCAGGAATATGAGGCTTGTGTAATCTATCACAGGAAAACACCTGAAGAAGCCATCGCAGATGCTGAAAAGGCAGTTAATATTTTATTGGGGAAATAACGCTCTTTAATTAGATCCGGGAATCCACGTCTTCAGGGCGTGGTCATGTATGTGACTTTGCCTTCGTTTTGCATGCCAGAAGAGGTGTTTTACTTTAAATAATCACTTCTTTGGTGTCTATGTCAAAAAAATACATCCTGCTGACATCAAGATAAATATCCATCATATCTCCAGCCCTTATGCTTATATCCGGTAAAAGTCTTGCTGTGAGTTGCTTATCATCAAGTTGTGTATAAATAAGCATCTCATTTCCCATCTGTTCGATAGCACTTATCATGATAGAACATTTCTGAAAATTATTTTCATTTGACGGACTTTCAGAAATATTTTCCGGCCTGATACCCATTGCGATCCTCTTATTTGCATATTTGCTTATTCCCTTGTTTGCAATTTGAGAAATGTCAATCCTTAAATTCAATTTTTCGTTTACAAAAACCAAACCGCCTGTATTCTTAAGGTCTCCTTCAATGAAATTAATAGGAGGGGAGCCGATAAATCCTGCAACAAACATATTATCCGGCTCATTGTATAATTCCATGGGGGTGCCTATCTGCATAATGTCCCCGTCCTTCAGTACGACGATCCGGTCGCCTAATGTCATGGCTTCGGTCTGATCGTGGGTAACATAAACCATAGTAGTCTTCAGGCGCCGGTGCAATTTTTGCAACTCCACACGCATCTGGACCCTTAGTTTAGCATCAAGGTTACTAAGTGGTTCATCAAAGAGAAATACCTTCGGGTTCCTGACGATAGCCCTGCCGATTGCAATTCTTTGTCTCTGGCCCCCCGACATTGCTTTTGGCTTCCTCTGGAGTAATTCTTTTATTTCCAGGATGTCTGCCGCCTTGTTGACACGTTCCTCTATCTCTGATTTACGCACCTTTTTAAGTTTAAGCCCAAATGCCATATTCTGGTATGCAGTCATGTGGGGGTAAAGCGCATAGTTCTGAAAAACCATGGCGATGTTCCTGTCTTTTGGTGGCAGGTCATTTACACGTTTATCATCAATATAAAGATCGCCCCTGGTGATATCTTCCAGTCCGGCGATCATTCGCAGAAGAGTGCTTTTCCCGCAGCCTGAGGGGCCTACAAGAACGACGAATTCACCATCCCTGATCTCGAAGCTGGCATCACTGATAACATCTACCTTGCCATCGTAAGTCTTTGCTATATTTTTCAGCCTAACATTGCCCATATCAATCAATAAAATATCAAATTTAAGATTAAATCATTAAAGCCCAAAATATGATTTGGGTATGTGCGTGATCCTGCATGCCAGATCCAACTCGCCGGAGGCAATAATATAATGATTCCCGGCATCAACAATCCCGGTCGTAAAAACAACATCATTCAAATAGATCTGGTCTTTGATATCCTCCGTTAATTCAGGTTTTGATTCCAGGAGAGGTTTTTTATCTTCGATTTTCAGGATATTGTGAGGATTGTCTTCATCCAATAATGCCCAGTAGGTTCGGTATATCCCAACTTTTTCTTTAGCTTCTACACCATGGAATAAGGCCAGCCATCCCTTTGGAGTGAGAATTGGAGGAGTACCCCCGCCAATACGGTTTGTGAAGCCTGTACCTTTTTTTGAACGTATAAACGGAAAATCGCTAGGCTTCCAGTGATACAGATCAGGGGAGGAAGCAAGGTTAATTGACGGACCTGCCAGGTATTCTGATTCCTTGGCCGGATCAAAATACAGTGCACCCAAAGGACGCGTAAACGCATAATATTTGTCATTAATCTTTCCTTCAAAGATCAGCATGTCTTTGTTCTGATGGTCGAGGATAATACCGGAAAATGAATAATTTAAACCGTCAGTACTGGTAAAAAGTGAGGTAGCATGTCTTTCGGAACTCACTGTGCAACATGTCATGTAATACTTGCCCTCGATGAAAGAAATCCTGGTATCCTCTATCCCGTATTCCTGGCTGCTACGATCGGGCGAAATAATCTTATCGTAATGTATTTTAACCACCTGCAAACCATCTGCAGATAATTCAACAGGCAATAACCAGGAAAGAGATGTGAGTCCCATTACGGTAGTTGGCAGATATTGTTTTAGCGTGAATTTTCTCGGATCATCCCTGATCACTTCATTCAGCGGATATGCTTCCAGGCGATACCCTTCAGGGCTCCATGCGATAGCATGAATATTCTTTCCAATAACAGGCTCCTTCAAAGCTTCGGCCACCCGTACCATGATCAAAAGATTTTCATTTGGCAATCTTGTGAATCCCGGATTAAAAGCGCCAAGCACAAAGGTTTCTGCATCAAGATCCTTTCTGAATGGAGAATATTTTAGATCTACATCCCCCGGCCTGAAAATCAATTTGTCTGTCTCGAATGTCATTTTTGAAAATATATTTATAAACCTTCCAATTTTTAATCAAATGATTCCTCGTGGCTTGCCGCGAGGTTTCCTAATAAGCTCCCCTGACTTTCAGGGGAGATGTGCGCTTTTGCGGGACAGAGGGGTAT
>JABMQZ010000172.1 GCA_013202965.1 Bacteroidota bacterium | reverse complement strand
GTTTGATCCGACTTTAGGTGGTCACTTTCATCCGACTAAGGGTGGTCAGTTTAAAACGACCTTGGGGGGTCAGTTTCAGCCGACCTTAGGGGGTCAATTTGGCCGTCATTTGCACATAACCTCGCAGTACTTTCACATTTACTGGTCTTGGATATTGAGCTTAATGGCCAATCTTTAAAAAAGGAAGAAATTTCCAGTAGAGATAAGTATTGGAAAGATACTTTTAAAAGATGGAAGCTTTTAAAAGAACATGAGGGGTTTTGGAGCAGATTAACTGCTAGAGTCAGGCAAATGGATGACCCTAGGCTTACAACCGGATTTGTGAGAAGATTAAGAGAATCATTGCCCTATGCAATTTTACAAATAAACGCATCCTTGGCACTTAAAGCAGCAGGAGCTGGTAATAAATCTGAGGCTTCAAGACAAATAAATCTTATGAATGGTGCTGGCTTTGGCAAAGAGGTTGTCTCAGCTGCTTTAAAACATGTAACAAATCCCCTCAGAAATCGAATCAAAATAATTTGCAAATCATATTCTGATGAAATATATCCCGATAAAGAAAGTGAATTAGCTGCGTGTAAGAAGTTGCTTGAAAATACAAGTGAAATACTTGATACGATTGACTTATTATTGCCACCTGAGAGCACAATCAAGGAAGGTGCTCATGATGAAGTTGCTCTTGCTGGCATTTCTATGGCAATCTCGTATGCCAATGAAACTGATGACTGGAAAGGTGTACTTCCATTTTTTGAAGAACTCCGAACAATAGTGATTGGAGAATCTGCCAAAAACAGATTGGAGAATAACTATGAAATTTTTAAAAGAAATATTGAGTATGATAGCTTATATAACACTTGTTTTTTCTGTAAACAAAATAAAGCAGATGAAAGTGCAGTATTAGAAAAGCCCATGTATGGAGATGTAAGAAGAAATTATGATAAAATAACATGGAGACATTTAATCGTAAAAATTCCTAGATGCGAAAAATGTAATAAGGAACATAATAAGCAAGATACTATAGTCGTAGTAGGTGTGATAGCAAGCATTGCAGCTGGTATATATTTTGGTAATCTTTTTTTATCATTTGGTAATCTTTCTTTATCATATGTGTTTGGATTTATTATTGGAGGAATTGGGATTGGTGTAAGTATTATTATTGGGAGCAAAGCAAGAAAAACGAAAAGTAGAGGAACCTCTAATCAATTTCCTCAAGTTAAGGAACTTAAAAAAGAAGGTTGGAAATTTGGAGAAGAACCTAATACAAATTAAAAATTAAATAACAATGAATAATAGGCTTAAAATGATTAATCAATTAAAATATCCTAAAGAATTTAGGATATTACCATTAAAAATGCCTTTAGAAGCATTAAAACAACTGGAAGAATTAATCAAGAACCATACAAAAACAGCCCCACTATCTAATGTTCCTCTTATAGAAAAAGAAGCTAATAAGGAATTCTTGGCAGAGGTTTCTGTTGGTGCCTGGCGTCTGAAGAAAAAAATGATTGATGTCGAGACTGGGCAACCATTTGATGAAATGAATAGGACTTATCGTCACCTTGAATCTATTTTGTTGACTCTTGAAAAAGAAGGTATTGAAATACAAGATCATGATGGACAACAATTTGATGCAGGTCTATCGCTCAAAGTCTTAGCCTATCAACCAACACCAAATATTGATCAAGAATATGTTCTTGAAACAATTAAACCATCTATATATCTTAAAGGTGATCGGATTTTAATGGGTGAGGTTATTGTCTCAACATTTATTAAAGAAGATCAAAGGAATTAACTATTAAAATAAATATAACATGAAAAGCCTAACGATTGATTTTGGAATTGACCTTGGCACTACTAATAGTACAATTGCCAAGATAAATGGTGTCGATACAGAAGTATTTAAAAACAATGAAGGATTTGAATTCACTCCATCTGCCATATGGATGGATTCAAGAGGTAGAATTCATGTTGGTCGAAGAGCAAAAGATCAACTTGAAAATGATCCTGGAAACGCATTTAGCGAGTTTAAACTTCAAATGGGTACCGAAAATTTGTTCACTTTTGAGAGAAGCAAGAAAAAAATGAGTCCGAAGGAATTTTCAGCTGAAGTTTTGAAATCACTTAAAGAAGATGTAAGACGACAGTTGGGTGAAGAAGTAACTTCAGTCGTAATAACAGTACCGGCAGCTTTTGAATTACCACAATGTCAGGCTACTAACGAAGCAGCAGAATTAGCGGGCTTTACATATCATCCACTGTTACAGGAACCAATTGCTGCGGCTATGGCCTATGGATTTCAAAGTGAAACAACAAAGAAATTCTGGATGGTTTATGATTTTGGGGGAGGAACTTTTGATGCATCAGTTATCCAATTACAAGATGGTCAGATAGAAGTTGTGAATCATGGTGGAGATAATGGGTTAGGCGGTAAGAAAATTGATTGGGAAATAGTAGATAGTTTATTAGTGCCGGCCGTAGTCAAAGAACACAACCTGAAGAATTTCAAAAGAAATAATGAGACTTACAAAGGTGCTTTTGCAAAATTAAAATCTGAGGCTGAAAAGGCTAAAATCAGATTGTCACTTGATGATTCGGTGGAAATATATATTGATAATTTATTCAAAAATGAAAAAGGAGAAGCAGTTGAATTCACCTATGAGTTACTCAGGAGCGATTTTGAAAAATTAGCAAATCCGTATATCATTCGATCAATCAATATTTGCAAAAAAGTACTACTCGAAAAAAGACTGGGAACATCAAATATTGAAAAAATGATTATGGTGGGAGGTACATCCTTAATACCGTACTTACGTGAAATGCTCCTTGATCCTAATGAAGGCTTAGGCATACCTCTTGAATCAAGTATTTATCCTATTACAGTGGTGGCAAAAGGTGCAGCAATATTTGCAAGCACACAACGCATACCCTTTAACCCTGATACTGAGGTACAAAAAGATGAATTTCTCTTAGAATTGGAGTATGAGCCAGTAGGACCGGATTCAGAGCCTCCTATTGGTGGAAGAGTTGTCACTGACAAGCCTGTGAGTTTTGATGGTTATACTGTTGAATTTATTAACAAGACAGTTAGGCCCGAATGGAGAAGTGGTAAAGTAGCATTAAATCCTGAAGGAGGATTTATAAGTCAATTATGGGCGGAAAAAGGCAAGAAAAATGAATTTCTGATTGAGCTTTTTGATAAAACTGGTGTTAGACAAAAAACAGTGCCAGAAAGATTGACATACACAATGGGGATGAGTTCCGTAGCAGCTCCGCTAAGTCATTCACTCGGTATTGAAATGGCAAATAAAGAAACAGACTTTTTATTAGTTAAAGGAGCTCCTCTACCGTCAAAGAACAAAAGTATTCATATAAATGTAAACGAAATTCGTAAAGGTCAGCCAGGCGATGACCTGGTTATTCCAATCGTTGAAGGAGAAAACAAACTCAAAGCTCACCACAACAGGCGTGTAGGAGAATTAATCATACAATCAGATAAAATTCCTAGAACTATTCCAGCTAATAGTGAAATAGAAATTACCTTAGTAATGGATACTTCTCGCCTAGTGACAGTAAAAGCTTATGTTCCTATAATTGACGAAGAGTATGAAGTTGAGAAATATCTTATAATCGAACCAGGTGAGATTCCTAAACTAAAGTCAGAATTCTCAGAGGATAAGCAAAAATTCGAGGAATTAAATGAAAAGGCAGCAAAAGAGTCTGATACAAGAGCTTCCGAAATACTGAACCAGATTGTCTCTGAAAATATGATTTTAGAAATAGAAAACTTGCTTGTCTCTGGAGAATATAATTCTGAATCAAGACTAGAGGTGACAAACAGAGTTCTGGATTTTAAAACGATTTTGGATTATGCAGAAGAAGCTCTGGAATGGCCATCGTTGATTGATAGGGCCAATGAAATAATTAAAAAAGCTGAGGATATAAGTGATGAACATGGAACCCCTGATGATAAACAAAAATTTCCTATACATAAAAAAGAAATTCAGAAAGCGATTGAAGGAAAGGATTCTGATCTATTAAGAAGAAGAATTGGGCAAATGGATAGTTTTTATTGGTCAATTTTGCTTGAGCAACCAGATTTTTGGATTGGGTGCTTTGGTTATGCCAAAGAAGATTTAAATTCTTCTAAAAACATAAATGAATCTGAAGACGCAATTCGACAAGGCGAACGGGCAATACAAAACAACGATGTCGATGGATTGAAGGCGGCTGTTAGAAAACTTTGGGAATTATCTCCTTCAACTCAACAGAAGACGCCAGGTTTAGGTGGTGGAACAATAAGTGTTTAAATAATAAAGTTTTCTTAATTCAGGTAGTATGGCAGAAAATACATTATTAAATGTTAATGAAAGTTTAGATAAACTGGATAGGATAATATTTGATTATTACTTCTCTTTGTCGTCAATTGCAGCTTCGAAAGGTCAGTATAGTCTTGCCAGCAACTACCTTTCGAGGTTGATGGAGTCAGGTGAAGAATCTACCAGGATATTTGAACTTCAGGCAAAAATCGCTGCTCAACAAGGCAGATTTAGAGAGGCTGAATTTCTTTGGAAAAAATGCTTAACCGCTGAACCGGAGAATGCATTTTATTTAAGTGCCTTAAATAGATTAACCAAATTACAAAGATCACAGGCAATTAGATATTCCCTCGTTTTGAAGTTTGTAAAATTTTTAGCAATTCTTTTCTTTTTCTTTTTTCTTTTTTACTTGGTAATATATGATAGAACTGAAAGAAGGGATCAGATTGCATTAATAGTTAATAAGCATGATGCAATTTCCTTAAAAATTGATAGTCTCGTAAATTCAAAAGAAACCAAAAATGAGCTACTGGTAGACATTAGGAATAAAATAAATACTATAAGCGACATTTCTATTCATGAAAATGATATGAAACTCATACTTACCTTTAATGAAGGTTTATTTTCTAGAGGTATTGATGTTAAATCTAATCAAATAGAAACTATACACCAACTCTCAAACATACTTACACCTTTTGCAGGAAAAATCATTGTTGAAATAATTGGATCGTCTGATGATATACCCATCACAAATAATAAGCAATTTAGCAATAATGAAGAATTAAACCTTTCGAGGGCAAGAGCTGTATATGATCTTATATATGAAGGGAGTAGAATCCCACGAGAAGATTTAATGATTGGAAGCCTGAGTGAATTAAATTCTTTTTACCCAAATGATGGCCCTAAAAACAGACTTAGAAACCGCACGGTAATAATTAAAATTGTTCAAAAATAATTCATTATGGTTCAACATTCGATTGGTGTACGTTTAGCTTGGGAAATTAGTTGTTATGAAGCTAAGAATAAAAATTCAAGCCATATTGAAATTGATCATATAATGCTAGGTATTCTTTCTTTAGACAAGATATCATCAAATCTTAATAAACTTTCAAAGAACGATTTAAATCATTTCCTTTATGAAAAGGATAAACTATACAGTAAATTAGTTGAATACCAAGTTAATATCACTGAGTTTCGAAGGCAACTAAGACAATTAATTCCTTTTGGGAATGGATTGCCTTCAGATAAGATATTTCATCGCAGTCAGGAATGCAAACAAATATTTTTATCTTCATCTCAATTTGCGACAAACTATATATCTATCAATCATCTTTTTACAACAATTATCGGAATAGAGTCGTCTTATTCAAGGAAATTACTACTTGCTCAAAAAGTTGACATAGAAAAGTTAAAAACTGATCTTCTATTTTCCTTTTATAAAAACAACTAAAATGATATTGAAATCAAAAAAGATCCGCCAGTGCATATCAGGCGGTATATTGCCGGAAATGTGCGGATTCATTGTTCCTGTAATTAATAAACTTTAGTATATTATGAAGGGTCAGTGTGCACAGAACGGCTAAGCTGACCACCTTTAACCGGCTCATATTATGCGATTAAGAGGGGTTCAATAGTGCCGGCATTTGCATCCATACAGGGCATATCGTTCACAATACGGGGGGATGTTATGGGATTTATTATCTTTAATGATTGAGTGGAGATATTAAATGATTCAGTTATGAAAAAGGATAACCTGGAAGAGAAGTCGCATGAAACAAACATTCTAAACCATATCAAGAAGATTCAAAGAGTATAATATAGTATTACTCCCAGTGATGAGACTATGAATGAGTTATTAGATGAAGGACTTGATTCTGCTTATGCAATAACAGAGATTCCTGAATCTTCATTTGTCAAATCATACGCTGAAAAAGTTGGAGGTAAGAAGGAGGCAAAGGTTATTTGGGATTGGGCAAGAAGATTAACCGATAGTATTGCTAAACATGTAGCGATGCAGCTCAGCTACATTGCCCGCTACGACGATGACCAGCTATCGAAAGAAGAGTTAAAGGACCTTGTTGAACTTCTGTGTAAGAATAAGCGGTTGCTCAGAAGCTTTAGGATTCATTTTGCAATGAAGGAAGGAAAGGAATAAAACCTGCCTGTAAAGACAATACATATGGCCTTCTTAGCAACTTTCTCCCAGAAAGTGATACTGAGTACCGGAAAAGACAAATCATCCTTCCTGTGCAAAAGGGTTTAGGGATTTTAGTATATTTACAGCATATTAAAGCAAGAGATCGACTTTTTGCAACCAAAAAAAGTATTAGTTCTAGGAGTTTCAGAAAATTTTTATTATCTAAATCAGAATGTATTTGACCAACCTACTTCATTGAATTGGAATGAGAAAATTGGAATTGGGAAAGGAACTATTAAAGATAAAATAATCGAGATAATAGTGGTTCCCCACCCTGCTTCATTTGGTGGAAATAGTCACAAAATAATGAGTGGTTTGAGGTCAGCATTAGGCCAATAGTTTAGGGATGGTTGGATTTAAAACAGTTGAATATGGAAAAATTAGTGTGCGATACCATGATTTGGTATTATTTAGGTAATGGCAAAATCAATCATAAGGATTTAAAGGGATATCAATTAATTGGAACCGGCCTTAATATATCTGAATTTGTCACTACAATGAATCTCATAGACAATTTTCATGCTGTTAAATCTGCTATTAAAGCATTTCTGGATTATGATCCAGAAATTATTAAGATGAATTTTGGTGATCACATGTTTTCTAGATTAATTGATGAATTCATTCCAGATAGCTCTGAGTTAGATATTTACCTGAAGGCAATGAGAGATTTTATGGATATTGAATCTCTTGCAGATATTCCCGAAGAAAATAAATCCAATGCATTAGAACAATCTGAGAAAAAGATTAAGGAGCTTGAAGACTACGCTGAAGCTGTGAATGATAAGTTGCCAGATGTGAGAAAAACAGTTAAGGATATGGGATCGAAGAAAGATCATCGGAAACGAGATTTTATGATCTCTCACAGAGAAAATATTAAAGAAAATATTCTTTCCCCTTATTCAATGCAATATTATGGAAGTGATTATACAGAATTGATTCATAATGATAATTGGTCTGATTTTGATTTCTTTTTCATAACCTGGGATCTGTTTCTAAAGGACTTGGAGTTATCTGGTAATATGAAATTGAAAGGAAATGATCTCGCTGATTTGTTTAATCTTGTTTATGTTCAACCAGGATATAAATACGCAACCAAAGAAAAAAGGTGGAAGAACATATTTAAACAAGATCTGTTATTATCAAGTTTTTTTGTTGATATTTAATGTTTTTTCGACTGGGGAGATAATTTATAGTTTTAACTAACCAAAATCGGAGATTAATTTATGAGTATTGAGTTCTACTATTATATTCATGAAAAGGCTGAGAAGAAAGGGGAGAATGATTTACCCCCAGGACCGAGAATATATAGAACTACAAGACAGTTTATCTTTACGAATGATGATAATACACTGCATGGACCCTATAAATCTTTGAGAGGGTTAAGGAAATCACCATATTTTCAGTGGCTGCAAAAACATGATCCCAAAAGAGCAATCAAGATGTGTAAAGATGAGCACATATTAGTTGTTAAAGATTTTATTAGAACAAGCTCAACTTTTTCTACCGAAGAAACCTTCATTAAAGCGATTGAGCATATTATCAAAGGATCTACTTCAAACGGGAAAGTATCTGGTGTTCATTATTATGATCAATCAAGAGTTAGGATAACTAAAAAGCTCAAACAAGGGAAAAATGGTGTTTGGTCTGCCTATATTGAATTATTTAATGATAATACGAATAAATGGGTAAGAAAGAATAAGGCATCTACATTCTTCCCTATTGATTGGAGTTTAACAAAAGTTTTTCATGAGTGTTATTATGCAAACCAGAGCAAAAAGAAAATAAAAAACAGTAAATTCATTTATACTTCCATTACTCCAGCTGACATCAAAGTTGTAATAGTAATGCGGGATGCTAAAATCATTTCAATTTATCCAATTATCGAGAAAAGTGAGTGTAATTTTTTATTGTTCTTTAACAAGCTAAGAGCATTTCTACTTAAGCATATATGGAAATAATATCTTGTAGTTTAATGCTTGTTATAAGAGTTAAAACGCACTACTCTTATTAATAATATCCCTGTCGGATTCTTTCCTGGCCACCTTTACGTATTTGTTTGTGATTTCAATGGAAGAGTGATCAGCTGCCTCCATTACCTGCTTGGGCGATCTCCCATCCCTTATCATTTGGATAATGCCTGAGTCCCTTAGCGAATAAAACTGTATTTCTTTTTTTAATCTCAGTGTTTTTCTAAGATCAGACCAATACCGGGCAATCTCTCTTGAATCCCTCCGCTTTGGCCCAGGTCTGAATCCACTATCAGAAAACAAATACCAGTTTTTTCTCGGAACGTAAACTTCCTTGATTAATTCTTTGATCAGATCTATCATAACATCCGGGATCGGGGCATACCTGGTATTATGATTCTTTGCTACAGACCCCCGAACTATTACCACTTGTTTCTTCAGGTCAATATCTCCTATCTTAATGTACGATATTTCCTTTGGGCGTAGCAAGCTGTGAAAGGCAAACATCATGATTCCATAATAAGGACGGTTTTTCCTACTCAGATATTCCCTGATTTTTTTCCGATCTGCCGGATCTATATCCATTACCCTGGTCTTGGATCCGGTCTTTTTCTTTTTTAAAATCGCAAAGGGATTATCTTTAATATATTGCTTCTCAATCATCCAGTTAAAGATCACACGGCAAACAGCCAGGATATTGTTGTAGCGGACTGCACCGATCTTTCTGCTATCCCAACAACATTCCATATACTGAATCGCTTTACTTTTATCAAACGATACCACATACATATCAGGCTGATATTTTTCTCTGATAAATTTCATTAAAAAATCTATCTCCGACTGATAGGTTCTTAATGTATCCTTGCGTAAACCTCTCTTATCCCGTAAAAAGGCCGTTATCACATCCTCGATCTTATAATATTGGCGTGATGATTCAGCTTCAATGAAGGGATTCCACCCATCATTGAGCTTTTTATTAATACTGAATATCATTTGCTTTGCCCATATCCTTCGCTCTCCTTTATTCTTGATTCCACCCACACGGATACGCTTACGCCTCAGATCCCCACTCTGAGGATCCCTGGCGTAAAAAATGATTTCCCAATTTTTCGTTTCATGAAGAGAAGCTGGTATGAAATCTACCACTTCTCTTAGTAAATAAGCTTTTTTCATTTTCTATCTGCCTGTTACCCAGGAAACGCTATCTCTGATAGAAATTTGGCGACCATATGCCGCACCTTGTAACGAGAAAACCTCGCAAGCTCCTTATTTTCAGCTCTTTCACGAGCCTTTTGCGGAGAAAGAGGGATTCGAACCCCCGGTCCCGCT
>JABMQZ010000171.1 GCA_013202965.1 Bacteroidota bacterium | reverse complement strand
TCTATTCTATCCATTGAACTACGGGGCCAAATCGAAAATTGCAGATTGCATAAGTTTATGTGCGAAGGCAATTTGCGATTTTCAACTTTTGTGGGTGCAAAATTACTAATAATTGCAAAACCCGCAAGAACTCAGAAATCTGATTTCTGGTATCTGATTTCCTCTGCTAGATCAAGCCTTGTTTGTGCTTTTCGCCAATAACCTTCAGCATATCTTCCGCCATTTCCGGAAGCTTAAACTTCGGATCCCAGCCCCATTCCTCACGGGCAGCACTGTCGTTCATGTTGTTCGGCCAGGTGTCGGCAATGGCTTTCTTGGCAGCACTGACATCATAATCCATCACAAAATCAGGGATGTGCTTCTTTACTTCCGCTGCAATGATCTCCGGATCGAAGCTCATGGCTGAAACATTAAAGGCATTGCGGTGTTTTAATTTCGCAGGATCTGCTTCCATCAGGTTGATGGCGGCATCGAGCGCATCGGGCATATACATCATATCCAGAAAAGTTCCAGCCGGCAACGGACAGGTGAACTTCTTGGTTTTGATGGCCTCGTAAAAGATCTCAACGGCATAGTCGGTGGTTCCGCCGCCGGGAAGGGTCACGTTGGAGATGATTCCCGGATAACGCAGTCCGCGGGTGTCCACGCCAAAACGTTTGAAATAATAATCGCTCAGCAACTCACCGGCTACCTTGGTTACACCATACATGGTATTGGGGCGCTGTATGGTATCCTGTGGCGTGTCATCCAGTGGAGTGCTCGGGCCAAAAGCACCGATGGAGCTGGGAAAGAAAACGGCACAGCCGTGTTCCCTGGCTACTTCCAGTACATTGTAAACACCATTTACGCCAACATTCCATGCAGCCTGGGGTCTCTCTTCTGCAACAGCAGAAAGTAAGGCCGCCAGGTTATAGATCGTATCGATATTGTATTTCTTAACAACATCCACGATACGTTCAGGCATGGTGGCATCCACCATTTCCTTAGGACCTGACTCAAGCACCTCCTTTGATGGCATGGTCTTGCGGAATCCCGCAACAACATTGTCACTGCCATAGATACCACGCAGTCTCATGGTAAGCTCGGACCCGATCTGCCCGGCTGTTCCGATAATCAAAATATTTTTCATATGTTCTGGTTTTTGTTTTGTTATTCAATTCACATAATGGGAAGGCAAAAATATAAATATTTTGGATGCAATAGTAATTGTAATAACGCTATTACATAGATATGGGGTACCGGATACCAGATACCGGGTTGACGATTGGCGGTAAACAGTCCTGAACCCCTTCTGGCTTCTGACTACTAACTTCTGTCTTCTTATTTAGATTAAATTTATCGAATAGGTAATAATATAAATTTTATATTTGCAGTCCCTGTTAAAAAATAAACAGTACTCATCATATAAATCAGATCAGATATGTACGGAAAAATGAAAGATCACCTTCAGGAAGAACTGAAGAATATCAAAGAAGCAGGCTTGTATAAGGCTGAACGGATCATCGTCTCCCCCCAGAAAGCAGAAATCCAGATCAATACCGGTCAGGATGTGCTGAACTTTTGTGCAAACAATTATCTTGGGCTGTCAAATCATCCCAAGCTGGTTGCTGCAGCAAAAGAAGCACTCGAGACCCACGGATACGGAATGTCATCGGTTCGTTTCATCTGCGGAACACAGGACCTGCATAAAACCCTTGAAAAAAAGATTGCTGAATTCTTTGGTACCGAAGATACCATTCTTTATGCAGCTTGCTTCGATGCCAATGGTGGATTGTTTGAACCTTTGCTCGGCCCGGAAGATGCCATTATTTCCGATTCGCTAAATCATGCTTCCATCATCGATGGCGTAAGGCTTTGCAAGGCACAGCGCTTCCGTTATAAAAATGCTGACATGGAAGACCTGGAAGCAAAGCTTATTGAGGCTAAAGATGCCCGCTTCAAGCTCATTGTCACCGATGGTGCTTTCTCTATGGATGGAAACGTGGCCCCATTAGACAAGATCAATGAGCTGGCTAAAAAATACGATGCCCTGATCATGGTGGATGAATGCCATTCAGCAGGTGTTGTCGGTAAAACCGGCCGTGGCGTGACCGAGTATTTCAACATCCGCGGAGAGGTCGATATCATTACCGGAACCCTGGGCAAAGCTTTTGGCGGTGCTATCGGTGGTTTTACAACAGGAAAGAAAGAGATCATTGAAATGCTGCGCCAGCGTTCACGTCCTTACCTTTTCTCCAACTCTATCCCGCCTTTGGTAGCCAATGCCGGTATTGCCATGTTTGATATGATGTCAGAAACTACCGAATTGCAAGACAAATTGCATGAAAACACAGAATATTTTGTTGAAAAGATGCTGGCCGCAGGTTTCGACATCAAGCCTACCAAATCAGCCATCTGTGCGGTAATGTTGTACGATGCCAAGCTTTCACAGGTGATGGCAGCCAAACTGCTCGAAGAAGGAATTTATGTCATTGGATTTTACTTCCCGGTTGTTCCCAGGGGTGAAGCCAGGATCCGCGTTCAGCTGTCCGCGGGACAGGAAAGAGAGCATCTCGACAAATGTATTACGGCCTTTACCAAGGTCGGCAAAGAGCTGGGTGTTCTCAAATAATTGAGAACATGCACATTCCGGTTTGACCCGGCCCCACACAGGCCGGGTCTTTTTATTTCTGATTTTCTTTACCTTTGCGAAGCAAGCATTAAAACAATGGAGAACAAACTACACATATACAACACCCTCAGCAAAAAGAAAGAACTCTTCGAGGCACTGAGCCCTCCACACGTGGGAATGTATGTGTGCGGACCTACGGTATACGGCGATCCGCATCTTGGGCATGCCAGGCCTGCCATCACCTTCGACCTGGTGTTCCGTTACCTGCAACACCTCGATTATAAGGTCAGGTATGTGAGAAATATTACCGACGTGGGACATCTGGAAAACGACGCCGATGAAGGTGAAGACAAGATCGCAAAGAAAGCCAGACTTGAAGAGCTGGAGCCCATGGAGGTGGTGCAGTATTATACCAACAGCTACCATGCAGCCATGTCAAGGCTCAATGTATTGAACCCCTCTATCGAACCCAATGCATCAGGACATATCATTGAACAGATGAGCATGATCAAAAAGATCCTGAATTCAGGATATGCCTACGAATCAGCCGGTTCAGTGTATTTCGATGTGGAGAAATATAATGAAAATCATCACTATGGCATCCTTTCCGGAAGGAAAGTGGAGGAGTTGAAGGCCTCCACACGTGAGCTTGACGGGCAGGTTGAAAAAAAGAACAGTTTCGACTTCGCCCTCTGGAAAAAAGCTGCCCCTGAACATATCATGCGCTGGCCCTCCGAATGGAGTGATGGCTTTCCCGGATGGCATATGGAATGTTCTGCCATGGGCACAAGATACCTGGGAGAACAATTTGATATACACGGGGGCGGGATGGACCTGCTCTTCCCTCACCATGAGTCAGAAATTGCGCAAAGTGTAGCTGCCAATGGAAAGATGCCGGTACGTTACTGGATGCATAACAACATGATCACCCTCAACGGGCAGAAGATGGGGAAATCACTGGGCAATGCCGTTTCCCTTGAAGAATTTTTCACCGGTCAACACCCCATGCTTACACAGGCGTACAGCCCGATGTCCATTCGCTTTTTTATCATGCAGGCCCATTACCGGAGCACCCTGGATTTTTCCAATGAAGCCCTGCAGGCTGCAGAAAAAGGTTTTAAGAGAATGATGTCGGCCATGCAAATACTGGATAAGCTGCGGGCAAATGCAAAAGCTGATGAGTCTGTTAACATTGGCGAGCTGAAGAACAAATGCTATGCAGCCATGAACGACGACTTCAACAGCCCTATCCTGATCGCACAACTCTTTGATGGTGTTAAGATCATCAATTCCATCCATGATGGAAAGATGAAGATTGATGAAGAGAACCTGGCAAGCCTGAAAGACCTCTTCATGACTTTTGTGGTCGACATCCTTGGACTGAAAGATGAGGAAGAGGCAGCAGGCAATGATGAGGAATTGAGCAGCAAGCTGATTGATACGTTAATAAGTCTTCGAAAGCAGGCGAAAGCAAACAAGGACTTTGCAACTGCAGATAAAATCCGTGATGACTTAACAGCTATGGGCATTACTCTTAAAGATACCAAGAAAGGTACGGACTGGTCTTTTTGAGTTCCTAATTCCTAGTGCCGAGTGGCTAGTGCCGAATTGGAGTTTAGAGTTTATAATTGTTGAACTGGTGTTTTATTCTACTTTTTTGATAATCGAGTTTTTTTGAGCTGTTTTGACGCTGCTAACAAATATTGCGACTAGTTCATTATTTTCTTTCTTCAGTTTTTGAACCTCATCCGTATCCGGATTACTTCTAAGAGCACTCAATATTTTTAAAGAGATCAGTGTTTCATGAAGCTCCTTTAGGATTATCTTCATTTTATGAATAAAATCCTTTCTTGACTCTGAATGAAGTGCTTCTCCGTAGTTCAATGCCGGTGATATTCCGGATCTGAGAATTTGATCTGAAATATGTTTGAGCTCTTTTTGTCTTTGAAGCTTATAGCCCAGGTTAACAATTCCGACTCCAAAAGCAATGAGGCGATCCTCTAAATTAGCATGTTTATGTTTCTGGTTCATACTAATTAATACCCAAAACCCTAAAATGTCGCACCTGAAATCACATTTTTTTTACTTTATTCACTATAAACTTCAGATAGGCACTAGCCACTCGGCACCAGGAACTCGGAACTCGAAGTGAGGATTGTCTATACAATCCGAACGAGAAAGTAATTTTTCTTGCCTTTTTGAATAAGAACATACTTGCCATTCAAAAGGTCTTCTTCTGATACGACAAAGTCATCCTTTACTTTCTGCTTATTCACCGAAACCGCATTGTCTTTGATCATACGACGGGCTTCGCCTTTTGAGGAAAAAATATCGGTTGACCCGGATAGGAATTCAATGATGCCGGTGCCGGATTTGATGATATCAGCAGGGACTTCGCTCTGCGGGACGCCTTCAAAGACGCTGAGCAGCATGTCTTCAGAGAGCTTTTTCAATGTTTCAGTGGTTCCTTTACCGAAAAGGATCTGGGAGGCTTCCACTGCAGCTTCATAATCTTCAAGGGAGTGAACGCGAATGCATAATTCCCTTGCAAGGGCGTTCTGCAGCGGCCGCTGATGAGGTGCCTCATCATGTTCTTTCTCAAGGACCTGGATCTCTTCCTTGGTATTGAGGGTAAAGATGCGGATCCATTTTCTGGCATCTTCATCGGATGCATTCAGCCAGAACTGGTAGAATTTATAGGGGGACGTCTTTTCGGGGTCAAGCCAGACATTGCCTTCTTCCGTCTTTCCGAACTTACCTCCGTCAGCCTTTGTGATCAGCGGACAGGTGAGGGCGTATGCTTCACCTCCGGCTTTTCTTCTGATGAGCTCCGTACCGGTGGTAATGTTTCCCCATTGATCGGAACCACCCATCTGCAAACGACAATTATGATTTTCAAACAAGAAAAGAAAGTCGTATCCCTGAACCAGCTGATATGAAAATTCGGTAAATGACAAGCCGGTGTCCAGGCGGGTTTTCACGGAGTCTTTGGCCATCATATAATTTACGGTGATGTGCTTCCCCACATCACGCACAAAATCCAGAAAGCTGAATTCCTTCATCCAGTCATAATTGTTGACCAGTTCGGCTGAATTATCTCCACAATCAAAATCAAGAAACTTGATCAGCTGCTTTTTCAGGCATTCCTGGTTGTGGCGAATGGTTTTTTCATCCAGCAGGTTTCTTTCCTGCGACTTGCCTGAAGGATCACCAACCATGCCGGTGGCACCGCCAACCAATGCAATGGGTTTATGGCCTGCCAACTGAAAATGCTTCAGCATCATGATGGATACCAGGTGGCCGATATGCAAAGAGTCTGCGGTCGGATCTATCCCTACGTAGGCAGAAGTCATTTCCTTTTCCAGCTGTTTTTCCGTCCCCGGGGTGATGTCGTGGATCATCCCCCGCCAGCGTAATTCGTCAACAAAGTTCATTTTTGGTATAATATTTTAGGCAAAGATAAGAAGATTGGGAAATGTTACTGGTTGCTTCATCTTCGCCAAGGCTTCGATGAACAAAGTGGGTGCTGGGTGCTTAGTTCCAAAGTCTCTGATTCTCTGATTCTCTAATTCTCTGATTCTCTGATTCTCTATTTCCCTGACCCTCTAACTAACCTTACTGCCAGGATCAAACTCATCCTCAGGAGCAATAAATGTAAGCTTTCCTTCGGCATCCTCTGCCATAAGAACCATGCCATTGGATTCAATGCCGCGTATTTTTCGTGGAGCAAGGTTTACCAGGAAACAGGCACGCTTGCCTATGATATCTTCAGGAGAATAGTACTCGGCAATACCGGAAACAACTGTTCTGATGTCCACTCCCGTATCCACTTTCAGTTTCAGAAGTTTCTGGGTCTTGGGTACTTTTTCAGCTTCCAGTATTGTTCCTATCCTGATATCGATCTTTGTAAAAGTATCGTAATCAATGCTGTCTTTGGCAGGACTTATTGATTTTTCATTCATTTCATTGGCTTTTTTGGTATCGAGTAATTTTTGCATCTGGGATTCGATCGCTTTGTCATCTATTCTTTCAAAAAGGTATTCTGCCTTATTGAGCTGATGTCCCGCAGCAAGCAATTCCGGGTTGCCGGCATCATTCCAATGCAGCGTTTCCATATTCAGCATGGCGGTAAGGCGCTTTGCCGTAAATGGAAGGAAAGGTTCACACAGTACAGCAAGATTGGCACATATCTGCAGGGAAATATTCAGGATGGTCTTCACCCTTTCCGGGTCTTCCTTAAAGATTTTCCAGGGTTCCGAATCGGTAAGGTATTTATTCCCCAGCCTGGCCAGGTTCATCATCTCTGCCTGGGATTCCCTGAAGCGAAAAGCATCCAGGCTGTTTCCAATCCTGGCGGGGAACTTCCTGATCTCTTCCATTGCCTTTTTGTCCCCATCGGTGAGGCCGTTCAGTTCAGGCACCCTGCCATCAAAATATTTATCGGTCAGTACCAGGGTCCTGTTCACAAAGTTTCCGAATATGGCCAGCAACTCATTGTTATTTTTGGCCTGAAAGTCCTTCCAGGTGAAGTCATTGTCTTTGGTTTCAGGCGCATTGGCAGTAAGAGTGTACCTCAGCACATCCTGCTTCCCCGGAAATTCCTCCAGGTATTCATGCAACCAAACTGCCCAGTTCCTTGATGTGGAGATCTTTTCATTTTCAAGGTTCAGGAATTCAAATGCAGGCACATTGTCGGGGAGGATATAGCTGCCTTCCTGTTTCAGCATGGAAGGAAAGATAATGCAATGGAATACGATGTTATCCTTACCGATGAAGTGGATCAGGCGGGTTTCTTCATCCTTCCAGTAAGGCTCCCAGTCTTTGCCATGTTCTTCAGCCCATTCACGCGTAGCGGAAATATATCCGATGGGCGCGTCAAACCACACATACAGCACTTTTTCCTCTGTGTCCTTCAGTGGTACTTTCACGCCCCAGTTCAGGTCCCTGGTCACAGCCCTGGGCTGCAGGCCATGATCCAGCCATGACTTACACTGTCCGTAGACATTGGATTTCCAGTCCTCTTTATGGCCTTTCACGATCCAGTCGTTGAGCCAGTCCTGATACTTATCCAGTGGGAGGTACCAGTGTTTGGTCTCTTTCTGCACAGGGACATTCCCCGTGAGGGCTGATTTAGGATTGATCAGTTCGGAAGAACTTAGCGAGGTACCACAATTTTCGCATTGATCACCATAAGCTTTCTCATATCCGCATCGCGGACAGGTGCCTGTTATGTAGCGATCGGCAAGAAATTGATTGTTATCTTCGTCGTAAAACTGCTGGGTGGTTTTTTCTATAAACTCACCCTTATTGTTCAGTGTGGTGAAGAATTCCGATGCAGTTTCGTGATGGATGGGAGCGGAAGTCCTGGAGTAAACATCAAAAGAGATCCCGAAATCAGCAAATGATTTTTTTATGATCTTATGGTATTTATCAACGATCGCCTGCGGGGGCACACCCAGTTGCTGGGCCTTGATGGTGATGGGTACTCCGTGTTCATCGGAACCACCGATAAACAGTACATCTGTACCCTTCGACCTGAGATATCGTACATATATGTCGGCCGGGACATATACTCCGGCCAGGTGGCCAATATGGATGGGGCCATTGGCATAAGGCAGCGCCGAGGTGACCGTGTATCTTTTAAATTTTTTCTTTTTATTTTCCATTTATCCCGCTGAATTAACCGCAAAGATATAAATTTGTTTCATCCACCTACGCCAAGGCTTCGGCGGATTATTACTCAGGAAACATCTTTTTTTATTTTTTACGCTTAATTATGAATAAATCCACGCTTCGTCCCTCAGATCTAAAGCCCGGTGACCGTATCGGAATAGTGGCCCCTGCCCGAAAAGTAAGCAGGAAAGAGATGGCTCCTGCCATCAACATTTTAAAAGAATGGGGCTATGAGCCTGTCGAAGGCCCAAACCTGTATGGTGAGCATGATCAGTTTTCCGGTACGGATGAAGAGCGGAAAGCAGATTTTCAGCAGATGCTTGATGATGTTTCCGTCAGGGCGATACTGTGTGCCAGGGGTGGGTATGGTTCGGTAAGATTGATCGATCAATTGGATTTTTCATTATTCCAAAAACATCCAAAATGGATCGTTGGTTACAGCGACATCACCGTATTTCATTCACACATCAACAGACATTATGGCATCAGTACTTTGCATGCTGCCATGCCGATAAACTTTCCTGCTGACCTCAGAATGAATGATTCGCTGCAAAGCTTGAAAGACGTACTGGAAGGGGAAAATCCTGAATATAAAATACCTCCGCATCCTTTTAACAGGGCAGGCATTGCAGAAGGCCAGCTTTGCGGAGGAAACTTATCTATGTTGTATAGCCTGATCGGAACCGCATCGGATATCGACACCGAAGGAAAAATTCTTTTCCTGGAAGATCTGGATGAATACCTCTACCATATTGATCGAATGATGATGAACCTGAAGCGATCGGAAAAGCTGCAAAAGCTGTCGGGACTGGTGGTTGGAGGCATGAACGACATGAATGACAACACAGTTCCTTTTGGCAAAAATGCGTATGAGATCATTGCAGAAACAGTATCTCCTTATAATTTTCCTGTAATTTTTAATTTTAAAAGTGGGCACATTTTCGAAAATCTGGCATTAATCATTGGAGGGCATGTTCATCTGGAGGCAGGTGCAAGCTGTACCCTCAAGTTTATTGATTAATTAATACTTTACTTATGTCAGAAGCACACGAACTCGGTAAAAGCGGCGAAGAAGCCGCTTATGAATTTCTGGTAAAAAAAGGTTTTACCATTCTTGAAAAGAACTGGCGGCACAACAAGGACGAAGTTGACCTGATCGCCAGAGACGGTGATTTCCTGGTGATCGTCGAAGTAAAAACACGTAGCAGTCTGTACTTCGGGGAGCCCCAGATCTTTGTCAACAAAAAGAAACAGGCCTTTATGATACGGGCTGCCAATGCCTATATTTTAATGAAAGACATTCACCTAGAAACCCGTTTTGATATCATCTCCATTGTACAATCAGGTGACAGGGTGAGCATCAAGCATATTAAGGATGCGTTTTATCCAACGCTATAAATTCCAAGGTCATAGCTGTAAGAATGTTTAGTAGGACAAATTAGCTGCTGCTGGTTACTGGTTGCACCTTGTCTTAATAACCGTATCTTTGCACCCAATTCTATAAACCATGAGCAAGGAGAAACAAGGCGGAAAAGAAAAGCGGAAAAAACATGGTGATTATTCTGCTTTTTACAAGAAAGATAAGAAACCGAAGAAAAAACTAAAGTCCAGGGATAGTGAAAAGTCGGCAAGGAAGTCTTACGGGAAGAAAGAGGCTGATTTCAAACGTACAGACGATGGCTTGATCCGATTGAACAAATACCTAGCCGATGCCGGCATTTGCTCCCGTCGCGAAGCGGATAAGCTGATTGCAAGCGGGGTTGTAAAGGTGAACGGAAAAATCGTAAGCGAACTTGGAACCAAAGTATCTGTTTCAGACAAGGTGGTATACGGGGGCGAAGCCCTGAAACGTGAGAAGTTACGTTACCTGGTACTGAACAAACCACGGGGTTTTATCACCACCACCGATGATCCCTTTGAGCGCAAAACCGTAATGGGTTTGGTAGAAAAAGCCTGCAGGGAACGTATCTACCCGCTTGGAAGGCTCGACCGCAACACTACCGGGGTGTTACTCTTTACCAATGACGGTGATCTCGCCAAAAAACTGCTTCATCCCAAACACGGGATACGAAAGATCTATCATGTCGTGCTTGATAAAAATCTCACCAAAGCCGATCTTGAAAATATCGCATCCGGAATAGTACTGGATGATGGTACTGTGAGAGTGGATAAAATTTCCAGGGTGGAAGGCAGCAGCGGGAAAAAGGAAGTGGGGCTGGAACTGCATTCAGGAAGGAATCGTATTGTCAGAAGGATCTTTGAATCGCTGGGCTATAAAGTCGTCCGCCTTGACCGGGTAATCTTTGCCGGCATTACCAAGAAGGACACTCCTCGCGGGAAATGGCGTATGCTGAGCCAGGAGGAAGTGAATATGCTGAAGCGTTTGCCCGGGAACAAAGCTGCAAAACGAAGTTAAACAATGCTGTTTTTAAACCGTTCAACCGTTTGTAACAACTTATTGAAGAAACGGATTCGCTCCTTTGTCCCTGAAACACTGATCAGGTTGGATTGTTTTATCAGTCCTTTGAAATAATTATCAAGGTAATTGGTGAAGGCAGTATTTGTTGTTGTTAAAAGGCTCAATACATTAAATGTTAAATAAACTGTCGAAAATTCAGGCGTTTTAACCAATATGCTGTTATCATTCAGCACAATCTCATTTTCATACATTTTGAAAGAGCCTTCAACTCCTTCAGGATCCAGGCCATATAAAAATTTGAACCCCAGTTCTGCCTGTTTCTGAATATGCCTTAGCCATTTTTCAAGCTTATCGCATAAGTTAAGCACATCATCTTTCGATGTAAAGAAGCCGGCGATCCAGTAATACTCTATCTGCCTGAGCGTAATATTAAAAGTATCCTCATTCCATATCTCTGTGGTGGGTATCTTGATTGAAGAGATCAGCAATTTTTTCCCGGTTTCAAGAATTTCCTCATCCGCATCATCAAGTCTTAGTTTTCTATCGGAAAACTCCGGGAACTGCAATAAAGATTTCTGGTAGAAGAACATCTTAAAAGCTCCGATCTCGGGAAACTGGAAATAATGAAATAAGGGAGGATCCTTGGCGGCATAAATGATCTCCTTTTCAGCAGCCTGGTTGATCCTGATCATGTCGGCAAGAATGGTATCAAGCCATTGCTTAATCTCGTATTTTTCAGGTTCCACCGCATGACAGTTGAATATAATGTTGCTGCTGTCAAGATTCAGGAATATATCAAGCGATATCCCAAACCTTTGGTTCAGGCTGATCAGCTCTTCCAGTGTTAAAGGCTTATCCCCACGTATTCTCCGGTAAGCACTATCATAACTGATCTCCAGTAATTCAGCAATCTCATGGACAAAGGAAAGCTCATCAGGAAGCTTATGCTTTATGGCCTGAAAAAGGGCAATTTGTATGTCACCCGGCCTTTCCATAATGTAAATATACTATAATATTGAGCTGAAAGCAATATCTGGTCAGATTCCGGATACCGGAATTCCCTGAGCCCGGTATCCGGTACCTAAATTAATTAAACAAATTCGTTTTCAGGCATTTATTGAAAAATAAGAAACCCGGCGATGAAGAAATGCAAATTATTAATTCTTAATAAATATCAGATGCAAATTATTGATTATCAATTTTGTCTGGAGGCTTTCCATAATTAACTTTGATGCATGTATAATTCTTTTTGAATTTACTTAAATATCTTGCAGTCCAATTCTTCTTTTTTGTTTTTCTCATCAAAACCCGGCAATCATGCCGGGTTTTGTATATGTTGCAACAGGATGAGTTTTTTTAAGTTGATAAAATAATTTGGCCGAACCCATCCCGGCAAGTTAAACTAACTGGGATATCAAATTATCCACAACATGGTGGATGTTTTTTTCACCTTGACAGGCAACTATATTTATTTTATATTGTCTATTAAATAAGCTATCTGTTTATTGGGTAGGCGGATAAAAAATGTTAAAAATGGATTTTGGATTTTTATTACTGCCTTTAGGAATAAATATATTTGCCTCAACAAGTTAAACAACAATTATAAAAACTTTCAAGAATGGAAAATTTTACTACCGTACTCAGTCGCTGGGCACATAAGATTTTATTGCCCGGACTCGCAGTTTTTCTTACGTTTGGATTGGGAATGTATTTTCCAGAACCAGTGCAAGCACAACAAGGTATTGCCCCGACTGTAATACCAGCAGGCGGATGTGCAATTGATGGCAACCTTCTTTCCAGGACCCCCACAACTCCACCATTCTCTTCCGACAATGGTGATTTCCTTCCGAATGATGGAGCAACAGGAAGTGGTGGATATGTATTCACGCTTGCCGGACTACCTGTTGATACCACAACGTCATTTCATATCATTGATGGATATGATGCAGCTGATGCCAGTATTTTTACAGGAGGATCGAAGCTCAATGATGATCCGAATACCTGGGTGTGGAAACAAGGGAAGCCACCTGCCAAGGATGATATTAATAATACGCTGTTCTTTTTCTCAAGTGATTCGTTGGGTAATATTTGGTTCATTGGCAGTGGCGACCGGAAAAAAACAAACGGTAATACCTACCTGGATTTTGAATTGCTTCAGAATCCACTTTATGAAAATCCAGACAATACATTCACTTCTCTTGGTCCGGACGGAGGCAGAACCATCGGCGACCTGGTGATTTCAATTACTTATACAAATGGCGGTTCAAATCCACAATTATTTATTTACCAATGGGACAGCACAGCCCAGGGAGATTTTGGCTATATTTTGGTGAGCCCGGCGGCAGGCACTGCGTTCTTAGCGACGAATAATGACAGCGCTATTGTCGTTCCTTATGGCGCTTTTGGCACTAATATTTATCCGGTGTCTGCTTTTACAGAAGTAGCCTGTAACCTGAGTGATTTGATTCCAGGTTCTAATTCCTGTCTGGCTATAAAAACTGTAATTGTGAAAACGAAGGCATCACAATCAATTAACGCTGCATTAAAGGACTTTGTAACACCTGTTCAGGTTAACATTAGTTCGGCTCCTGTAGTAAGCGTAAACAGTCCGACGATCTGCATTGGAGACTCGGCCACCCTGACTGCCACTATACTGTCCGGGACAGGTCCATACACCTATTTATGGAGCACCGGCGATACGACCCAATCGATCATTGTATCTCCGGATACAACAACACAATACACCGTGGTGGTTACAGGAATTAATGGGTGCCCATCCAACCCGGAAACCTCAACGGTGACAGTATTACCCTTACCTGTGTGTTTTATCTCCGGTCCTGATTCGATCTGTCCATTGGGTTCCGGCCAGTTTTTCGGTCCCGATTCGTTAAACTCCTACGCCTGGACGATTACCGGGGGCGCTATAATCGCGGGAGATACTTCAGCTCAGATGGTTGAGGTACAGGGGAACGGAATCTGCAATACCACTTTTACCTTAACACTGGTTGTAACGGGTGCTGGAGGATGTTCAAGTTCATGTAATATGACAATTTATCTTGTCGACACTGTTCCTCCGGTCTTCACCTATGTACCTGACTCATTATCGTTACAATGTGCATCAACTGTTCCTGC
>JABMQZ010000170.1 GCA_013202965.1 Bacteroidota bacterium | reverse complement strand
TTAGAAAACCTCGCGGCAAGCCACGAGGAATCATTTGATTGAAAAATGGACTTTGCCTCACAAATATTGAAATGGTACAGGAAGGAAAAGCGAAACCTTCCATGGAGAAGTACAAGGGATCCTTACCTCATATGGTTGTCTGAGGTTATTCTTCAACAAACCAGGGTAGATCAGGGAATGGATTATTACCTGCGGTTTTCAGAAAAATACCCGCATGTTAAAATGCTTGCGGAAGCTTCGGAACGGGAGGTTTTAAAGATGTGGCAAGGCCTGGGTTACTACTCCAGGGCCAGGAACATGCTGTTTGCTGCCAGGCAGATTTTGGCAGAGTTCAATGGCGTCTTCCCGAGTGATTATGAGCAGATCAGAAAACTGAAAGGGGTGGGGGAATACACAGCTGCTGCCATTGCCTCCATTGCTTACGGACAAAAAGTTGCTGTGGTTGATGGCAATGTAAAACGGGTGATATCCAGGCTATTCGGACTTGAAAGCACCGGAAATGACCTGTATAAGATGGTAAAGCAAATTATGTCGGAACAAATAGGTTTTCATTCTCCGGGTGATTTTAACCAGGCAGTAATGGAATTCGGGGCCTTATATTGTGTGCCAAAGAACCCCCTATGTGATCAGTGTATTTTTTTCGATCATTGTGTGGCAAGAAAAAAAACTTTGGTTGACAGGCTGCCTGTAAAAATACCCGGGAAAAAGCCAAAACCAAGGTACTTCTCTTATTTGGTGATCAATATCCGGGAAGAGAACAATATTGTCATGAAAAAAAGAGATGAAAATGACATCTGGAAAAATCTTTATGATTTCCCCTTGATTGAAACAAACATGACCCTGTCAGCGGAAGACTTGCAGAAAAAACCGGCATGGGGTGCCTGTTTTGGAAAAGAACAGCAAATACGGGAAAGTTCCGGCCTCTACCGCCATCAATTGACCCATAGGACCATCATTGCACAGTTTCATTTTGTGGATATATCCGCAATATCGGAATTGAGCCTTCAGGATAACTGGGAAATCATTTCCCTCGAAAATATAAACTCACTTCCTGTACCCCGGCTTATCGAACGCTTTATAAGTACATACTACCCCTTCGGAGTTTGATATCTGATAAATGAAATTCTTCTGACTTCTGATATCTGATATCTGATTTCTATCTGCCAAAACCCAGAAAATATTAAAAAAGTTTCTAATAAAGTGTGACATTTTAAGAAAATTGGTATTAATCAGTAAGCACGTCTTTGATTTGAATATCAGATCAGCGAAGGCAACACTAAATTAACTACATTTGTAAACTAAATTAAAACTAAGAAAAATGGCTGGAATCAACAAAGTTATCCTGGTTGGAAACCTTGGAAAAGACCCGGAAGTAAGAACACTTGAAAATGGTACTAAAGTAGCTAACTTCACACTGGCAACTTCTGAAACCTATAAGACCAAGGATGGGCAGAAAGTTACACAGACTGAATGGCATAATATTGTCCTCTGGCGCGGACTTGCTGAGATTGCTGAACGATACATGAAAAAAGGAAATCAGGTTTATATTGAAGGCAAGATCAAAACCAGAAGCTGGGACGATAAGGACGGGAATAAAAGATATACCACTGACATTGTTGGTGATAATCTCACCATGCTTGGTGGCCGAAAAGATACTAATGAAGCTGATGCAGGCCCTGCTTCTGTTCAGGACAAACCCCCGGACAATAATGTGAGCGATGAGAAAGACGACCTGCCGTTTTAGTCTTTCCTGCTCGCTCCGGGGTTCCGGATGTGAACAAGCTTAGCCGAAACGGAATATACTTTTATCTAACATAAATAGATTTTATTAATTTTGCTTCAGAATATACCGCTGATGAAATACAGCGGTATAGCTTTTTATTTGAAATTCATAATGTTGTTCAGCACTTAGCCTGTGAAGTAACTGCTGGATGCAGAAAAATTTAGTATCCTTGCAAGAACCTGATTCTGCCGAAAGTTTGTTTAATGCATCTTTCATTTTCCTTGATGCTTTTGTTCAGCCATTTTCAATTATCATCCTGGTATCTTTGCTGAGCATGCTGGTATTGCTGTTTTTTTCAGCCATGATCTCTGGCTCGGAAACAGCCTTTTTTTCACTGGCACCACAGCATTTAAGTGAGCTGAGAGAATCCCAAACACGTTCCGGTAAGCTGATGTTATGGCTGCTGGAACGGCCAAAGCGCTTGCTGGCTACCATACTGATCGCAAATAATTTTGTGAATGTAGCCATCGTAATCCTGTCAAGCTATATTGCCGTACTCTGGTTTAACATTGCCAGCTTTCCTGTACTGGCTTTCCTGGTTCAGGTGATCGTAATTACTGCATTGATCTTGTTGCTTGGAGAAATATTGCCAAAAATGTATGCAAGTGTATATCCTGTAAGGTTTGCAAAAAATATGGCTGGTGTATTGAAGGGGCTGATACAGCTCTTCTATCCTTTTAGTTCCCTTTTGGTGAAGTCAACTTCTTTTCTTGATAAAAGGATTGCCAGAAAAAGCCATACGATCTCAAGGAGTGAACTCTCTGATGCCATAGAGATTACAGCCGGAGAATCAACACCTGAAGAAGGGAAGAAAATACTGCAGGGGATTGTTAAATTTGGTGATATTGAGGTGAAGGAGATCATGCGCTCCAGGGTGGATGTGGTTGCCCTGGATATACAGGCTTCATATACGGAAGTCATGGACGTCATTGTGAAGTCAGGCTTTTCAAGGATCCCTGTTTATACTGAAAACTTTGACAATATCAAAGGTATTCTGTATGTGAAAGACCTGCTGCCACACCTTAATAAGGATATTCATTATAAGTGGGAAAAGCTGATCAGGGACGCTTTCTTCGTGCCGGAAAATAAAAAGATCAATGACTTGCTCCAGGAATTCCAGAAGCGTAAAATTCATCTTGCTATCGTAGTGGATGAATATGGCGGAACTTCCGGGATCATCACACTGGAAGATGTACTTGAGGAGATTGTGGGTGAGATCACCGATGAATCGGATAGCGGAACCGAAGATTTTGTTTATGAAAAAACAGATGAGCATACCTATGTCTTCGAAGGGAAAACCACCATCAATGATTTTTGTAAGATCATCGAAATTGATGATGATATTTTCGATGAGATAAAAGGGGAATCAGACTCTCTTGCCGGCCTCATTCTTGAACTTGAAGGAAAGATCCCTGAACAGGGCGATGAAACAAGTTTCAGGAATTATGTCTTTAAAACCGTTGAAGTCGACCTGAAAAGGATCAAACGGATCAGAGTCACCATTACAGAGGAGCCAGATGAGTAAATTTTCCAACATATTGCTTCTTATGCTCGCAGTTGTTGTTCTTTATGCCTGTAATGAACAGTATACGCCAAAACCACGCGGGTATTTCAGGATCGACTTACCCGGGCACGAATACACGCTTTTTGATTCAACATTTCCCTACAGCTTCGAATACCCCGTATATGCCGTCCTCAGTCCCGATCCCTATGCACCGGAAGAGCCATACTGGTTGAATCTGGAATTTCCCGCATTTAAAGGAAGGCTTCATCTGAGTTATAAAAAGATAAACGGAAACCTGGTGGAATACCTGGAGGATTCACGCCAATTTGTGATGAAACACATTCCAAAAGCCAGCGCGATTAATGATACTCTCCTTCTTAACAGAAACAAAAAAATATACGGGCTTATCTACTATATTGAAGGCATGGGTGCTGCATCTCCCTGCCAGTTTTTTCTTACTGATAGTGCCGATCATTTTGTGAGAGGAGCTTTGTATTTTGATGTTGTCCCGAATAATGATTCCCTTGCCCCTGTTATCGACTTTCTCCAGGAGGATATCAGGCACATGCTGAGCACCTTCGAATGGAAGCTTGCCGATTAATGATTGTTTTTGATACTGCCTGCAAGGTAACTTTCAATAGCAATTTCCGTTTAAATCAGATGGCTGGTGTTGGCCTTTGCGTTAATTTTTATACTTTTGATGCCGCCGGAGATTTTCCGGATCGTGATTCAAGCTTTTATAAAACAGGCAGATGATTGAAACCTTAAAAATAGGCACACTGAGATGGCATCATGTCCTGAACCCCACAGAGGAGGATCTTCAATTCTTTGCGGATGATTTCCATTTTCACCAGCTTGATCTGGAAGACTGCCGTTCAAAGTTGAACCAGCGGCCGAAGGTGGATATCTATGACGACTATTATTTTATGATCCTTCATTTCCCGAACTTCGACAAGTTGGGTAAGAACCTTCAGACAAAAGAGGTAAAGATCTTCTGGGGAGAAGATTATCTGATCACTATTGGCAGTTCACATTGGGTGGTGATGAAAATGTTCAGGGAAGCCCAGGAACAACTTGCCAGAAAAGAAGAGTTTGAAATCGGGACCAGTGATGCTCTTTTGTATCGCATCCTTGAGCGCCTGATGAGGGAAACCATGGTGTTTCTTCGCAAAATTGGAAACGATGTAGAGTTTTTAAACAGTGAACTGTTTAACATAAAATCCAGGGAAATCATTGAAGGGATCTCAATAACCCGTAAGAATATTATTCTGCTCAATACCATTTTTAAACCACAATTGCCCTTATTCCAAAGATTTGAAATTGGAAAGATCGAAGGTTATGCCGAGAATATGGAGGATTACTGGGGAAATATCCTCGACTATTACCAGAAGATGTGGGATATGACCGAGGATTACCAGGAGTTGATCGAAGGCCTCTCAAAAACCTTTGATTCGCTACAGGCCCATAAGATCAACGACATCATGAAGGTGCTTACCTTCTTCTCCACCATCTTGCTTCCACTCACGTTTATCACTGGCCTTTACGGAATGAATGTAGGCCTGCCACTGCAAAACGATCCCAATTCATTTTTTATCGTTCTCATTGCCATGGTGATCATCGTGGTGGTGATGCTCCTTTATTTCAAAAGAAAGCGGTGGATATAAGGTGCTTATTTCACTGTAAGCTACCACCTCCTTGTACCTTGTACCTTGTTCCTTATGCCTTGTTCCTTATGCCTTGTTCATTCTTCATTCTTCATTCATAACATTTCCCTGTCTCCGTAAAGATTCTTTATGTATAAGGTTGTATATTCCGGAGATAAATTCTTTATCAAGTTTCAAAGAGGATCCCCTCTTAATCCGGTCTTCCAGTATTACTGACCAGCGTTTAGCCTGAAAGGGTGCCAGGTTATGCTCCTTTTTATGTTCTCCGATCAATTCCGATATCTCCATTCTTCTGGAAAGCAGCTCAAGCAATTGCTCATCCACCTCATCAATGCTGCAACGGTAGTCTTCGAGCGTGGAGCTTGTCTCACTGCCTTCATGCTCCCTGATCTTTAGGCCGGAAATCAATTTTTTCAAGCCGGCGGGTGAGATCTGCTGGGCCACATCGGTCAGGGCGTGATCCGGATCAATGTGGGATTCGATCATTAAACCATTCATGCCCAGGTCCATTGACTTTTGAGCGATTTCTGCAAGAAGGCTCCGGCTTCCTCCAATATGGCTGGGATCGCACAGCATGGGAAGTTCCGGGAATAATCTTTTCATTTCAATGGGGATTTCCCAGAGGGGCGTATTCCTGAATGGCTTTTTTGAATATGCGTCGAAACCCCTGTGCACGACAATAAGCTTTTTGATCCCTGCTTTTTTCATTCTCTCCACTCCTCCGATCCAAAGTTTAAGGTCAGGATTGATAGGATTCTTGATCATGACGCAGATAGAACTACCCTGTAAAGCATTTGCAATTTCATCAACAATAAATGGGCTTACAACGGTGCGGGCCCCAATCCATACAATATCTATCCCGGCCTTTAAGCATATTTCCGCATGTGCCGGAACTGCGATCTCCACTGCCAATCGCAAGCCTGTTTTCTCCTTAACTTCCATAAGCCAGTCAAGGCCCTGTTCCCCAACTCCTTCAAAATTTCCGGGCCTTGTCCTGGGTTTCCACAGACCTGCACGAAAAGCATAAAGCTGAGGTATCCCGGCAAGGGCATGAGCCGTTTGGACAAGCTGCTCACGGGATTCTGCAGAACAAGGCCCTGCAATGAGGACCGGCTTGTTTTTAAGCGGCAAAAAAATATCATCCATGTTCGTGTTCATATGGCTCTACTTAGCTCTTCAAAATTAGCATTTTTGATTAAGCAGGAGTAAATTTTTTGACTTGTTATCTTAGTGCATCAAAAAGTGATTATTTTTGCCAGTGTATAATCTTTGTTATGGAAAAATTGAAAAGAACAGATATTGTTGATCTGCTTGGGTCAGAAAAAGATGATATCCGGGTAAATGCCAAAGGATGGGTCAGGACCAAAAGACAGAGTAAGAATGTTGCCTTTGTTGCCCTGAATGATGGATCTACGATCAATAATCTTCAGATCGTTGTTGATGTGCAAAAAATTGGGGAAGCTACACTGGAAAAGATTTCTACCGGGGCTGCGCTGTCAGTGGATGGATTACTGGTAGAGTCAACAGGAAGTGGGCAGGCCAGGGAACTGCAGGCTGAGCAGATTGAGATACTGGGTGTGGCTGATCCTGATGTGTATCCACTTCAACCTAAACGGCATAGTCTTGAATTTCTGAGAGAGAAAGCACATCTCCGATTCAGGACTTCCACTTTCGGTGCGATCACACGTATACGTCATGCGATGATCTTTGGGGTCCACAAGTTTTTTAACGACAGGGGCTTTTATAATATACATACACCTATTATCACCGGCTCCGATGCAGAAGGAGCCGGAGAGATGTTCAGGGTAAGCATGCTGGATCCGAAGAACCCTCCCCTTGATGATGAAGGAGATGTGAATTTTAAAGAGGATTTTTTCGGGAAGGAAACCAATCTGACTGTTTCGGGACAGCTGGAAGCTGAGCTCGCTGCACTTGCCATGTCAAAAGTTTACACTTTCGGCCCTACATTTCGTGCAGAGAATTCAAATACATCCAGGCATCTCGCCGAGTTTTGGATGATAGAACCCGAAGTGGCTTTTGCCGATATCCATGATGACATGGATCTTGCTGAAGACATGCTGAAATACCTCGTAAAATATGCCCTCGACAACTGCAGGGAGGATCTTGATTTCCTGACCAGGCGTTTATCAGAAGAGGAAAAGCATAAAAAAGAACATGAGCGTTCACCCATGAATCTGATCGAAAGGCTGGAGTTTGTGCTGGCAGAAAAATTTGAAAGGATCACCTATTCCCAGGCTATCGATGTACTGAAAAATTCAAATTATAATAAGAAGAAAAAATTTAATTTTCTCATCGAGGACTGGGGCATTGACCTTCAGTCGGAGCATGAACGCTACCTGGTGGAGAAACATTTTAAGAAACCGGTGATGATCACGGATTATCCAAAGGATATCAAAGCCTTTTATATGAAGCAAAACGATGATGGAAAAACTGTCAGGGCTATGGATGTTTTGTTCCCCCAGATTGGTGAGATCATTGGCGGGTCGCAGCGTGAAGAAGATTATGATAAATTATTGCAGCGTATGGGGGAGATGGAAATTCCTTTGAAAAGTATGTGGTGGTATTTGGAAACCAGGAAGTTTGGCACTGTTCCACACAGTGGATTTGGTCTGGGTTTCGAACGCCTGATGTTATTTGTTACAGGCATGGGGAACATCCGGGATGTGATCCCTTTTCCCAGAACTCCCCAAAATGCTGAATTCTGATAATTACACTTGATTTTTTGAATTTTTTTATTGGTTTTTTATATCGGGTTTATTACCTTCGGAGAGGTAAAACATCTTCCTTTACGGAATTGAATTATGTTAAATCAACGACTTCAGCAAAAGCTACTTCAAAAACTGTCGCCTCAGCAAATCCTGCTGATGAAGCTGCTTCAAATTCCGTCAATAGCCATTGAGCAAAGAATAAAACAGGAGATCGAAGAAAATCCCGCACTGGAAGACGCAGAAGACGCAGATGAAGATCAGACTGATCTCGCTGACGATAGCGATGAATTATCTGATGATTCCCCGGATGATGAACTTGAATACGATAGTAAGGATGATGAATTTGACCTGAATGACTACATTGATGAAGATGATATCCCATCCTATAAACTGTCAACATCCAATCGGGGGGCTGATGACGAACGTAAGGAAATCCCCTTTGCATCCGGCCTGAGTTTTCATGATATGCTTCTGACTCAACTCGGTTTGCGTATACTATCTGATAAACAAGATGTTATAGCTGAAACCATCATCGGAAACCTGGATGATTCCGGCTACCTGAAAAGGGATATGAGTGCGATGGTAGATGACCTTGCATTTTCCCAGAATATTCAGGTACAAGAGGATGAGATCCTTGATGTTTTGCGGATTGTTCAGGAATTTGATCCTGCCGGAGTTGGAGCACGTAATTTGCAGGAGTGTCTGCTGTTGCAACTCAGACGTAAAGAAGGAGAAGAAAGTACGACTGTGGAATTGGCTATTCTAATACTTGAAAATTATTTTAACGAATTTGTTAAAAAGCATTATGAGAAGATCACAAAGAAGGCCCGGATTTCGGAAGATGAACTTAAAGACGCCCTCGAAGAAATCCTGAAACTTAATCCCAAACCGGGTAACTCCCTTAGCGAAACAACGAAAACCAATCATTATGTAATTCCGGATTTCATTATCCATAATACCAATGGAGAGCTTGAGCTTAGCCTGAGTTCAAGAAATACTCCGGAACTCAGATTAAGCCGTACATACATGAATATGCTTGAAGCGTATGCTGAAAATAAAAAGGATAAGAAAAAAAAGGAAGCCTTCATGTTTGTGAAACAAAAGATCGATTCGGCGAAATGGTTTATGGAAGCGATCAGGCAGAGGCAGAATACGCTCTTCGTTACCATGAATGCCATCATGGAGTATCAACGGGAGTATTTCCTCAGCGGGGATGAAACCACGCTGAGGCCAATGATACTGAAAGATATTGCTGAAATAGTAAATCTGGATATCTCGACCATTTCACGGGTGGCAAACAGTAAATACGTACAATCTCCTTTCGGAACATTCCTGTTAAAAAGCTTTTTCTCAGAATCAATGCAAACCGAATCGGGCGAAGAAGTATCCACACGTGAGATCAAAAAGATATTGAGCGAATGCATCGAAAGTGAGAACAAAAGCAAACCCCATACCGATGAACTGCTTACCAGTATTCTTAAGGAAAAGGGTTATAATATTGCACGCCGAACCGTCGCAAAATACCGTGAACAACTTAATATTCCTGTAGCCCGGCTTCGTAAGGAACTCTGATCCGGAATTCATTACCTTTGTCGCTTAATTTATCGTTATGGAAGTCCGTATTGCCAGGATCATTTCTGTTATTTTTCATCCCTTGCTCATCCCTACTTTTATTATAGCAGTGCTGATAAACCTGAATGTTTTTTTTGCATTGGTCATACCCGGAGATGCCAAATGGAGGATCATCGCACTTGTATTTATGACTTCTGCCCTTTTTCCACTGATCATTCTATATGGGATGTACAGGCTGAAACTGGTAAAAAATCTCATGATGGAAAGCAAGGAGGACAGAATATATCCGTATATCGCAAGCACAATGTTTTTCTTCCTGGCATATTATATGATCTGGAAAATCAATATTTCACCTGTTTATTATTACTGCCTTCTGGGAGCAAGCATTTTAGCCGTACTTACCCTGATCATTAATATGTTCTGGAAAATCAGTGCTCACATGGTTTCCATGGGTGCTGTTCTTGGAGCATTCATTGGCCTTCAGAGTATTCTGCTCATTGACCTGCTCTGGCAGATCTCCGTAACGATCCTTCTGAGCGGTTTTGTGGGATTTGCAAGACTCAGGGCCGGTTCGCATACGCAGGCACAAATATATGGCGGATACATTCTTGGTTTTTTCGTTATGATCCTGCTGATCCTGTATTATTAACAGGAGGATTAGAAAGGAATTACTGCAACACCAATGGAAATGGGATACAGCTGAGGCCCCCGGTCTACCTTGAACATTTTTGATAACTGGTAATACACGGTAATGTTGAACCATTTATAACCGATGCGAAATGTCGGGCCGTAACGCCAGGTTTCAAGTTGTTTAATATCCCGTTCTTTTTCCACCACGTTGACATGATCGGAATTAACAGTTCCATCATCTTCAACATCAAAACGATTACCCTTATACTTTGTATGGGAATTAATGAGAAAACCAACCTTAAACCCAAACGCAATCCTGAAATATTTCTTGGTCCTGATCCTGAATTCAAGGGGAACATCAACATAGGTCAGAGAAATTTTGCTTTTCTTGTAACTGACGCCATCCGGAATTTTTTCAAATCCAATGGAATCAGCTTGTATATCGGGAATGTAGGTATCGCTGTACAGGTTGTGCATTCCCATACCGATACCTCCAGCCAGGTAAACAGCACTTTCTTTGACCTGGTAATTATACATGCCGAATACCTGGGCGCCCTGGTTAATGGTCCGCGTACTCATCTCGGGAGCCTGACCCTGCCAGATATCTGCGAACGCACCGATACCTATATTGAATTTTCTAATCGTGGATTCAGTTACAACCTGAGAGAAGGCAGTACTGATAAAGATCATTCCGATGATTGATGATATTAGGATCCGTTTCATAAAGACAAACACTTTTGTTGAAGCAAAGATACGACATTATTCTACAGGCAAATTATCCTTTTTATCGCAGAAATTATGCCGTAATATATTTCAATCAAATGATTCCTCGTGGCTTGCCGCGAGGTTTCCTAATAAGCTCCCCTGATTTTCAGGGGAGATGTGCCGCTTTTGCGGGACAGAGGGGTAT
>JABMQZ010000014.1 GCA_013202965.1 Bacteroidota bacterium | reverse complement strand
TTAATCTTTCCACTTATAATATTCACCTACCAGGCTGAGTGTCGACTCATCAGGATCCTGCACAAGTGTTGTCAGGTTGAGTTCTTTGCTTTTAGCACTCCAGAATACGACCGGCATATAATCACCGGCATATTCCCCATTGGATTCTTCATAGGATTCTGTGTCAGCAGCGGTATTCACACAAAACATATACGGGCCTTTCTTGTCATGCTGATAAAGGTGAACTGCAGAGAGCTTGTCAAATTCCATGATCACCTCAGCCCATAGCTGGTTGTTCTTCACAAACAATCTTTTTTCAATATTGGAAGCCATAGGGTAATTGTCATCAATGTCGGTTCCGTACAGGTAACTGCTCAGTAATTCTTTAAAGTCCTCCGCTGAAACATCCAGGGTGTCGTCCATATCGGACATAATGTTGATATACGTGATCGTGAGCTTACCGGAATTCGGGCCTGTCAGCTCAAAATTATACTCTTTTTTTTCAAATGTCAGGCAACTGCTCAACAGGAAGGCGAAAAAAGCCAAAGCCAATAATTTAACAGCATTTTTTTTCATACAATAATTCTTTTATTGGTTATCTGTTTTCAAATGTTATCCCTTCGGGGATTATTGTAATTTTGTATCAAAGATAAGCAATTATTAATTCCATACCAATGAATACATCTGTTGAGATCAGTTATTATCCTTTAAATGTGGAGTACGTCCCTCCCATCAAAGGATTTATTGAACGCATGAACGCATATGAGAACCTCAGAGTGAAAACGAGCGGAATGAGCACGCAGGTATTCGGAAAATATGCCGATGTAATGCACGCGCTGACCACAGAGATAGAAAAATCGTTTGAGTTGCCTCATTCGGTCTTCATCCTGAAAATCATTAATGCCGACCTTGACGTAGCATGAGCCTGCTGGATATATTCGACCTAATATACCAGAACTTCGTAGATTCCAGCATCCTCGAGGCCATTGCAGTTTTCTTCGGAATACTGAGCGTCTGGTTTGCCAAAAAGGAGAACATCCTGGTATACCCCAGCGGGATCATCAGTGTGTTAATCTATATCTACATCTGCTTTTTTGCAAAACTTTATGCCGACATGGGGATCAACTTCGTGTTTTTTGTTATGAGTGTTTACGGCTGGTACATGTGGTCGAGAAAAGATGCAGAAAAACACGTTATGCCTATCAGTTGGTGCAAAAGGAAAGATCATCTGATCAGTGCTTTCATGCTGGTATTCTTTTTTGTTACGCTCAGCTATTTTTTAAGCAATTACACCGACAGCAATGTGCCGCTCATCGACTCCCTGACATCATCAATATTTATAGTTGCCATGTGGCTGATGGCAAGGAAAAAGATCGAGAACTGGATTTACTGGATCATAGGAAATGTGATTTCCATACCGCTGTACTTTTACAAGGACCTGGCGCTGACAAGTGTACAGTTTACTGTATTCCTGGTGCTGGCCATACTGGGGTATATTGAATGGAGACAGAAACTTAGGAGTTCCTAGTTCCTAGTTCCTAGTGCCAAGTGAAGAATGTAAATGGAGAATGGAGAATGTCACCTCACCCCCTGACCCCCTCTCCTAAAGGAGATGGGGAAAGCTGTCGGGAGTGCCCTGTGCCTAATTAGTAAAGAGTGAAGAATTTAATTCAAATGTTAAAACTATCAAGCAAAAACATACATACCGCATCGCCATCACGGGCCCCGAATCAAGCGGGAAGTCGGAGCTTGCAGAAAAGCTTGCTTCTTGTTACAAAACGCATTGGGTCCCTGAATATTCACGGGAATATCTTGCATCTCCTGTGAGAAAATATGATTATGAAGACATCCTGGAAATTGCAAAGGGACAATACAGGAATGAAGAAGAATTGGCAAAAACGACTAGAAACTTCCTGTTTTGTGATACTGAATTTATTGTTACAAAAATCTGGTGTGAAGAAAAATACGGCCGCTGCCATCCCTGGATCCTTGAAATGATCGAAAAACACAGATATGAGCTTTATCTTCTTTGCAATACAGACCTTCCATGGGAATATGATCCCCTGCGGGAAAATCCCGATGACCGGAAGAGACTGTTTGAGCTATATAAAAAGGAACTGGAAGACAGAGGGTTTCCATTTGCCATCATCAGCGGAACCGGCAGGGAAAGGCTGGATAATGCCATCAAAGCCATTAAGAAACACTTCTCATAGTCACACAGTCTCAAAGTCACATAGTCTCATAGTCACAAAGTCCCTCAGTCACTTCCATTAATCCCGAATAATAACTAATTTTACACCCGCTTAGCTATAATACATGAAGAACTCATCCACTGATCGCCTTCACATTTTATATCTGCCAAAATGGTATCCGCATAAGTATGACCCCATGCCGGGCTTATTTATTGAACGACATGGGATATCGGCCACACCCCATTGTGATATTTCAGTATTGTATGTGCATTCTGACGAACATCAGAAAAAACCGGTATATATATTTGCAGATAACACTGATGAGCCGCTAAATACCATCAGGATATATTATAAACGGGCATCGACAGGGATCAAGCCATTGGATGTTCTGATCAACAGCTGTCGTTTTGTAAAAAGCCATAGAAAAGGCATCAGGGAGATCAGGAAAAGATACGGAAAAATCGATATCATCCATGTACATGTGCTTACGCGCCATGGCGTGATCGCCCTGTGGGAGAAGCTCAGAAAGGGCATCCCATATGTGATTACGGAACACTGGACCAGGTACCTGCCTTCCACAAATACATTCAAGGGAGCTTTCAGGAAATGGATGACCCGACTTGTAGCAAAACATGCTTCTGCTATCATACCGGTAACGGCCAACCTCCGTGATGCGATGATCGACTGCGGACTAAAAAACAACAACTATATCGTCATTCCGAATGTGGTGAACATTGACATGTTTGCACCGGATCCGGAGAAAGTTCCGGGAGAAAAAGCTAAGATCATCCATGTTTCCTGCTTCGATGATCAGCAGAAGAACATCTCCGGCATCACAAGGGTCATCAAAAGGCTTTCGGAAGAACGGCAGGATTTCAACGTGGACATGGTTGGGGAAGGCATTCATTATTCAGAACTCGTCGACTACGGAGCTAAACTGGGAGTGAAAGATACTTTTTCCACATATTATGGCTTGAAGAAAAACGAAGCACTCGCTGAGCTTTTGAAAGCAGCCGACTTTATGATCATGTTCAGCAGGTATGAAAACCTTCCGGTGGTGATCCTTGAATGCTACGCCTGCGGTGTGCCTGTGATCTCGACCGACGTGGGAGGGATAAGGGAGCATATGAATGATACGCTGGGTTTTCTGATCCCATCGGAGGATGAAGAGATTCTCTACACATCCCTGAACAGGATGCTGGACAATTACCGAAACTACGACGCATTGAAGATCAGGGAGTATGCCGTCAAGCACTTTAGCAATGAGGTGATCGGAAAGCAGATTTTTGAAGTATACGCATCCGTCAGTAAATCATAAACAGCAGATATTTTGATCAGCAAGATTCTCAATACTTTCGGAACACGCAGCCTTTCGGCTATGATCAATTTCCTGATCGCCATTGTTGTTTCCCAGTACCTGGGGCCTGAAGGAAAAGGTGAGCAGGGGATCATCATCGCTACCATCGCTTTTGTGCTCGTTTTCTCTAACCTGGTGGGTGGTGGTACATTGGTTTACCTGGTGCCACGGTACAAATCCTCAGTATTGCTGCTTCCCTCCTACCTCTGGTCGCTATTGATCAGCATTTTTGCTTTCGGAATATTATTCATTTTCAAGATCGTTGACCAGCAGTTTATATTGCATATCAGTGCGTTGTCGGTATTGAATTCATTTACCAACATACATTCGACGCTTCTGATAGGCCGTGAAAAGATCAAAGCCGCCAACATGGTCAGCCTGGTGCAGCCCCTTGTCATTATCCTGAGTTTGCTTGTTTACTTTCTATTGCTTAATAACTGGACCATTGCAGCATACATCCATGCCCTGTACATTTCTTTTGGGTTCAGCCTGTTTATCAGCATTATTTATATGGCAAAGACTTTCGGAAAGATGTCCATCCATCCCCTCAGGGAATACACAATAGTGCTGAAGGAACTGTTCCGCCTGGGCTTTATGAACCAGATGGCACATATCACTCAGATGATGAGTTTCAGGTTGAGCTATTACTTTCTTGATATCTACCACGGAGAAGCCAGTGTGGGCATCTATTCCAACGGAATACAGATTATGGAGTCCATCTGGCTGATCAGCAAAAGCATATCATTAGTCCAGTATGCACGTATAGCTAATACTGAAGACAGGCAATACTCCCAACAGCTCTCAGTTAAGCTGTTAAAAGCTGGCTTTTTCATCAGCCTGATATGTATTGTTCCACTGCTCCTCCTTCCTGAAGCTTTTTACCTGTTTATGTTTGGTGAAGGATTTGTGGGTGTGAAGGAGGTGATATGGATACTGGCCCCCGGGGTGCTGGTATATAATTTTTCCATTATCCTGGGGCATTATTTCTCCGGTACCGGAAAATACCATATCAACACCATTGCCTCCAGCATAGGACTGGCGGTTTCAATTGTTCTTTTTACAGTCCTCATCCCTCCTTATGTTACACTGGGAGCCGGTATCGCTACCAGTATTAGTTATGCTGTGACAAGTTTTGTGGTACTTTTATTTTTTCTGCGTGAAACAAAAATCGGTCCCAGATCCTTTTTGCTGAACACCGAAGACTTGAATGTTTTAAGGAGTTTATTCAAACGATAACAATGAGATTATGTTAAAAGAGATAAAAACCTGCAGCAATTGCATTTTAGATGAAAAGATAAATGGCGTTATCATTGGTGATGATGGCATTTGCAATTATTGCAAAAAGCATAAACCATTTACTCCGCATGGTGAATCGAAACTTTTGAAAATATTTAAGAAAGCGCAAAACAAGAAAAGACATTACGATGCACTTGTTCCATTGAGTGGTGGTAAGGATAGTACGTATGTTTTGTATTTGGCGGTAAAGAAATATAAGCTCAATGTATTGACTTATACATACGATAATGGGTTCATGAGTGATTTTGCCAAAAAGAATATTGAAGCAACCCAAAATAAACTAGGAGTTGACCATATCTGGGTAAAACATGATCCAAACCTGATAAAAGAACTATACCGGACGGCACTTTTACACTCCGGCGAGATCTGTGGTATCTGCGGAGTTGGCATTGAGAGAAGTATGTTAAAAGTATCGGAAGCCTGGAAAATCCCTCTCATACTCTTAGGCCACACACCAACGGAGGCAAATTCATTTACATCCGAAAACATTTATGACCAAAACAGGATTAAAGCAATATTTGCACAATCGAACAACATAAATAAGCAGATGTTGAAACGCTTCCTGGTGTACCTGAACCTGGATTTCATCAACACCTATTTCTATACAAAAACAGGGCGTTTTGGTAAAAAAATACATATACTGTATTACATTGATATTCCTTCTGAAAAAGAGATCGGAAATATCCTGAAAAATGAAATGGACTGGAGCGGACCTGAAGGGTCGGAATACACCAGGCATTTTGATTGCATTGCGGAGCCCTTTACGAATTATATTCGCGATAAAAGGTTTGGCAGTTCACGGCGTATACCACAGCTAAGCAATTTGATCCGTTACAATGAGATTAGCAGGGATGAAGCCATCAGGATCAGTGAGGATGATGCAAAAAAAAACCTGCCGGAAAATTATGAAAAGGTAATGTCCATCCTAAATCTGACAGATGATGACATCGAAAACATTGGAAATATCCCGGCAAATGTTTTTAGTGATAAAAGGTCAACTTCCAATATAATTTTCACGAAAGTCAGGAGTCTGTTGAAGAAGACTGAACATTGAGACATCTTCACTATTGAAAAGTCTACTTCAAAAACCTAAATATACATGCGACCCCTCCGGGGTCGTTGGTTCAGTCTGACATGCATGCCTATTGACATGTGACCCCGCTGGGGTCATGGCAGGCCTGACTGCACAGGCTATAC
>JABMQZ010000169.1 GCA_013202965.1 Bacteroidota bacterium | reverse complement strand
TGTTTTAACCGCAAAGAGCACAAAGGATTTCGCAAAGAACACAAAGAGGTATTCTTAATGCGAATTAGGATTGTTTTAAATTTCAATGTCAATTCATGAGAGATTGATTTAGAAGGCTTATCCTAACCCCTTCGCGTTCTTAGCGATACTCTTTTTGTCCTTCGTGGTTTTTTTAAAAAAGTGTGACATTTTTGAGTTTTTGGTATTAATAAGAGAAGGGGATCAAAATAATATACGATTTTATGACTGAGACAATCATTAAAGCTGATTATTACTCTCTGATTTTTGAGTTCAGAGCCTATAAGGTAATGGTAGATCCAGATCTGGCTGCACTATATGAAACAGGGACCAAAGTATTGAAACAGCAGGTAAAAAGAAATATTGACAGGTTCCCGGAAGATTTTATGTTTGTTCTGACAAAGGAGGAAAAAGAACAACTGGTCACAAATTGTGACCGGTTAATGTCCTTGAAACATTCCAATGTAAATCCCATGGTTTTTACTGAGCAAGGTGTAGCCATGCTTTCTTCGGTTTTACGCTCTACCCGGGCAATTTCTGTTAATATTGAAATAATGAGGGCATTTGCCAGATACAGGGCTTTATTGATGGGAAATAAGGATTTAACAAAGAAAGTAATGTCATTGGATGATAAAATCAATAAAGTTTTTAAGTTTTTGCTGGATAGAATTGATGCATTGCACCAGGACAAGCAGGAGTTCATAAAACGTAAAAGGATTGGATATAGGTCTGTTGACATTGAGGAAGAATAGAATGATTTCGTTGCTAACAGCTGATAACATTAAACAGTTTTCTTATAAAAATTAATTTACTTTGTGATTCATATGGATAACGAACAAAACTATCAGTTACAACTGGCCTGGAACTTTGTTGAGTTTACAGGAAGGAATATTTTTCTCACCGGCAAGGCAGGTACCGGAAAAACCACCTTTCTTCACAACTTAAAAAAGTTTTCTTTGAAGCGCATGGTGGTGGTTGCTCCAACAGGGGTGGCTGCTATCAATGCAGGGGGAGTTACCATACATTCTTTCTTCCAGCTGTCTTTTGGCCCGAGGATACCCGGGCTTAAAGCAGATAACAGATCAGCTGATCAGCAAAAATACCACAGGTTCAGCAAGAATAAGATTAAAATAATAAAGAGCCTCGACCTCCTGGTTATTGATGAAGTTAGCATGGTAAGAGCGGATATCATGGATGGCATCGATGAAACCCTGAGAAGGTACAGAAACAGAAATCTTCCGTTTGGTGGGGTTCAGATGCTCATGATAGGCGACCTCCAGCAGCTGGCCCCCGTTGTTAAAGATAATGAATGGAATGTATTAAGGAAATATTACGATACTGCATTCTTTTTTAGCTGCAAAGCATTACAAAAGACCACTTACATCAGTATAGAATTAGCTTTTGTTTATCGCCAGAGCGACAGCAAGTTTATTGAGCTCTTAAACAGGGTAAGGGGAGATCAACTGGATCAGGATAGTATTAACTTGCTAAATTCCAGGTATAAGCCCAACTTTAAACCGGAAGAGGATGATTATATATCACTCACGACCCATAATGCCAAAGCACAAAATATCAATGAATCAAAATTAAAAAAGCTGAAAGGGAACCCACAAACTTTTATGGCTGAGATCACGGGAAATTATTCTGAATATAATTACCCTACTAATGCTGAGCTTGTTTTAAAAACCGGTGCCCAGGTGATGTTCGTAAAAAATGATCCTTCCCCTGATAAGTTTTTTTACAATGGTAAGATCGGTAGGATCGTAAGTATTGAAGAGGATACCGTAAAAGTACAATGCCCCGGTGAGGATTCGGCCATCCTTGTTTATCCTGTGGAATGGCAAAATATAAAATATGCCCTGGATGAGGAGAGTAAAGAAATATCGGAAACTGTTGAAGGGATTTTTACGCAGTTGCCCCTTAAGCTGGCTTGGGCCATTACCATTCATAAAAGTCAGGGATTGACTTTTGATAAAGCCATTATTGATGTGGAAGCTGCCTTTGCATTCGGGCAGGTTTATGTTGCCCTGAGCAGATGCAAATCACTGGAAGGGCTTGTGTTAAGCTCTCCTGTTAACAGAAATGGCATAATAAGCGATAATACCATTAATGAATTTACCAGGGAGGTAGAAGAGAACCAGCCCGGCGGGGAACAATTGCAAGATTCTAAAAAACTGTACCGGGAAGAATTACTTGTTGATCTTTTTAATTTTCATAATATAGCGCAGCCTATATATCATAGCATTAAGCTATTTAAAGATCATTCTTCCGGCATGCAGCATCATCATCTTCCCAATTTCAGGGATATGTTGAAAAAATTCAATGAAGACATTGCCAGCATATCTGAAAAATTTCTTGTTCAACTCAGAGCCTCTTTGCTAAAAGAAACCGCTACAGAAGAAGACCCCGACTTACAACAAAGATTAAGCAGGGCAAGCCGGTATTTTGCTGGTAAAATTGATGAGGTCATCTTAAAGCCTGTCCATGATGTATCCATAGAAACGGATAATAAACAAGTAAAGAAAAGAATTAATGAAGCACTGGATAAGCTATTATTTGAGGCAAAATATAAACATTCTTGTCTCAAAGCCTGTTTTAATGGATTTGTGCTTAAGGAATACCTTTCCTTCAGGGCAAAAGCAGCCATTGAAGAGGTTTCCCTGAAAAGCACCGCAAAGAAGTCCGGATTTACAGGCACAAAGATCATCAACCAGGACTTGTATGATCTGCTTAAAGTCTGGCGCAACGCAAAAGCAGAGGAACTGGACTGGTCTGTTTTTATGGTCTTACAGTTAAAATCAATACATGAAATATCCGATACCCTACCCTCAACCAAAGAAGAACTGCAAGCTGTCAGGGGCCTTGGCAAGAAGAAACTGCAATTGTTTGGGGAGGAGTTGCTTATGATTGTGAATGAATATCTAAAAAAAGAGTGACAATTACGAGTTTTGTGTATTAATTAAGTGAAGGTAGATTTGTTTTTACCACAAAGAGCACAAAGGAGTTCGCAAAGAACACAAAGAGGTATTCAAATTACAAATTAGGATTGTTAGCAAATTTCAACCTAAAGTATTTACGAGATGACATCAAAAGGATTATCCATACACCTTCG
>JABMQZ010000168.1 GCA_013202965.1 Bacteroidota bacterium | reverse complement strand
AGCATCTGACTGTTAATCAGAGGGTCCTTGGTTCGAGTCCAAGATGAGGAGCCTGATTGGACAGACCGTCATTTTTGTCGGTCTGTTTTTTTTGTGCCATTCCGAAATCCTTATCCTTATTGCATATTAGGGCAAACACTTCGTTTAACCTTTGTGTTCGATATTTATTTCCGTCATAAACAAGGTTTCCAGGGAATATCGAACATAAGATTTTATGTTGGACTTCTATGCCTGCCGATCTAAAACGTTTAGCAAGGTTGGGAATAGTACGAAATGTAGTCTTTGCCCATAGCTCAAAATCATTCATCGACATTTTGAGATCTAATATCCGGCCATGCACTTCATTACTTCTATCCTGGTATTGTTTTTTGATCCTGTTATAGGTGCTACTATCAATTAAGTTATCTATAAACTTATCATCTGCACTATTCTCCCTCTCTTTAAGCTTTGCAAGTTCTTTATCAAGTAACCTTAGTTCATTCTCTTTAGACTTGCTTTTCTCCCTGAATACATCCTTAACCACCTTGTAATATAGATTTGCTATTTCCTTTGGCACACTGAATGATTCAATAAAATCGATGAACAATTCATTGGCAACTTCCGCATTGTATCTGGTTTTACATCCATACTGACAATGGTAGTAATAGTATTTATTCTTGGTACGGTTCTTAGAAGCACTTCCTGTAAGCTTTTTACCACATGTATGACATATCAAATGACCTCGTAAGGGTAGACTGCTATCCTGTGTTCCCCGCCTGATATTAACTTTCTTCCTACCATTTACAACATCTTGTACTTGCCTGAAAAGTTCATCAGATATGATTGGATCATGTAGACCCTTAACAATCTTCTCTGGCTCTCCCTCTATAGCCTTAATCAGTATATTACCGATATAGACTGGATTTGTCAGCATGTGATGAAAACTTGATTTAGGCACCCTGAAATCTTTTCTTCCTAATTTAAGCCTGATAGCTTCAATACTTTCAACACCTTTAGCCACTTCTTCAAATGCTTCCCTAACAAACTTAGCTTTTTCATTTTGCAGGATGACACCTTTCTCTATGCCTTTGGAATAACCTCTTGGAGGATTATTAACCCATCTTCCATTTCTCATAGCCAGTCGAAGTCCGGCCCTTGTTCTTGCACCTTTTTCATCATTATCAAATTCGGCCATTACAAATTCCAATTTCTGTACGAGCCTTCCATGGGGTGTTGAAGAATCTATGCTACTATCGGAGTATTCAACATCAACACCTAACTTTTTCAGAGTTCTAAGCATGACTAAAGCTGCTTCTGTATTTCTTGAAAAGCGGTTGGCATTTATACAAACAAATTTATCAGCTTTAATTTTCTTATGTACAAGATCACTGATCATTTTTTGAAAAGCAGGTCTGACAAAATCTTTTGCAGATGCATCATCCTGGTAATGTACAACGACTTCATATCCTTGTTGGCTGCAGTATCTTCGTAATCGGATTTCTTGATCCTGCAAGCTAAAACCATGTTCCTTTTGCTCAGCAGTTGAAACCCTGGAATAAATAATGGCTTTCATGATGACCTCCTTTCTTTGTAATACTCACTTACATCAATCTCTGCGATCTGGTAGAGAAAGTTCCTAATTACTTTTATCTCTTCATCGCTGTATTTTCTTTGTCCTTTTTTGTTAATGATTCTTTTACATTTTGATATACTTAACATTTGAATTAGTAATGCAGCTATTCCCCGGCTTATCCGATAGAATAGCCAATGTATTACGTGGCCCTGTCTTATACAGTAGCAAAATCCTATTTATGATAAATCTTTTCATTTTTAATCGCAGCAATCGTTTTCCCATCCTCAACCATTAAAGTAATTTTTTGATAAGTTCCCTTTGCTATGATTCCCCCAACTTTGTTTTCTATTTCCTTCAGGTTGACTTTACTTTGTGTTTCAATTAAGCGAATTTCCTTTTGATCATCAAAGTATACAGTTAATGATTGAACTTCCCCTTGCTTGATGCAATCCAAGATCAATTGCTCTTCTTCTGTTATCATTCCCAAATCCATCATCTTAGTCCTATTTGCATGGTCAAGAATAAAGTACTTAATAAGGGGGAATAATGGAATGGTGATAAAAGATGTGTCGTAGAGTGTGAAGGTACCCGAATCATTAATACTGCACCCGCCATCACTAAGAACTGTTAACAATACTTGTTTTCGCTGAGTAAGCATATATACTATATATCCCCCAAGAATGTTGAATGAATAAATAGACTTATACTTTTTAAATACATCCTCATAAAATCTATCTATATCAACCTGTTCTCTTTTCTTTTCAATATCTATGGGTTGAAATAATTGATCTCTAACAATTGAGATTTTTTTAAGTGAAAACCCAAATTTTCTCAATTCCTTTACAATATCTATCCATACCAATTCAAGCAATGAAAATTTATTCCACCCCCCCGCTCTTGCTAAGGGGAGAATATTCTTGCTTTTCCAATGGTTCAAAACCCTCGCAGATACCATAGTGTCTTTTAATGTGAAGTATTCCTGTCGAATTTTTTCCAATACCAGGAATTTATGAATTGGGTCCTTACTTCCAACTGCAAAATCAAGTCCGCTTTCTTTGAATGCTTGGTTATAGGAAGTAATCAAGTCTTCAATTTTATTATCAGTCATGATGATTATTTTTTACAAATGTAATATAAAATCGATTAGATTACAAATATGTAATAAAATATTTTCCCTCTCTTCACTTTTTTAACTCCTAATTCAGCGATACAATCACTACCACGAGATATAGAAATAATGAGGAGGAAGGGATTAATGTACCATGTGAGGATTACTGTTGGGCATGGAGAGATAATGGATTCTCCATGCTATTAGCATGCAATTAGGCTATGTTTTAACATAATTAATCAATACTTTTATGCCTGATTAATGAATAAACAAATACCACAATGAGGATTCTTATCTTTCTATTATACTTTGCATTTTCAGGAATCACGTATAGCCAGTCTATTGATTTTGCACTTCCGAAGTTAATTGAAGTGGCAAAGAGCAGGTCACTGCCTGTGTTAGCGAGAGATAACACTTTTTCTGAAAAAGAATATCAGTTAGGAAGCGGAGTTCTATTAGGGGATAAAAACAATAAATTTGTTGTACTAACTTGTGAACATGTTGTTGCTGTGAAAGACACAGCAAATAATACAATTCGATATCTCACTGAAATATTCGTTAGGATGAACGCTTTGGATGACTCTATTCGTAATGTACAAATGGGGATATTGTATGTTGATGAAAAAAATGACTTTGCAATTCTTGGAATTATGAAAAATACTGAAAATAAGAGAATTATAGGTCAGTTAGATTTTGACATCGTTACCTTGAGTAATTGCGTAATAACGAGTGAGCTCAGTGAAGGTGATCCAATTCTGTATATAGGTTATCCATTGAAATTGGGAATAGACATGGTTAATCATCCACTTAGTAGAACCGGGATAATTTCACAAATGATCCCAAATACTAACTATTTCTTAATAGATGGATTTGTTCAACATGGACATAGTGGAAGTCCAGTATTCACGATTATGCATTACCCCGAATCAGGTGAATGGTGGTTAAAATTAATAGGTATTACTACTTCTTTCCCAACAGATTATGGCGACCTGCTTCAAAAAGTTAAGTATGATAAAGTAATAGGTGTGCAAACCGAATTGAATCCCGGATTCTCGTATGTGACCTCAATGAATCAAATAATCCCTGTATTAAGAGATTCATTGAAAATGAAATAATTGTGTAAACGTTTAATATATAAATATATACACCGATAAGAAATTGATACAATTATGGCATTAAGCTGGAATGAAATCAAAGACCGGGCATTACAATTCACAGTAGAATGGGAAGGTGAAAGTAGGGAAAGGGCAGAGAAGGACACTTTCTGGAATGAGTTTCTCAATGTGTTTGGCATATCGAGAAGGAGGGTTGCTACATTTGAGAAGGCCGTTCAGAAACTCAATAACCAACAAGGATTTATTGACTTGTTCTGGAAGGGGACGCTACTTGTGGAACACAAATCATTAGGGAAGGACCTTGATGCTGCCTATGAGCAGGCAACGGATTACTTCTATGGTTTGGAGGAATATGAAATCCCTCAGTATATATTAGTATCTGATTTTGCAAATTTCAGGTTATATGATCTTGATACCAATCAGGTACAAGAATTTCCGATTAGTGAATTTCACAAGAATATAAAGCTATTTGGCTTTATAGCTGGATTTCAGAAGCGGACTTTTGAAGAAGAGAATCCGGTTAATATACATGCAGCAGAGCTATTGGGAAAATTCCATGATCAATTGGAAGAAAGCGGATATAGAGGTCACCCCCTTGAAGTTTATTTGGTCAGGATCCTGTTTTGTTTGTTTGCTGACGATACCGGGATTTTTGAGAAGGACACATTTAAGGAGCTTATTGAAATCAAGACAAATGTGGACGGAAGTGACTTAGGTGCTTTATTGGCACATTTCTTCCAGGTTCTTAATACGCCAAAGGAAAACAGATTGACCAACCTGGATGAACATGTGGCTGCCTTTCTTTATGTAAATGGGAAGCTATTTGAGGAAGCACTTCCAATAGCTGCTTTTAATTCCAATATGAGGGAGATTCTTTTAGAATGCTGTGGCTTAGATTGGGGTCTGATCTCCCCGGCTATTTTTGGAAGCATGTTTCAGAGTGTAATGAACCCAGAGGAGAGAAGGAACTTAGGAGCACACTACACATCAGAAACTAATATCCTCAAACTCATCAAACCCCTTTTCCTTGATGACTTATGGAAAACATTCCACAAAGTAAGGGACAACAAGAAACAACTCCTTGATTTTCATGAAAGCTTATCGAGGTTGAAGTTCTTAGACCCTGCATGTGGTTGTGGTAATTTTCTTGTCGTAACATACAGGGAACTGAGAATTTTGGAATTAGCAATAATAAAAGTCATTTTGTTCAAATACCAAAGACTAAGGGAAGAGGTGGCCTCAGAAGCTGCATTGGATATTAGTCACCTGGTCAAGATTAATGTGGATCAGTTTTATGGGATTGAATATGATGAGTTCCCTGTTAGGATAGCTGAGGTTGCTATGTGGTTAATGGACCACCAGATGAACCTGCAAATATCTGAAGTGTTTGGTACTTACTTTGCCCGGTTGCCATTGACCAAATCAGCCACAATTATACATGACAATGCCCTTAGGAGAAATTGGGAGGACGTTATACCTAAAAATGAGCTTAGTTTCATTCTGGGGAATCCTCCTTTTTGTGGGAAACAATATCAGTCCAAGGAACAAAAAGAAGATATGTCCTTGGTATTTAAAGGTGTAAATGGTTCAGGTGTTTTAGACTACGTTTCTGCCTGGTACCTTATGGCTGCAAAGCTAATACGAGATACTACAATTAAAGTGGCTTTTGTTTCAACAAATTCCATTGCCCAAGGTGAGCAAACAGGTATCTTATGGAATGAGTTATTCAATAACTATGGAATTAAAATTCATTTTGCCCACAGAACATTCAAATGGAGCAATGAGGCAAGAGGCGTTGCTGCTGTATATGTGGTTATAATAGGATTCTCTAACAATGATGTAAGGAATAAATATATTTTTGAATATGAAGATGTGAAAGGAGAACCACACGAAATAAAGGTGAAAAACATTAATCCATATTTAGTTGAAGGAAAAGACGTAGTAATCCTTAAAAGAAGAACTCCAATATGCAATGTTTCAGAAATTTCTTTCGGCAATATGCCTAATGATGGAGGTTTCCTATTGCTAACTGATAAGGATAAGAAAGAACTTTTAGAAAATGAACCAGATGCTCAAAAAGTAATAAAACCACTACTATCAGCAAATGAAGTTTTAAATAGCATTCCCCGTTGGTGTATTTGGCTTGATGGTGTTGCTCCAAAAGACATTAGAAGACTAAAAGAAATTAGTAAACGTATTCAAAAGGTTAAGGAAACAAGGTTAAATAGTTCCAGAGAGGCTACAAGGCGATTAGCAGATTTTCCAACGTTGTTTGGAGAAATAAGACAGCCTCAATCTGATTTTGTATTTGTGCCTCTCACTACATCGGAAAACAGACAATATATTCCACTTTCATTTTTTGATAAAACTAACATTCCTAATAATACTGCCAGCGTTATTCCTGATGCCACGTTATATGAATTTGGTGTTATGCATTCATTAATGCATATGTCATGGGTTAAATACACATGTGGCAGGTTGAAAGGGGATTTCAGATATTCTAATGAAATTGTATACAACAACTTCCCTTGGCCCATTAATCCATCAGTAAAAAATAGAGAACAAGTTGAAGTAAAGGCTCAAAAAGTTTTGGATGCGAGGGCACAATATCCTGATAGTAGTTTGGCAGATTTGTATGATCCTTTGACCATGCCGCCAAAGCTCACAAGAGCACACCAGGAATTGGACCGAGCAGTAGATCTATGTTACCGACCACAAGCTTTCACCAATGAGATGGCAAGGATTGAGTTCTTGTTTGGGTTGTATGAGGAATATATGAACTGATTATTGCTGGAATAAAACTTTTCAAACCTATATAATATCGCCTTGACTGAGTATCTTAATTCAAATTTATTATGATTGATTTAATTGATGTACGGTTTAGTATAATAGATTCTGATGAGATAAGAGATGAGATTAAAACTATCATATCTCCTATTATAGATGAGGCTAAAAGTATTAAAATTTGGGATGAATCAATCAAGTCAATAGTGATCACAGATAATATTAATGATGATGTTCAAAGACAGGCAGACAAATGGGAAAGAAAATTTTCAATTTCAAAGGAAAAGGAATACGAAGTAATTGGCAAAGTGTTATTCAATCATGATTTAGACCATCCAGAACATATTATTTTCGTTTCACTCAACCTTTTTTTTAGTAAACATTTATCAATCAAGGAAGCTTTATTTAGTCAAATATTAAGTGTCCATGCAAAAAGCATAATCCCAATAGATGTATTAAAAATTCAATTCACATTCCAACCTCAAACCTTAGATACATTTTCTACAATTTTAGCCATTGAGGGGTGTAAGGTAAATTATAGCAAAAACCGTTTAAAAGAAATTCTGAGAAATGACACAACCTTCTTAATAAATCACAACTTATTTTTGACAGCATTTAAGAGATCATTAAGAAGGTGTTTATTTGAATATAATAGTGATAAATATACTGAGACAAAGCGTTTAGATACCTTATGGCGAAATATTTGCGGGGCTCTTCAAAATATTGTATTAGGAGTTGTTGAGAATGATACTGATAACAAATCCTTTCATATTATTGAACAGGAACAGTGCAGAGAATTATTATATGCAATTAGTGATGAAATTAAAATCATAACAAAAGTTGTAGTAGATAGTAAAGAATTTAACATTACAACTTTAAAACAAAAGATAATAGATTTTGCAAGTTTCTTTGAAGTTCATCTTCAAGATGGACCTGAGTGTAATTTCAGTATTAGGTTAACAAAGAATCCTAAAGACTATTTCTATAAAGAATTAGTTGATACTGAGCCGAGAATTATATGCTTTTTGGATATATTAGGTTTTAGAGATTTCGTGAGGGTTTATGAAGCTGACTCCAGCTCAACATTTCTGCAAGATATTCAGGAATCATTTAAACTAACCCAAGATCATCTATTGAACAAATCAGCAATCACACAAAATATTGATACAGAATTAATCAAACACATAGAATATCAAACCTTTTCCGATAACGTTTGCATTTCAATTCCTTATTTTGATAATGAAAGAGATTTCCTTTCTAACTTCAACATTCTAATCACTTTTGCAAGAGGCTTTCAGCTCATAATGATGTCCAAAGGTTTTTTTATCAGAGGAGGAGTATCTATAGGATCATATTATGCTGATGATAATATTATTTTTTCAAAAGGTTTAATTAATGCTTATGATCTTGAAAGACTAAAAGCAATCTATCCGAGAATAGTTATTGATAAATTGATAATGAATAAATTTTGGGACTATGATCCAGAAACAATAGAATCATTTGGATTATATCAAGCAATAATATTCGATTGGGAGGATCAAGCATTCTTAAATCCCATCAGGTTAATGGAAAGTTCTTTGCAACAAATCAATGCAATTAATTTAGATGACGATGATAGCGGAGAGGATTCAATCCTTTCTTCCTTAACAAATATGGTCAAAGATTTGACAATTAACACTTTTAAGACGGTTGCAGCAGGAGAGGAAGAAACAATAAATGAAATCAAGCGACACCTCCAAAACTACCTTGATATTTACAGAGAGAATGAGCATATCTATGCTAAGTATCTTTGGTTTAAAGAACTTATTAATTGGATCGAAAATGAAGAATCAGAAAGGTTGAAATTCTACTATTTAAAGGATAAGATGGAATGGAGTGAATAGGCCTAAACTCAAACCAATTATTTGAAAGAGGTGTTAGATTACTTTCCAATCATTAACCTATATCATGAATATAAAATCACAGGATAAGGACCCGAAAGACAACAGGACCTTCGAGGAAAGATTCAGGGAAGCAGCGAAGAGGGCCGGAGAGAATATAAAGGCAGGTAGGCATCCTGAATCGGGAGCTAAGGCCACTGAAAAGGTAATGGAGCTTATTCACCATCCATTTGCACTTATTCGCCTGGAGTGGATGCAGGACAACCAACCGGAAGTGTTGAAGGACCTGTATCGGAAAGGAACATTGAAGCAGAGGATCGAAGAGAAGGTATATCAAGCAATCAATCACAAGAACTTTCTGATCAACGAAGAGAAGATGGATGAGGACACAGCAATAGAGTTCGCACTGGATATGATCGCACCGGCAGACGAGATGGACTTGGACAGCAACGCTCAGATGTCAGGTAGGGAGTTTCAGATGATAATAAACCAACTCAGAGGGGATTGAAGTACTAACCTCTCACATAGGAAGACATGCCCACGAAGCGGTCATTGTAGGGAAAATAGGGACAGTGTTCAAGAAATAAAACTGAGCTGTAACTTATATGATTTAAGGATTAGCTTTATTTAATATTTTATTATTTATAGCATCAAGGTGTTTTCTAAATTCAATAGATTGTCTATAGATATAATTCTGAACTTCTCTTTTATGAACATCGAGATCAGCTTCGTTTTCTTTCTCTTTTACGTAGAATTGGTAAACAGCCTTTTCTTTCCATTCAATCTTTTTTAACATCTTACGAATTTCTGCATCATCACCGTGAACTGAAAGAAATTGATATACCGTTTTTATATAATCATTCCTGGTTTGAAAGACAAGTCTTAAATAGTCATCTCCTCTATTAAAATATCCTTCTACATCTCCAGAAATTAATTTTTTAATTTCTGGATCATGGTTTATTTTAAGAAGATTAATACTATGAAGATTACCAAGGTAATATGTGGCATATTGTCTTAGGTAATCTAACCACAGCCCAGAATAAAGATGTAAGTTATCACAAATAATAGAAATTTCCCCCTTTTTTTCACGATAAGTTATGTAGTAATTTGTTAAATATGCAGTTATCCAAGTAGTAATTATTGCTGTCAACCAACCTCCAAAGAAAATAAGCCAATTATAATATCCATCACTCATACCCAAGCCTCCCATTATTGTATTGCTCTGCAAAGCTATGCATCTCATCCCAAGCATCTCTGAGAGCAGATCCTTTCATTCCTCGGCATTCAATTTTTCCGGCTGAAACTCCCATGTCAAAAGAACCGGAGATGAATATTTTTGTTGAGTCAGGTTCCATAATGGATATGTTTAGCATAATCGTACCAAAGGAGTATCCATAGGGTGTGGTTGAAATAGTATGGTATTCCTTATTGAGTATTCCGGAGTATAGTGTACAACTCAATCCGCGATATAGTGTGCACTGGATTCCGGAGTATAGTGTACAACTTTTTTGGATGGTATTTTTCTATTTATTTTTGAAATTGACGGACAGCGTAAGCTCATCTCTCGGGTGACATTCCGTCATATAGTGTACAGTTTTATAATGGAAAGTACTGATTGATTTGTGATTTTTGTGCCTCACCCACAAAAAAAGGCACAATGGCAAATAAACCAATCAGTATGACACAGGTAAGACGAATTATTCAGTTAAAATCAGCAGGGCTAAGCAAATTAAAGATCTCCCAGAATCTTGGCATTCACCGAAAAACCCTGAATGAATATCTTTTCAAGCTCGAGCTCACAGGGAAGAGTTATCAGGATCTTCTTGGGTGCGATGAAGCGGAATTAGCAGCCATTGTCTATAATACAAGAAACACTCCCCAGCCCGACAGCCGTCTTGATGCTCTTCAGAAGCGGTTTCCCTCCTATGCCAGGGAGTTGAAGGCCCCCGGAGTGACCCGACAGATTCTTTGGCAAGAATATAAAATGAATAATCCGGATGGCTATGGTTACACACAATTTTGCGAGCATTTTTCCCGCTACAATAAACCTAATAAGGCCACCATGCACTTTGATCATCGCCCGGGAGAATACCTTCAGGTTGATTTTGCCGGAAAGCCTTTATATATTGTTGATCGCCAATCAGGAGAGCTAATCCCGTGTCCTGTTTTGGTTTGCGTATTACCCTTTAGTAATTATCCTTATATCGAAGCATTGCCATCTACCAGGCAGGTTCAATTGTTTAGTGCTTTGAACCGGTGTTTGGAGTCTATTGGTGGTGTACCAAGAAATATTTTAAGTGACAACATGAAGCAATATGTCTCGAAGAATGACCGATATGAGTTTAAGTTCCCGGAGCTTGTCGATCAGTGGTCACTGCATTACGGTACTAACCTGGAAGCCACCCGGCCGAGAAAACCCAAGGACAAGCCATCGGTGGAAAACAATGTCCATATAGGATATTTAAGGGTATATGCCGAACTGCGTAACGAAACTTTCTTCAGCCTTTTTGATTTGAACAAAAGGATAAAACAGCTCATCGGACAGCACATCCATATACCTTTCCAAAAAAAACCATATACCCGGTATGAACAGTTTACAAAACAGGAGAAATCTTTTTTAAATCCCCTGCCTTCGGAACCATTTATTATAAAACACAACACCAAGGGAAAGGTACAGATGAATTACCATGTGATCCTGGGAGAAGACAAACATCAATACAGTGTCCCTTACCAGTATATTGGCCAGCGAACCAAAATAATATATGATGAAGAAAACGTTGAGATCTTCATTGGTTTTGAACGAATAGCTATTCATAAGCGTGATTACCGCGTAGGTGGCTACACAACCCTCGATGAGCATATGCCTGAAAACCACCTCAGATATAAACAAACACGGGGATGGGATGCTGATTACTTTATGGCAGAGGCTGCTAAGATCGGAGACTGTTCGGTTGATGTTTTCAAAAGGGTACTTGCTTCCAAAGAATTTATCGAACAAACCTATCTATCCTGCAAAGGATTAAAAAGGCTCTCAGAGATATACGGTCCGCAACGTTTTGAGGCAGCTTGTCAAAGGGCCATGAAAGGAACCAGGGTAAACTACGGGATGATTAAAAACATATTGAAGAAAAACCTGGACAAGCAGCAGGATCCACATGGGGATATTTTTGCAATACCCAAACATGACAATATACGTGGAGAGGAATCTTATCGATAATCAATTATTTATTTATCAATCACTTAAACCGTAAAATATGAACAAACAAATCACACTGGATCACCTGGCACAATTAAAGCTGGATGGAATGCTACAGGCATATCAGGCTGTACTTTCCATGGCTGTACAAAACCAGCCCTCCTTAAACCAATTTATGGCCCGCCTTGCAGAAGCTGAGATACAAAGCCGGGCAACTAAGAGAACAGAACTTTACCTACGGCAAAGTAAACTCAGGTATAATGCCATCCTGGAACAGGTGCATTGCAATCCTGAGCGAAACCTGTCGAAAGAAAAACTAATGATGATTGCCGATTGCAGCTTTATTGAGCGTGCTGAGAACCTGCTTATCACAGGTTCCACAGGCTGCGGAAAAAGCTACCTGGCCTGTGCCTTTGGCAGGCAAGCCTGCACGCTGGGATACCGTACCCTGTACTTCGGGATAAACCGCTTGCTGGAGAAAATATCTCTTTCTAAACTGGATGGTACCTATGTGAAGTTGCTTAACCAGGTTCAAAAAGCTCAATTGATTATCATTGACGACTTCGGATTGCACCCCCTGGACGGTGTTACACGTCTGGCATTGCTCCAGATGCTTGAAGACCGATATGGAATCAAATCAACAATCATCACATCTCAGCTCCCGGTCGCCAAGTGGTATGAGTATATCGGAGAGTCAACAGTAGCAGATGCAATTATGGACAGATTGGCAGTTAATGCCCACCGTTTTGAATTAAAAGGAGAGTCGCTCAGAAAGAAAATTTAATCGTATATTTACATTACAAATCGATTCCAAATCAGATAGTACACTATACTCCGGAATCGGTGTACACAATGCCCGAAATACTCAGTTGTAAGATTGTAGTCAGGATTAGGGTTTATACAATACCCTAGAACATTCACATAAAGTTCCCGTAAGAAACCTTCCTGGAATTGTTCTTCTTTACTTTCACGGATGTTTTTTTGTATTTCTGGATTATGAAAGTAATCTACGAATTTTTTGTAAGCCTCTTCAATAGCCGACTGGTCCTGAAGTTTGAGGAATTTATTTAGTACTGAATTTTGGTAAAAGGCCATAGCGATTTATTCGTATCCCAAATGTAGCAAAATACCTTAACATTGAGTGTTATTGTATTCAATATTTTACCTCCACAAGAAAACAAATAGAAATAGAATAGAAATAGAAATATAGCTATAATGTGTGCACTTTATTCTACAAAGGAATTATCCAATCTCAGAGCTATTTCAAGGATAAGTTACGTCAGCCTACGAAAATCAGGAGTAGGTCGGTACTCGCTACATACTCACAGCTTCGAAATGTATAATATCGTTGATTGTAATTTCCATATGCACATTTGAATATCTCGGATTAGTGTGATTTAAAGTGTGAATTATGAAAACACTTGGTTTTGATGTACCGGTGTCAATTCCACCTTCCAGCTGCAACCCAGCAGCAATTTGCTCAATAATGATAGCTGTGATTTGCTCACCTTCTTTAAGCGTTATTTTAACCAGATCTTCGGGTTTTTTAAGTTTTTTAATCTCTTTCAGGAGACTTAAATATTGAGTCTTATCCATAAATTATTGAATTATTTATTAGTAAATATGTTATCGCTGTAATATACTGCTTTAGAAAACTGAAATCAACCCCTTTCCAGAGCTCGTTATTTTGATTTTTTAGGTCCTATTATTTTAAGAGAAGTAAGACAAAGTAAATTTTGTAACCCGCTGTTAATGCGTTATATTCGGTATAGTTGATAATGACATCAACTACTTTAATATTTAAAAATATAACATTATGAGTAAAAAAAGAAAAGAGACTGAAATTGATTGGGATTATGATGAAGAAGAAGTGTACGAGATAGACACTTTTACAGGAATCAAGCATATTATTAAATGGGTTGAGAAAAACAGAATCGACAACCTTGATTACGAACCTGTTAAAATAACGGGCTTTAAATCAAGTTGTGACCTAACAGTATCAGATAATTATGTGAGATTGAGAATTGATGTAGATCACTCAGATTATAAAGAGCAAAGAAAGTGGAAAAGACTACTGAGTGATTGTAATTCTATAGAAAAGTATAAAGCGGAAGTAGACTTAACTTAAATGGAATATAATTTTATATATATTAGCTATAATGTGTGCACTTTCTAAAAATGAAATGAGTTGCTCTGGCAAATGATATAGCCCAGGCGTAGTATGCTACCATAAATGTACAATCTAGCACCAGAACCCACCAGATCAACCCAGGATTGATAATTCTTACTGCAAATATGATTAAGTACACACTTAGCGATGATTTCCACCGTAACCGATGTTTAAAATTCTTGATAATAAAGGGTTTAAGGGTAATTTACTATTAATCAAAGGGATAGATTTATCAAAATGATGAAACGAATCGTTTCAAAGAAAAAATAAACCTTTTGATTAAAAGTGGCTACATAGAAAAAGCAAAATTCTATGTATGTCAACAAGCCAAAAGATTACTTAATTCAAATAACAAATCAAGAATTAAACAAGCTTTCTGAGGAGGTTTTTATTTATTACAACGGCAGAAGATTATATGTCGATCACCTGATTGATTTACTTCATGGGTTCTATGATAAAGCAATTCGCCATGGGAATGAAGAAAGTAGTGAATACAAATCTGATATCTCGCGATTTTGCATTTCTATCAGATTGAATTCTCGAATTCTTCTCAAGAAGTATGGTAGATATTATAAATTCTATATAGATTATTTAATTGAGGAAAAACATATCAGGTTAGGGCTTGGCTATGTTTCATCAAAGCGTAGCAATACCTATGAGTTAAATAGTGTATTATTTAATCCTGAGGAGTTGGTTTATTATCAGAATAAAGATTCGAGTAAGCACAAACGCCTAATAAAATTTTACAATGAGGAGGTCAACTTAATACCTAAAAGCGTCAGGATCGATGACAATATATTACGAAAAACAATTGATAATTTACATCATGTTTCAATTGATGAGGAAAAGGCAATTGAAATTCTGAAAGCGATATATCCTGATGAAAAATCCAATAAATACTACAGAAATCACTATTGTATAAAAACAATTTCTAGTGATCAGATATACCTGGTTCCTGATGAATACGGGAGAATTCACACAAACTTTACAGTTCTGAAAAAGGAAATCAGAAATGATTGTTTGAAAATTGAGAACGAAAAAATCTATGAAAGGGATGTGAGTGTATATATTAACTGAAAAGTTCCCATTATTTCAGTTTAAAAGGTTCCACTTATCAAAGTTCATATCTTGT
>JABMQZ010000167.1 GCA_013202965.1 Bacteroidota bacterium | reverse complement strand
TAAGTTTAAACAATCTAGGGGTTGTGTATTTAGACAAAGGCGAGTATTCAAAAGCTGAAGAACTTTATAAAGAAGCACTTGTAATTTGGCGCAACATATATGGTGATGAGCAGCCAGACATGGCCAAATATTTAAACAATCTAGCGTATGTATATTATATAAAGGGCGAATATTCAAAAGCTGAAGAACTTTTCAGAGAATCTCTTGCAATTTTACGAAAAATATATGGTGATGAGCACCAAGATGTGGCCATATGTTTAAACAATCTAGCGGGAGTAGTACATTATGCAAAGGGCGATTATTCAAAAACTGAAGAACTGCACAGAGAAGCATTGGCAATATGGCGAAAAATATATGGTGATGAGCACCCAAACGTGGCCATTAGTCTAAATAACTTGGGGTTGTTGCATAAGGGTAAAGGTAATTACTTAAAAGCTGAAGAACTGTACAGAGAAGCATTGGCAATACGACGAAAAATATATGGTGATGAGCACCCAAACGTGGCCATTATTCTAAATAACTTGGGGGTTTTGCTTAAGGAAAAAGGCGATTACACAAAAGCAGAAGAACTGTACAGAGAAGCATTGGCAATACGACGAAAAATATATGGTGATGAGCACCCAAACGTGGCCATAACTTTAAATAACTTGGGGGGGGTGCTTATTAGAAAAGGTAATTACTCAAAAGCTGAAGAACTTTTTCGCGAGGCGCTTGAGATACAGCAGAAAAAACTACCTGCGGGTCATTGGCATACTGCCAATACAATGAGAAATTTCGGCGATTGTCTTACCAAATTAAAACGTTTTCAGGAAGCAGAAGTATTTTTATTGGAAAGTTACCCAATACTAAAGGCCAAATTCGGGGAAGATCATGAACGCACAAAAAAATCACTGGATTCTATCATTAAACTTTACGAAGCCTGGGATAAACCAGAAAAAGTTGCTGAATACGAAGCGTTGTTGCCGGATACTACAGTCGTTTCAGAAACACTTAATTGATTTTAACGAGCTGCTTTTATAACTGATGTAGCTAAGGATTTTTAAAGGTACACCGCCTTTAATCCAACTGAAGCCAGTACCTCAGAAATACATTTTACAGCATCAATATCATATTCCTGAATTTCTTTTGTGAGATTTTCCCACTCCGTCAGGTCAGGGGTTTCCCTGCTCTTGTCATTTCTTGTTTCACTATATGTCCATCCAGCGAGCGATCGTTCCGCATTCCAGCGTTTATGCTCAAGTTTTGCAAGCATAAGCAATTCGTCCGGTGTTATTTTTGCCTCAGGTCCCAGATCAATAGTTTCAACAATTTTACAAGCAATAGCCCGCATCTTCACCCCGATATGATCGGCTGCCTTCCTGTTCGAATCCTTATATTCCTGCGATAGTTCTTCCCATGGAACATCGGCATCTTTTTTACCGAAATCGTCTTCTTTTTTTCTTTTCTCCAGGTAATTATTGTGAAAAGCAATGGCCTTCTTATCAAGAAATTCACTGCATATTGCTTCGTGCGAACAAACCTTTGAAGATAGACCATACGGCTTCACCTTTTGAGAAATAGATTTAAAGGTAACATCATCGCTTGTACTGATGAAAATATTAACATGTTCCTTGAAGTTAACATTGTCAAGTTGAAGACCCAACAATAGGTTTTGTGTTTTGTTCTCATAACAAAGCACGATGTTTGTATATGTATCGGGGATGTCGGTATATGGTATCACCTGGTTGATCAGTTGCGGACTATCGGGCTCGGAAGTGATATATTCCAACTCGCAATAATTTTTAAAGGCAGGATACCTTTCCAGAAAATCGTGTACTTTTTCTTCAGCCATGCGATCGACGATCAGGACTTTTGGGTTTTTTCCGTTGGCATAATGCCCTGTTAGTGCAGTTTGCAAAGCTAGCGCTTCACCTGCAAGGCCAAAACCGAAAATGAGTATTTGAACCACTGTATTACTATTGGCGGGAATGCCAATCCCGTCAGGTGGGTTTTCCTCAAAAAGATCACGGGCACTCGACTCATATACGTTGAAGACCCTTAATGCAAAAGCATCTTCAACATTTTGCACCAGATTGTGACTTTTCAAGGTGTTCATAAATTCCTGCCTCTTGAGGTGCATAATACAGTTGAGCGGATCTTCCTTTCTGCGATTACTATTTTTTATTAGTTGATATATTTCAAGGCAAGCCTTAATTTGAGTGTTATCGTTACCACTCAATATATAAACCATTTCGGCATGAGTGACATTAGCTTTTTTTAATACGGTTTTATCGGTAGCGTTTCCCAGCAATAACCGGCATTTTGAATGTTGCAGGGAACCTAATCCCGGAATATCTCCATCTGAATCGATTATCAATATTTTTTTCTTTTTTCTCAGAAGGTCTTCCATGATATTTTTGCCCTTGGTGCCAAAGCCAATGATCACAACATGGTTTCTCATCATTGAAATTTTTAACCTTTCCAATTGCTCACGAAAAATTTGAAGTATAGTCATTATTATGGCAAATAAAGGGACTAATGGCGCAATAAAGCGGCAATATGTAGTTCACGGGGGATGTACCCGCTAAGGTTGTCACTCTCTAAAACATAGAGTTGGAAAGTATTGTAAAAGGATTTAGCCAAATCATGCTCTAAACCATGATATGTATAATAATGTTCAAATCCAACAACCCCTAAAACCAGGCTAACAAAGAAAAGCCCGATTAACAAGCCCCAAAAATGAAGTTTTTGAGCTTGGTGATTGTTTGAAACAGTTTCCATGATCAAAACATTAAAAATGATAAATATGATTAATTATCCCTTTATGGATTTACTTCAAGTTTAACCAGTTTCATGAGCATCAGCCAGTCCTGATTCTCAAGCAACATAAGTTTATCTAGATCATACATTAAACTAACGAATTCGTTTTTATCATGAAGCTTGTTAAAGTCGATTGAAATATCTTCTATTACTTCAGACATATTATAGCTTCTACTCTCAATGCGTTCATATTCGCCATGTTTACGAATGCCAACAACAGCAGCTCCGAGAGCAGGTAAGGCGATGGCAAGAAATATCAGTATATTCTCAGTTAGCTGATCAAGTTCAAAACCAGTCGAAAGACTTTGAACAATATGAATACCGGATGCTATTAATGCGATCAAATAAATTACCCATCCAAAGTAAGCAAAGCGCTTGTTAAGCTTGGTTAATTTACGATGTTTTTCACTGTGGTGATTTTTCTGATCATCAATCCAGTGTTTTATAATATAATCTTTGAAGCAGTTTAACATATCATCCTTAATACCTTCCATTTTGGGAGTTCTGTACCAAATCTCATTAAATACCAGAACCATCCAGTCGCTATATTTATGTGCTACTCCCATATAAGGAGGTATCTCAATTGAGGTGATTTCGGTACTGGTAGCAATAAAGTAGCATGCAGCCCGAAGTCGTTCTGTTAAGAATCTGTTTTCCAGCCAATTTATTCTTAATTGTTGAGCGAAAAGGCAGATTGTTAAAATTGTAAGTAAGCATAAAAACTCGACTAAAAAGGAGAATAATAAAACAGGATGATATAGTATCCCGATTAACACTGCTGCTACTGCAATTGCTGAACACAAAAAAATCAATATGCCTGATGGCATGTAAATTCTCTGGTATTTTTTTGCCTTGATTGAGGCCTTGACATAATAAGGAAGCAGGATTTCCCGGACTATTTCTTTTGATGATTCCGGAATATAATTGCTTTCCGGGTTTTGAAATAATTTATCATACATATTTTTAGTGTATGAATCCTTTACTGTTGAGGGGATACTGGTGTTGTTGAATCTTTCTATACCCTTTAAAGCATGACAATTTAAACCATAGCCTTTTTCAACTTTAATGGTATAGGGGGGATTGGTTGAGATAATTATTACTGGACGATTTTTAGTATTCGCATACTCAATGATATCCTGGGTGCCACCAATACCCTGTGATTTTTCCCCATCCCAGATTGCAATTAATACATCGCAATGATTGACAATATGGCGCCCTGCTTTTTCAAAAGCCTCTTCTCTGGCTTTCTCCAATCTATTTTCAATATTTGTCTCAGAAGTGTTTTGATTTATTTTCGGATCATTTTCAAGATCAAGATAACGAAGTTTCCTTACGTGCCTGGCTTTAGCGTATAGTTCAAAGAATTCCGGGTCATCAGGATTATTAAATGTTTTTTTATAATCGGGAAGTGTTAAAGGCAAAATAACTTCTACACAGGACAGGGCATCATATTCCATGACCGTTTCCGCAATCAGCCTGTCTGCTCCCTCCGCAAGGGGTGTCAAAACAGAATATGTAACAGGTGTAGCTAAATTTTTATTGAGCAGGCTTAAGGAGTTATTATCGAAGAGTTTTGTTATTTCTGTTTTGAGAATCTCAATTATTTGTTGCTTTAGTTCAGTTTCATTATCAAGAACTCTATGGCCTGTTACGCCAATCCTAATTCTATAAGGAATAGGTTCCATATTGAGTTTAATGAGTCAAATTTCAAATTGAATTACTAAAGATATAGATTTTTAGGCATTAAATTAATTGTTTCAGTTTAAATCTGTCCGTATGCTGCATATACCGGACAAAGTGAACACCCCAGACCGATTTATAGTGAGTACTTGATTCCAGAACTTTGAGATATCCCAATATGCTGGTTATATGAAAGATGTAATATTCAGTATTCTTTTAATGAAGTGTTCAAGTATTTCCGAATAGAAGTGCTTCCTGGCTTCGGTATTAACAGTATAAAGGGATTCCTAAAGATTACGAATAGTTAAAATGGCGATGGGTGATGGGGATTGCAGATGTACGATAGAAGATTGAGGAAGTACAACAAAAAACCTCGCTGTTTGCGAGGTTTTTTGTTGTACCCGGAGCCGGGGTCGAACCGGCACTTCTAAAAGAAACTGGTTTTTGAGACCAGCGCGTCTACCAATTCCGCCATCCGGGCATCGTCCGCCGTAGTCCCGAAAACTCGGGACGAAGGTGGGCTGCCCGCCTCCACTAATGCTTCGGCGGGTTAGAGCCTGCAAAGATACAATCTTTTGAAATCAGATACCAGATATCTGAATTCAGAATTAATTTCAGAATATCGAAAACACCAGTGACCAACAACCAGCAACATTTTCCCGGTATCTGGAACCTGGCACCCGGAACCCGCTATTATTCTTCCGGTGTCAGCTTCAGCAATACCACGCCGTGATGAGGAACATTTGCCCCGAAAGTTTTTTCAAATGTTCCAATATCTTGTTGTCGCCATAGGTCCCTGACCTTATGAATGCCAGTCAGCCCGAGTTGGTCTGCGCCTACAGTGATCTTTAGCTTTTGTTCATCATTGGTCCAGTTGAAGGCTTCAATGGGCGTATCTTTCCCGATATTGAAGATTCCTACCGCCATGGATCCGTCTTCGAGTTCTTTGGCCCAAACCTGGTAGCGGATCCCGTCGTATACTTTTGTAGCTTGTTTCCCCAGTGCATCCTGATTCACGGCAAGCACCTCATCATTCGTAAGCAGGTTCAGGGTAAATGCGTCCATCTGCGCCAGGTCACATCCAAGCAGTAACGGTGCCGATAATAAGGCCCACAGGCTGATGTGTGTATATTGCTCATCAGGTGTCAGCCTGGATTCTCTGAGATCAGGTCCCCAGCCAACTTTACCCACAACCAACATATCCGGATCATTCCAGTGTCCGGGACCGGCATAGGCGGCATATTCTCCCTGCCTGAAGCCTATCCCCGACATGCTGCTCCAGGTATCCACAATATCATATGTGGTCCGCCAGAGATTTCCACCGACTTCCTCACCCCAGGTCCAGACATCTCCACGACCATACTGGCACATGCTGTAAACAATATCCCGGTCGACCTGTCCAAGGACTTCATGAAAATGGATGTAAGGTTTCTTCAACTCCGGAAGGCTCTGGTCTTTTGCAATATCATTGTATGAGCACCAGTCGTATTTAACATAATCAATTCCCCACATCGCCCAGGTCCTTGCATCAATCAATTCATGCTCCCAACTTCCAAGGTAACCCCCACAGGTGGTTGGCCCGGGTGATGAATAGATTCCCAGTTTCAATCCCATGTTATGGATATCAGTAGCCAGTTGCTGCATATTCGGAAATTTTTCATTGGCCAGCAGAAAACCGGTTTCTGTTCTTTCTGCAGCCTCCCAGCCGTCGTCAATATTCAAATAGGACCAGCCATGATCTGCCAGGCCGATGGCTTCCATGGCCCGGGCCGCGATCTTCACTTTTTGCTGGTCCACACTCAGCCCCCAGCAATTCCAGGAATTCCATCCCATGGGCGGGGTAAGTGCAAGTCCCTGCCCTACTATGATCCTGAACTTCTTTTCATCCTTACCATAATCGTTTTCTGCAATAAGGCTTAGTTCGTAGATCCCGTTTGCCGGAGTTTTACCCCGGATCAAGCCACTTTCCTCATAAATATTAAGTCCCTCAGGAAGTCCCTTTACCTTGAACTTTATGGGCTTTTCACCCGTTGCAGGTATTCTGTAAAGGAATTGATTCCCTGCTCCCGCACCATAAACTGAAGGGCCATTGATACGTGGTTCTTTTGGCGGAGGGGGTGTGAGCACATAAGGACGTGCCTTGTACGGATGGACAAGCACGGGAACGGAATCATGATAAGTGATCCGAACGTTTACCCAGTCGGCATGATCATAATGAATGTAATCCCCGCCGTCGGAAACGTACAGGGCCAGCTTCTGAATGCCACTGATGTTAATATCAAAACTTTTTGCCGAATATCCTACCTTCATTAAACCGCTTTGCCACAGAATTTCTTCGTCTCCGAGAATAAAAAACTCAACCGAAGCCTGTTCGCTGCATTCATCATCTACCCCTGCGGCTCCCTTGAATCGTTCTCCGCTTCCATGCACGTCGATCATCAACTTGCTTACCGCATGGGTACCTACGCCCCTGTCATAGCTTTTCCCAGCAATAGACAATTTATTGCTATCACAGCTAAGGTTTGCATGAGCAGCCGACCAGTCCTGCTGCATTGCAGTCAGGTCTGCCTGATCGAGCCAGAAAGCATTGTCCTTTTCGCCCTGCGGAATGTCATCACCACAGGAAACAAGGATCATAAAAGCGAGAAGATAGAGGATGTTTTTTTTCATGATTCGTTGGATTTTAAATGGGGGTGCAAGATACTAAATAAAGTGAGCTAAAGTGAACTAAAGTGACTAGAGTTAGGAGTTCTAAGTTGGGTTTTGAATTATGGATTATGAATGTTGGATTAAATGGCCTCACCCCCTTAACCCCCCATCCCCCTTTTCCCCCTCTCCTCAAGGAGAGGGGGCCAGGGGTGAGGTGCATTCTGATACATTTTCGGTTTCAGATATATGACCCCTCCGGGGTCTTCCTCATACCCTAAACCTATATACCAATACATAAAAACTAAGTCCCAAATTTCATATTTCAAAATAATTCAACACTTAAAATTGCCATAATATATTAATTGTATAAACACAAATTATTAAAATAAATTAAAATAATTCAAAAAAAACTTGACAAAGCTTCCTCAATATCATATATTTGCAAAGTTCACATTTTATGAAGTATATAATTTCTGAACCAATAAAAAGAAAAATTAATTACTGAATCATGTTCAATAAAACAAAATTAAGGGGACCGATCGGAAGGATCTATCCGATATTTATACTGAGCATGTATGCGCTTGGGGTCATCGAATTTGTGATCAGGCAGGCATTGATCGGTGAAGGCTGGGATATCAGCAAAGGGCCGATTTTCATCACCATTATAGCAGCTGCATTCTTCATGGGGATGGGAATATACCAGTGGTACCGCTATCGACTCTGGCCATATCCTGTTGCAGGTATCCTTGCCGGATTTTCAACCTTGCAAAGTATTTGCCAGTACACTGATACCATCTTCACTTTTCAGTCATATATTTTTACCATAATCCTTGTGGTCATTTTTGTTGTGGCTACCTGGCCTATACTTGCCGGACATGAAAAATATGAAATGAATGCCCGCCGCTTATTTAAACTGGCTGCAGACAGCATCATGGAAACTTCTGCTGGCTTCACCGCCCGGCCTTATTCAGCGGGTAGTACTGATTATACATTTGAAACACTTCAGGGGTTCGCCCGTTTCCTGAACAGCAAGCGCATCGTGAACCCGGTTTACAGGGAAGCGGGTATCTACATGACCATTTCACTCGGAATAAGTCCAATGACTGATCCCGATCCCGGGAAGGTCAGCTATGTCTTATTTGATAAGAAGGGTGAAATTACCGTTCATATTTCAGCATTCGATTACAGGCAATATACCAAACGCTACACTTTCGATCAGCTTTGCGAATCCCTGGGAAGCACTTTTCACCGCTTCCTCGAATATTATAAAGAAGGACACGAGGATAGAATTATTAATGAATTGAAATCTGTATAAATGATTATGAATTATGAATTATGGATTATGAATTAGTTTAACCACAAAGAATACAAAATACATCACAAAATATCAAATGTGAACCAACTCAAAACTTACTTTGTCCAACGAAGCTTTAGCGAAGTTGGAAAACTCAAAACTCAAAACTTATGTCTACCAACTCGATAAAATGGCGCCCGATGTGGAAAGTATGGATTCCAATAATCCTCTTATTAATTCCACTTATCCTGGAAGACCAATTGCTTGGCACCTTATTCACACCATATGTCTATGGGCTCATTTTAATCGCTTACGGTATCATATATTATTCCAGGACAAAACTCTGGCAGTCAGCAGTACTCGCTATTGTCATGGCAGTGACTATCTGGTTTTATTTTCTTGCTGAACGACCCGGCCGGACAGTTGAAACATTCCAATTGATTGACATTTATTTAGGACAGGAGACTTTGGTCTGGATGAAAGACTACATCACAATGCCTGTTTGGTTCATCTTCCTGGCATTATGCGCCATCACCTTTTTTACTATAGGGCCTATCATCAGCAAAGCCCTTGATCTGGAAGGCTCTGCTATCAGATTATTTAAACTTTCAGCCCGGCAGGTTTTTAGTGAGGGGAATGGCTTTACCGACAGGCCATATACTGCTGGCAAGCACTCCTATAACCGGAACGAACTGATCGGCTTTGCCTCATTTCTTGAAGGGAAAAAGATATGCCTGGCAGAATACCCGGCTAAAGGGATCAAATTGATATTTTCAATGGGAATAAGCCCTTTATGCAAAAAATACCGGAACAGGATCAGCTATGTGATGTTCAAGGATAATGGGGAATTAACTGTGTTTATTTCCGAAAAGGATTATAAGCAATACCGGAAACAATACACTTTCGACCAGCTATGTGAAATGATGGGGAAGACTTTTCTCAGGTTTGCCGAATACTATAAAAGCAATAAAGAACAAAGAATTATCACCGAGTTAAAAACGGTATAAAAAGAATTATGGATTATGGATTGTTTTTTACCACAAAGGGTACGAAGTACATCACAATTAACACGAAGGTTATGGAAAATCTAATATTACATTTAACACCCAACACCTAAAAATAGAAGTCATGAAAACAAAAAAGAACCTGCTCCGGATACTGATTGCATTTGCAATCCTTCTGGGCCTTATGTCATCTACACATGCACAGCATGAAAGGATATATATTGCTGTTGAAATTGGAGGCGTGCTTTGCGGTTATGCCACAACCGATGTGAGCAATATTGATTACAAGGGCATGCAAATGATCGAGACTCACGACACCGTCAACCTTTTGCTCAAGGCTCTGGGGCAGGAGATGAACATGCAGATCATTAGCAGGTATGTCTTCTATCCGGAAACTTACAAGGTGGCGCTGAATCATACCCAATTTAAATACGATGCCGGAAACATTGTTTCCACCCTTACAGAAGTCTTTGATGATTATGCACTCAGGACAGAGTCACCCAACGAAACTCCCGATACGATTCAGGATATAGCTGGTGTTATCTTCGACAACCCTTTGGGAGCACCATATATTGTCGAGGACTTTGTAAAAGGCAGTGCTGAGGAAAAGGAATACCGTGTCTATGATTATATACGTGGACATATTGCAGATCAGAAATTCACTCTTCTGGGAGAAGAGGATATTATGCTTGCCGGACAGGAGTATAAGACCCTGCTTATTAATATCTACAGCAGTACAGATGGCACAAATACAAAAACCTGGGTTAATAAAGACGACGGCATGACCCTCAGGTTTGAAATCATGAATCGCAATATATACCTGGCAGACGAATCGGTCATTAAAAGAATAAAAACCGTTGACCTTGACAACACAATTTTTGCGAGGGTGGATAAAAGCATTTCCAATTTTATGGAAATGTCATACCTGAAAGTTTCTGCTGATATTAAATCTGCCGGGGAGCTGATCTCTGTGGAGAGCCTGAATTTCCCAGGACAAAAGTTTCAGGGAACCGTAGTGGAAAACCATATTATAGGAACTTTTGAGATTGAGCCTTTATGGTATGATGGTACAGATGCTCCTGCTTTTCCTCCCGATTTCAATAATAATGAATCCTTAAAGAAATATTTGGAACCTGAGATGTTTATCGAATCAGATCATCCTGAAATCACAGCCCTGGCAGAGGAAATCACTTCCGGATCGAAGGATTCATGGGAAGCAGCAGTCCACTTGAGCGAATGGGTTGGAAAAGAGATCAGGGGGGCAATACCCGGGGGAACTACTGCCATCAACACATTAAAGACCAGGCAGGGAGAATGTGGTTCTCACTCACGCCTGCTAACAGCCTTCTGTCGTGCAGCCGGCATTCCATCCAGGCTCTCCATCGGATGTATGTACTCCCCATGGTACGGTGGAAGCTTCGGACAGCATGCCTGGACTGAAGTGTACATGGGAGAAAATATCGGCTGGATTGCCGTTGACGCCACCATTCAGGAGTATGACTATGTAGATGCCGGTCATATCAAGCTGGGTATTGGCGCTACCTTCCAACCTGAGAATATGGAAATCCTTGATTACAGGATCGCCGGGGCGGACACAACATCCGAAATAAGCGGCATCCCTCCGGAATATGAAAATATCATCGGGCCTTATACAAACTTTGACAACCGGAATGTGCTGGAGGTTCAATATGCCGATGGAGGAATAGGTGTGGATATTATGGGACGTATAGTCCTTGCATTGAATGATCCTGATGAAGATGGAAGGAGATATGCTAAACTCTCTGCAAGTGTTTATTTTTCTTTCCCCGAGGATAGCAATGGGCAGGTTGACGAAATGATCATCGTTGAAAAGGTATATGCCATGAAAAACCTCAATGAAGAAGTCGCCATTGATGAAGAAACCCCTGAGGAATTCAAGGCTTTTATGGGCCCCTATGTGATCATGCAAATACAGAAAACATTCACCATGCTCTGGGATCAAGGCCGTTTGGCTATGCTTGTCCCTGATGTAGAAGAGCCCAGGCCATTGGAAAAAACAGATGTTGAAGGACGATGGAGGGATCCTGTTGACAAGAAAGAATACAATCTTAAGAAGAACGCTGACGGCAGTGTAAGCGGAATGGACATCTATGTTAGCAGTGTTCTTCCTAAGGGTGCAACATCTGCATGGATCTTTGATAAAACCAATGAATCGGAGGGATTAGAAGCAGCAGAGAAAAAATATAAAGCACTATGGGATGCCAGGGCTTTGGACCTGGAATTTTCCGAAGGAGATATGAACAAGCTTGGTTACAAGTACCTGGGGGATGATAGATTTGAAGAAGCCCTTATGGTTTTCAAACTTAATGTGGATTCTTATCCGGAATCATGGAATGTATATGATAGTTATGCCGAGGCACTCATGAAAAGTGGAGAAGTGGAAGAAGCCATCCTGAATTATGAAAAATCCGTGGAGTTGAACCCTGACAATGAACATGCGAAAGAGATGCTGGAAGAATTGACTTTAGAAACAGATAAGTAAACCTTAAACATATGTTCATAACAAGCAAATTAAGGCCTAATACCAATGTCACCGGACTGGGACAACCAATCGTAGCTCTGCTAATATTTGCTATTTGCTGGGGGCTCTACGGAATAACAGCCGGAATAATAAGCATGGCATTTATCTTTTGCCTTTATGCAATACTTAGCCTGGCATATTTTATTCGTACAGGTAATGGCTGGTTTATTATCACAATGGTATATCAGCTAACAATTGTGAGTTTTGCCATGGTCGCCCCTAAAATTGGACCTTACGCCATCAGGGAAGAAGAGTTCAAGCCACTCGTACTAATCCTTGTTTTGGAATTGGCTGTTTTAGTCTATATCATGGCAACAAACAAACTCAGATGGCGCGGCAGGGAAATCCTCGAATTGGCCGCCATGAATATTACTGATGCAACGAATGGGTTTACAGAAAGGCCAATGCCCCTTGGTAAAATAGATTACCGTCAAAATGAATTACAAGGCTTTACAACCTACCTGAAAAGCAAGCTTATTGCCTTCACCTATAGGGAAACTAATAAAACCATCATTGTGCCAATCATGATGGGCAATGAATATCGTTTGCCACTGGGCTTTTCTAATGACTATTCAGAAAATACCTGGATAGCAATTGATAAGGAGGGGAACATTTCTGCACATATTTCAAAAGATGATTATCTGAAATATAAAGAAGCTCTTTCCTTTGATCAATTATGTGAATCCCTGGGCAATCTTTTTATTCAATTCTTTGAGTATTACCAGAAAGGGGAAGAAGTAAGGATACTGCATGAGATAAGTAAGATCAAAACCAATCCATTTTCATGATAAAAATTTGACAGCCATGTATTTTAACAGAAAATTAAAGCCACCGATAATTAGCACAGAGATGATCATAGCGATCATTGCATCTGTGGTATTTCTATTTTTGCTGGCGTTTAGCTTTATCGTCGCAATGGGTTTCGGGGCACTGATCACCTTTGCTGCAGCAATGTTGACCCTGATAGTTTACATCCGCACGCATAACCACTATTTTATTGTTTCTATCCTTGCCCAGCTGGCAGCAACTGCTTTTTTGCTGGGGATTGCCCTGGGAGGAATTGAAAAATTCAAACCATGGCTAATCCTTCTTGCAGGTATAATGTTGATCTTTCAAACGTTGATGATCATCTACATAATGCAAAAGAAAATGAAATGGCGCAGCAGGGAGGTGTTGGAAATGGCTGCTATTCCCATTGATGACGTAAAAAACGGCTTTACCCGTCGCCCCCTCCAGGCAGGAAGGGCAGATTATTCGCCGGAAGAACTGAAGGCCTTTGCAACCTTTCTGAGGAAAAGCCTGATCGCCATACCTGTGAGAGAAACAAACAGGATAATATTTATCGTGAATATTCCCTGGAACAGACTTCTACTCAGCATCATGAGATACGAGGACAGAACATGGGTAGCTTTTGATAATGACGGAAATGTGAGTGTGAATATTTCCCAGGACGATTATTTTATGTATAGGGACCAACTGGCATTCGATCAGTTATGTCACTCGCTGGGAAATCTGTTTATTGATTTCTTCGAACGATATAAAAATGGAGAAACGGTTTATATCATTGATCGTTTCAATGCTTTAAAACTTAACATAATTACAGAAGGATAATATGGATTTTAAACGTGCAGCAATTCTGGGATCCTATATGTCGAAGGATTATGCCGAAGACCTCTTCAGGCTGCTGGTGACCTATCAGGATATTTCTGCTTCGGAGGCAGCCTCCCGACTGAACCTGCACATAAAAACCGTGCAGGATTTCCTCGAAGGCATGGCTTCACTTGATATATTATCCAGGAAAGAGGTTTCTGAAAAAAAGCGGCCCTATTATCGCTACGCTTTAAAAACCCGTTACATCGACATGAGGGTCGACCTCAATCCATTATATGATGTACAGCATGCAGGGGAAAAGCAAACAAAAATGATCAGGGAAAAAAACAATGCAGGTGTACGTTTTTCAACATCACGCGATGGTCAGTATATCAGCCATGTGGCTATGTGGATCGGAAAAGGAAGGGAACGCAAAGAACGTAAAATAAACCTGAGCATCCCCCAGGGAAAATTCCTGTTTCATTTGCCCTTCCCGAGTGCGGAGTCTTTAAGTATTTCAGATATCATGGGAAAAGCGGGTGTAGAAGAATCGAACAGATCAGAG
>JABMQZ010000166.1 GCA_013202965.1 Bacteroidota bacterium | reverse complement strand
TTATTTCACCCCACTGTCAGTCTTCCGACTGACATCTCCCCTAAAAATTAGGGGAGAAAATAAGGAAACCTCGCGGCAAGCCACGAGGAATTATTTGATTAAAGAAAGGCTGAAACATCCATTATTATCCGATGAAAACTATAAAAGGAGTAGCTTCTTAGTTGTAATCTGGCCGGAACTTAGTCTGACATTAACAAAATAAAAGCCCTTTAGCTTATCAACAATGCTAACTTTGACACTTCCGGTTTGTCCTTCCAATTGCTTAAACTCCACTATTCTTCCTGAGATATCAATGATCTTTACCTCTTCAATGGACTCTCCGGCTTCAATGGTAAATTCACCATTTATAACAGGATTGGGATATATACTGATATTGGAGTGAACATAATTTTCATCTATGCCAAAGCTTGAGCAATTGCAATTGTGGAATCCTAAGGAATCAAATGTATTTACAGGTATTGAGTCCCATTGTTCAAAAACAACGAAATATGGATCAGGATTCGCTTTCACTCCTTCGCTGACATCATATTTCCGAATCAGAGTATTGTTTTCTGTCCAGGATAACCAGAAAAGGGGTCCGACAATGTAATTTTGTATGGTATATTCAGTAGGAACACCTCCACTGTTATATGTTATGGTAGTATCATTCAGGCTTCCCCATCCATTATCGTCACTGGTCATTGGTGGCCCGACAAAGCCAAATAGATCTACTACCTCCCCATTGGATATCCTTTCTAACGAAACGGCATCATTACCATTAAAATACATCATCCTGTTTACTTCATATATGGGACAAAGAAAGATATCGGCCTTTAATTGCAGTGCCGAATCCACCGGTTGTTCAAGGCCGGTGCCGGCAGGATCTCTTTTATCGAGTACTACGACAAACGTACTCTTGGGCTGAATCATTCCTCCAAGGTCGACACTATATGGTATCGTTCCTCCATTGCTGTAACGTACCAACATATAATCCCCAAGATTAATCGGGTTATTGGTTGGATTATACAATTCTATCGCTTTGTTGTTTCCGGAACCTTCCACATATTCAGAAATAAACAAATCGGAGCATTCCTGTGAGAATATGACTGTGCTAAAGAATACTGAGATAATAAGTAGTAATAATGTTTTCATAATTTAATATTTAGATTGATTTGATTTCACAAACAAAAATACAGATAATTCAAATAGTTTAATCACTAATGAATAAGATAATTATTTATGGTGATTGTTAATTCAAGAACGTACAACGAACAACATATCAGGTACAACGTATCAGGTACAACGTATTACGTACCACGTGCCTTAAACTACATCATCCAAAATCCAAAATTCAACACAACAAATGTCCTGAGCTTGTCGAAGGGCCCAACACCCATTACCACCAAAGCCCTGGCGTAGGTGGAACACTTAAATAGTTTATTTTTGTATCTGCAATTTTCACTTTACAACAAGCAAAATCCCATATTATCATGAATAACACTTTCAGGCTTCTGTTATTATTTCTGGCTTTCCTGGTCTTACTAATTACTTCCTGCAAGCAGTATGAAAGATCAAATCAACACACGACATGCATTGCTTTTTATAATCTCGAGAACCTTTTCGATACCATCAACCAGGAAGGTGTGACCGACGAAGAGTTCACCCCGGAGGGGAAAAAGAACTGGAATTCGGATCGCTACATGGAAAAACTTGGAAACATGGCTACAGTCATCTCCAGGATCGGAGTAGGAGAAAATACTCCTGACGGAGCTGTGCTGCTGGGTGTTTGTGAACTTGAAAATGCTGGTGTACTGGCAGACCTCGCCAAGACCGATATCCTGAAAGACAGGGATTATAAATTTGTTCACTATGATTCACCCTACTACCGTGGTATGGATGTTGCGCTGTTCTATCAACCAAAACATTTCACAGTGCTGAGTTCTGCCAACCATGAACTAAAGATGCCAGAGATTGAAAATTTTACCACCCGGGCCCAGCTGGTAGTAACAGGAATCCTCGATAAGGATACGATCAGCATTATCGTGAATCACTGGCCCTCCAGACGCGGAGGCGAAGAACAGTCGCGGCCTTTGCGTATGGCTGCTGCTGACCTTAGCAGATCCATTGCCGATTCTATCTTTCAGATCAATGCTGATGCAAAGATCATCATCATGGGCGACCTGAACGATGACCCGGGCAATATGAGTATTAAGAAAAATCTGGGTGCTGTTGAAGAAGCCTCTAAAATGAACGAGGTGCAGTTCTATAATCCTTATGAAGCCCTGCACGTCGAAGGCATCGGATCCCTGGCCTATCGCGATTTCTGGAACCTTTTCGATCAGATCCTTGTTTCCCGGGCACTGACAGGAGAAGATTGCTCATCTTATAAGATATCGGATGCAAGCATCTTCAAGGAAGAGTTCCTTATCCAGCAGGAAGGAAAGTATAAAGGATACCCGTGGAGGACGTACTCCTACGATGAGTATATCAGTGGGTATAGTGATCATTTGCCGGTGTATGTTTATCTTGTGAAGCAAATAAAGTAGAGAAACCGGTTGCCGGTCACCGCTTACCGCTTACCGGAATGTCTGAAATTAGCTGCTTCAACATCTCTAATCCATCGAATACCGTTTTCACATCTTTGAAAGTCAGTGTCAGGCGTTCCCTGGCTTCCTTCATGCTACATCTGCCCGGATTTTCCTGTACATAGCTGAGCATGGCAGAAAATACAACTGACTGGTAGTATGCAGATTCCTGATTGCTGATAAAATAGCCTGTCAATCGCTTGTTTTTGAGGACAACTTTTTCAAAACCCACCTGTCGCGCAAGCCATCTGAGCCTGATGGCGTTCATCAGGCCGCTCACTTCCCGGGGTAAGGGGCCAAAGCGATCGATAAACCTATCCTGAAATTCCAGCAGGTATTCTTCTGATTCAACACTGTCCAGCTCCTTGTAAAGGCTCAGCCTCTCCCTGATGTTGCTAACGTAATCATCCGGGATCAGGAGCTGCAGGTCGGTTTCGATCTGGCAGTCTTTAACATATTCCGTTTCTTCTTTCTTCTCAAACACCCCGCTGAATTCATTTTCTTTCAGTTCCTGTATGGCTTCGTCAAGGATGCGGTGGTACATTTCAAAACCAATCTCCGAAATAAAGCCGCTTTGTTCTGCCCCCAGCATATTTCCGGCACCCCTGATATCCAGGTCACGCATGGCGATGTTGAAGCCGCTCCCCAGCTCAGCAAATTCTTCTATTGCTTTCAAGCGCTGGCGGGCCTCGCGCGTAAGTCCTGACAAAGGCGGTGTAAGCAGGTAACAGAATGCCTTTTTATTGGTACGCCCAACCCTTCCCCTCAGCTGGTGAAGGTCACTTAAGCCAAAATGGTGTGCATCGTTGATGATGATGGTATTCACATTGGGAATATCCAGCCCGGATTCGATGATCGTTGTGGCAAGCAAAATATCATAGTCCCCTTCTATGAAGTCAAGCATTCTTTTTTCAAGCTCCCTGCCTTCCATCTGCCCATGCACCACCGCGATCCTGACATTCGGCACAAAATGCATGAGCATGTGCTCGACATCCATGATGTTCTGCACCCTGTTATGCACAAAGAAAACCTGCCCACCCCTTGAAATTTCATACTGTATGGCATCCCTGATCATCTCCTCATTGAATGGCCTGAGCTCAGTTTGCACCGGATAGCGGTTTGCAGGTGGTGTGTTGATGATGGACAGGTCACGTGCTCCCATCATGCTAAACTGCAAAGTGCGTGGTATGGGTGTAGCCGTAAGCGTAAGCGTGTCCACATTTACACTCATGCGTTTCAATCGCTCCTTGGCAGAAACACCGAATTTCTGCTCTTCATCAATGATCAGTAATCCAAGGTCTTGAAACTTCATATCCTTGCTGATCAAACGGTGAGTGCCGATCAGGATGTCGATTTCGCCTGCTGCAAGCTTTCTGATGGTCTCTTTCTGTTTTGCTGCTGATTTGAAACGATTAATATAATCTACCGTGCAGGGAAAATCCTTTAACCTGTCACTAAAGGTCTTGTAATGCTGCAGTGCAAGGATGGTGGTTGGCACAAGCAGTGCAACCTGCTTACTTTCCGCCACAGCTTTAAATGCAGCCCTGATGGCCACCTCGGTTTTGCCAAAACCCACGTCACCGCATATCAGACGGTCCATGGGATGAGCAGCCTCCATATCTTTCTTCAGATCCCGGGTGGCTTTCAGCTGATCGGGAGTGTCTTCGTAAAAAAATGATGCTTCAAGCTCAGTTTGCAAATAAGTATCAGGAGAAAATGAAAAGCCTTCGGAAGCTTTTCGCTCTGCATAAAGTTTTATCAGATCTTTGGCAATGTCCTTAACTTTCTGCTTGGTTTTGTTCTTCAGCTTATTCCAGGCATTGGATCCAAGTTTGTTCATCTGCGGGATCTTGCCTTCTTTACCCGTAAATTTAGCGATCCTGTGGAGGCTATGGATGTTGACATAAAGCAAGTCATTATTTTTATATACCAGGCGGATAGCCTCCTGCTCTACCCCGTTATTGTCAATCTTTTCAAGGCCATCGAAGCGCCCGACACCATGATCGATATGGGTGACATAATCTCCGGGTTTCAGGTCGTACAGGTCCCTGATCGTCAAGGTGTCCTTCTTACTAAAACTTGCCCGGAGCCTGAATTTATAATATCTCTCAAAGATCTGGTGATCCGTATAGCAGGCCAGCTTTGCCTTTTTATCAATAAAGCCTTCATGCAGTGAGATGTTCATGGTATCGAAAGCAGGCTTCTCACTTTTTCCTGCCACAAAAGACATATCCTCAAAAATGCTATGCAGCCTTTCAAGTTGTTTTGCATTAGAGGAAAGGATCACATTCTGAAATCCATTTTTTGTATTCTTATTGAGATTCGCGGCGAGCAGGTCAAAGTTCTTGTTAAATGATGGCTGAGGGGAAACCTCCATGGCAATCTCCCGGAAGTTTTTATTCCATGGCCGTTTCGAAGTTTCAATAAGATGGAAATCCGACAGCCCGTCAAGCCATTCATCGCCACTTTGAAACAGTTCCCCGACCCCAATCTCGTGAAAGCCTTCTTCGGGTTCTTCGATGATCTTTATTGCCTTCCGGTATTCATCCCTTATGCGATCGCGGGTGAAAGCAATGTCTTCAACCCATATTACAGCATCCCCGGGAAGCAGTGACTGAAGATTTTCTCTTTTATGATCGATGCGGCGGTCGTTCAGATCAGGAATGATGGCAATCCTTGACAACTTATCTACTGACAGCTGGGTTTCCGGATCAAAAGAGCGCAGGGATGTAATCAGATCTCCCACGAATTCAATCCTGTATGGAAAATCATTTGAATAGGAAAATACATCCATGATCCCGCCCCGGATTGAATATTGTCCCGGTCCGATAACAAAATCCACCCTTTCGAAATGATGATCATCGAGGTAATCGATCACATCATCAATTTCATGCTCATCATCCAGCTTAATCCTGAAGGTGTTTTGCGTAAGAAAAGACCTGGTCACCAGTTTTTCAGCCAGTGCCTCCGGATAGCTAAGGATGATCTTTGTTGATACAGATGACGATAACTTGCCGACAGCCTGTGCCCTGGCAAGTGCATTTGAACTTTCTGTGCGTTCAATGTCATAGGATTTCTTGTACGAAGTTGGAAAGAACAGAACCTTCTTACGTTGAAAACTAACATCCTTCTCTCCCAGAATATTTTCCAGATCATTAAAGTAATATGCCGCTGTTTCTTTCTCATTCACAATGATCAGGTGTGTCCCCTGATGCTTACTTATTACAGATGCCGCTATTATCGGAGCCACAGAACCAGCCATCCCACTCAGCCACATACCCTGTTCCGGAGTATCCCTGAGATGATCAAGGATCTCCATGACCACTGCTTGCTCAGTATATGTATGAATAAATTCTGCAGTTTTCATGACAATAAAACCGGGATAGATGTCCGATATCTTGTGAACCCATTACCGGACGGCAAAGATAGGGTAAATGTGGTATATTTGTGGGTGCCAGGTATCAGGTTCCGGATTCCGGGTATTTGGATTTTGGAAATTGAATTTGTTTAGGATTTAGCCCCGATTGCTATCGGGGTGGGATTTAGAATTTAAGCCAGGGTATGTGCATAAAAACTAGAGAGAAAAGCAAATGAGGGTATTAAAATTTGGCGGGGCGTCTGTTAAAGATGCGGAATCGGTCAGGAATATTCCGGACATTATTTCGAAATACAGGAATAATGAGCTTGTGATCATTGTGTCAGCCATGGGCAAAACCACCAATGCGCTGGAGACCTTAGGCGAAGCAGCATACGCAGGAAAGTCCGAAGCCGGAGAAAAGTTCAGCGAAATTTACGATTATCATCAGCAGGTCACTGAAATGCTATTCCCTGACAGCTCGCATGAGATCTACGGACAGATCAGGGAACTTTTCGATGAGATTAAGCATTGGCTGAAAGTTTTGCAGGACCCTGAAAGGGACTATGACTTCGACCTGTATTATGACCAGATCGTATCCATTGGAGAATTATTATCAACCCGGATCGTGAGTGCCTGCCTGTCTGAACAGGGATACGCCAACACCTGGCTCGATGCCCGGAAACTGATCATGACCGACCATACTTACAGGGCAGCAAAGATCGATTGGGAAGCCACCTTTGATCGCATCCATACCATTGCCGCCCCTGAATTGCAAAAAGGCAAGATGGTGATCTCCCAGGGATTCATTGGCAGCAACGGAGAGTTCAGTACCACACTGGGAAGGGAAGGATCTGATTTTTCCGCCGCCATCTTTGCCAACATCCTGGATGCAGAAGAGGTGGTGGTATGGAAGGATGTTCCGGGCTATTTGAATGCCGATCCCAAATATTTTAAAGACACGGTCAAACTTAATAAGATATCTTATACTGAAACCATAGAACTCGCATTTTACGGTGCCAAGATCATTCACCCCAAGACCATCCGGCCACTGAAAAACAAAAGCATTCCGCTCCTGGTGAAATCATTTATAAATCCTGATGAAGCGGGATCTCTCATCCATGAGGACCTCTCTTCCGATACGATGGTTCCTTCCTACATCATCAAAGAGGAACAGGTGCTTATCTCAATCTCTTCAAGGGATTTTTCATTTATTGCAGAAGACCATCTTTATACGATCTTCGGTGCTTTTGCCGGGCATCGGATCGGCATCAACCTCATGCAGAATTCAGCCATCAGCTTTTCAGTATGCGTAAATGAAAGTCCACGCCTGAATGAGTTGATCCAAGAACTGCAAAAAGAATTCCGTGTGAAATACAACGACGGCCTTCGGTTGATCACCATACGTAATTACGATCAGGATAGCATCAACAAACTGGTCATTGGAAATGAAATGCTGCTTGAGCAGCGAAGCAGAATTACAGTGCAAATGGTTGTGAAAGAAATCAGGAATTCCTAATTCTTAATAAACTACTCCGCGGCAAGCAGCGGGTCGCGCCCCTATGGGGCCCATTAAGAGTGCCTATTGCCTAATTGATCGTTCATCGTTAATCATTTACCTCACCCCCCAACCCCCTCTCCTAAAGGAGATGGGGAGATTGCGATTTACAATTCTTTGTTTAAAATCCTGTTTTTACAATAATTTACTTTCCATTTGGGATTCTGAATTCTTAAATTTTTCGCCTAAATTGTGAAATTCTTTGTGTATAGTCACCCTTAGTTTATTCCCTTGTATCAGGAGCTTTTGACTGCTTTCCCCATCTCCTTTAGGAGAGGGGGCCAGGGGGTGAGGTGTGAAGCTTGATTG
>JABMQZ010000165.1 GCA_013202965.1 Bacteroidota bacterium | reverse complement strand
TTTCTCTGCCTTCTTCACAGCTTTCTTCTCGTCCTTCTTAACATCTTCCTTTTTCACTACCTTCTTAACTTTTTCCTTTTTCACTACCTTTTTAACTGCTTTCTTTTTCACTGCCTTTTTAACAACTTCCTTTTCTGCCTTCTTATTGGCTTTCTTTTCTTCCTTCTTCTCTTTTCCTTCTTCTTGGTTCTCTTTTCCTTGTTCTGCAAAGGTTTCAGTGTTCTCCTCCCGGGCGACAGTTTCTCCGGAATTCTGATCAATAGTTTTCTTGTTTTTCATAATTAATTAACATGTTATACAATGTGTCTAATGAAAGACTAAATAGAATACTTCATACATAAGGACTGCAAAAATAAGAATATTTTAGAAGCGCCAAAATCTTTTTTATGGTCTGGGAAATGGGCATTATCAGCCTGAAACAAATTTAATCTGATATGGATTTATTAAAGATGATATAGCCAAAATTAAAGAAAAGGGATAAATTATCGTTGCTGCGGTCATAATAATTCAGGCTCACACTCAAAGGACCGAGGGGACTACGCCATACTACAGAGGATGAGGCTATTGCCGATCGGTATGAAAACTCTTCACCATATACCGGCTGCATATTTTCATCTGATAATATTTCCTGATAGGGCTGAAAAAGGTATCCTTCAACACGAAGATCAATCTTCCTGTATACTTCTATAACAAACTTTATTCCCACAGCCCCATAGTTATATGCTCTGTATTTTGGAAGAAACAGGGTTTTGCTCTCAAGTATCGGTTCAAAGGCAGGCGATGCAAGAATACTGGAAGTGTAATTACTGAAGAAAGCCTGGTTCGATAACATCAGTTCACCATAAAACCCAAGGGTTACAGGTCCAATGCTGTTAAAATAATTATCGTAAAGGATTTTCAGCCGGAACCATGAATGATACTTTTCGATTTCATTCCCCTGCAATGATGTGGAGCCCGGAGTATGGGTTTCTTTTCCATAAACATATTGTAGCTCAGTTAGAAATCGGACACCTGCACTGGCATACTGCTTTCTGTTCAAGGAATTAAGTTCAAATAGTAGTTTTGGTGTGATCATCTCAAACCTGGTTATATCAGCAGTATCTTCCCTGCTGAACACATTATCCTGGTAATAATCATCCCTTTTTTCGCCAAAATTAACCCCGAAAACAAATTTCCCCCTGTATGTGGCAGGGACACCCGCTGAAAATGAGCCATAGCTTTCCTTGCTTATCAGAAAAGATGGGGTTTTATCATCAAAAAAGTAAGTTGTATTCCTGAAATAGTTTTTACTGTTAAAAACATATGCCAGTTCCATAAAAAAGGGTGTCCTTGAAGGAAAATCAATCCTTCCGCTAAGCAGATAGGAACTATAAAATCTTCCGAGGTAGAGGTTTGTTCTTAAGCTCATGGCCTGGTGCCCCAGGTATCTGTATGCAAGGCCAACATATGCTCCATTGGAAGTGCTGGAACTTATATTTCCTCCCAGAGCACCCACAAAGTTCTCTGATTTCTTTACTTTCAGATGCAGATCATAATAACCCGTATAAGTATTGTATTTTAATTCCGGGAATATTGAGCTTATCATGTCATCGGCAATAAGTTTAAAATATTGCATTTTCACAGTCTCAATACCGACCTGCTTTTCTTTGTGTTTAAAAAGTTTTCTGACATATCCAGACTGGTTCCGCGTAAGTCCCTCAATATGAATTGAATCAATAAGCAGAGGTGGTATTTTAGCTCGAAAAGATGAGCGTTTTAGCTGCAGGCTTTCGGAAGGCACCCTGCGTCCGATGAGGTCATAGATACCAGTAATATTATCAATGGTTTTTTGATACCCTGCATCGATTACATCATCAAGATGGGAAAAATCGAAGATTGCCCTGCTTCCCATTTCATGTTCAAGAAGAATGCCTGTTGCTGAATCGAGCGAATAATCGGTCTGGGTCATGAGCATATTCTGTAACTGAGACAGCAGGTCATCCTCCCCCGGGGAATCATAATTCCCGGCAGCCTTGCTTCCGATGATCACGTCGGGATAAAAATCTGCCATTGCCACGTCAGAAGGGAAATTATTATACATTCCCCCGTCAAAAAGCAGCTTCCCGTCCAGCTCAATAGGCAAGTAATAAAAGGGGAATGTCATGGAGGCACGAATGGCTGAACCCAGTTGTCCCTCAGAGAGGACAACTGACCTGTTGAAATCGATATCGGATGCCACACACCTGAAGGGAATAAAAAGATCATTAAAATTATATCCTGCTGCGGCACTGGCGCCTGCAAATAATTCAAGGAGATTGAAATCCATCTCATAAGGAGGGATGACGAGATTGGTTGGCAGCCTTCCGCTCAGCTTTTTAGTAACATCGTCATAATTGAATTTTATGCTTACCCAGGAGGCATCGGGATCCTTTTGCTTGAAATAATATGTATACCTATCTTCCATCACGCCGGATGCCCATCGTGTAAATTTATCTGAAGTTAACATGCTTGCGATGGAATCCGGAGAATAGCCGCTGGCATACAAGCCACCTACAATAGCTCCCATTGAAGATCCAACAATATAATCAATGGGGATATCATATTCTTCCAGAGCCTGAAGTACACCGACATGGACCAGGCCTTTTGAACCACCCCCACTGAGGACAAGGGCAACGCGCTGAGATATCCCATGATGTGCAATCATGCTGAGCATAAGCATAATGATGGCCCGTTGAAGCATTTGTTTTATCATTAATGTTAAATCAACAATAAAATTACAAATTTTCAGGAAGAAAACTTGCATAAATAAGCAAGCAAATATTATATTTGTATTTATATAAATAAATAAAACCATACTCCCATGAAAAATTCAGCTTTACTTTTAACCTTTTTGATCGTTCTTCTTTCTGCCGGGCTCACAGCTCAAAATTATGTCAGCACCGAGCCCCAGGATAAGAATGCCATACTGGAGGAATTTACAGGAGTCCGCTGCCCGAATTGCCCGGCCGGACACCAGACGGCAGCAGCTATCCTGGCAGCCAACCCGGGAAGGGCCTTTGTGGTTGCATACCATCCATCCAATTCCAGTTATACCGCTCCGTACACCGGCGATCCTGACTTCAGGCGGACATACCCCAATGTATTTTACACTACGCCCTATTGCGGGTCATCACGCTTTATGCCCAGTGCATTTATTAACAGAAGGCAATGGGCCAATGGGGAACGTATTCAAAGCCGGACACTTTGGCCAAGCTATTGTAACACCATCATGGCGGAAGCCTCGCCTGCAAACATGGGCATGTCAACAACATACGATATCATGAGCCAGGAGCTGTCAATTATTGTTGAAATTTATTATACAGACAATATGCCCGACATGAATCATATTTATGTCATGCTTTCGGAAAACGATCTTGTTTCCCAACAAAGCGGAGCTACAGGGCCATATACACACAAGCACACTTTCCGTGAAGCGTTTGTGGCCCAGTGGGGAGATGAGATTACTGAACCAACCACCCAGGGAAGCCTGGTCACCCTGGAATATACCTGGGATGCCACAGGCTCCGGATATATCATGAATAATTGCGAAGTCCTTGCTTTTATTGAAAATCAGGCCAACGGAGAGATCATTACAGGAGTTGGCGTGCATGTGGGTGAAAGCACTTATATTGAGCCAACAGCAGGCTTCAGCGTGGAAGATAATACTGTAGGTGTCGGCACAGAGGCCAACTTCACGGATGAATCGACAGGGAATCCAAGCGAATGGGAATGGAGCTTTGAGGGAGGTGACCCGGCCTCCTCCACACTGCAGGACCCACCTCCGATAACATATAATACAGCAGGCCAGTACGAGGTAAGCCTGACCGTAATCAACCCGGCAGGATCGAACACTATGACCATGACCGATTTCATAGATGTAGGTTATGCACCGGAAGCTGTATTCAGCGCAAACCAAACCATGATACTGGAAGGTGAAGGAGTTACTTTTACAGACAACTCCACAAATGATCCTATTGGCTGGGCATGGCTATTTGAAGGTGGCACACCGGAAACTTCCACCGAACAAAATCCTCCGGAGATTTTTTACAATACACCGGGCATTTATGATGTTTCTCTCACAGCAACGAATGAGTATGGTGAAAACATTCTGATTGAGGGAGACTATATTCATGTCGGAGGCCTGGGAATCTGGGAAGAGGCTGCCACAAAAACTTTCACTTTGTATCCGAACCCTTGTAATGGCAAGTTGTTCATTGAAGCAAGAGCCACTAAAAACCTTGAGCAGATTACTGTCAGGAATGCAAGCGGGCAATCCGTACTCATACATCATCCTGCCAATAGTGTTCTTCAGACACTTGATTTAAGTATACTGGAGGCCGGCTTGTATTTTGTTGAAATAAAGTCAGAGCAGGCTGTATACCTTGAGAAGATTATTTTAAAATAGACCTCACAGGTAGGGGGACCTCACAGCTTGCATAAGCCGTGAAGTCTTCTTAAAAATGCCTAACTTTGTTTTGCTAACAAAATTTTAAAGTGAAAGTTCAAGCAGAGATAATCATTGCAGAATTATTTAAAAGGTGGTTGGGAAAGAAAGCTGAGAATGTCCAGCCCATTGCTGCATCAGGCTCACCCAGGAAATATTTCAGACTGACATCAGGAAATTTAACCGTGCTGGGGGCCTATAACCCGGATTTTAAAGAAAATGCAGCCTTTCTGTCTTTTTCAAAACATTTTCATTCGATTGGACTTCCTGTTCCGGAAATCCTTGCTGAGGATACTGGCAAGGGAATATACCTACTGAGCGACCTGGGAGACAATACCTTATTCGGACTATTAACTGCCCGGGATAACAGAGATCACATCACGGAAGATTTATATACCCAGCTTGCTGAAGCAGTGAAAATACTGCCCCACTTTCAGCTAAACGGAGGCCATGGACTGGATTACTCCCTTTGTTATCCCAGGGACACTTTCGACAGGCAGTCGATGATGTGGGACCTTAATTATTTTAAATATTACATTCTGAAAACCTCAGGAATTACATTTGATGAGGAATTGTTAGAGGAAGATTTCCAGCACTTTACAGACTTTCTGCTTCAGGCTGATCATGAATATTTTATGTATCGTGATTTCCAGTCGCGCAATGTAATGCTGAAAGACGGACAGCTCTTTTTTATCGATTATCAGGGAGGAAGGAAAGGAGCACTTCAATATGACCTTGCCTCATTCCTTTACCAGGTGAAAGCCCATCTGCCGGAGGCAACAAAAAATTCCCTTGTCAATGAATACCTGAATGCACTTGAAGGCATTGTCAATGTCGAGCGGGAGGTATTCATGAAATATTATTACCCTTTTGTGTATCTCCGGCTGTTCCAGGTACTCGGGGCTTATGGTTTCCGGGGATTATTTGAAAAAAGGCCTCATTTTACCGATAGCCTGGAACCTGCCATGTCAAGCCTGGCTGAGTTGTTAAAGACACACCCCATGCATGCCGGGCTGACTGAACTCAAATCGGTCCTGAAAAAGTTAACACATAGCAGCAAATACCTCCCCGTACACAAAAAGAAATCAGCTTTAACCGTCACAATAAGGAGTTTTGCTTATAAAAACGGCATCCCTGAAGACCCTGGTGGCAACGGAGGAGGATTTGTTTTTGATTGCAGGGCGTTGCCGAATCCTGGAAGGCTGGAGGAATACAAGGCTTTTACCGGAAGGGATAAGGAAGTGAAAGAATACCTTGAGAGGCAGCGGGAAGTTGACTTTTTCCTGCATAACGTATTTGAAATCTGCGATGCGGCAGTGGGAAACTATATTGACAGAGAATTCAAGCATTTAAGTATAAACTTTGGTTGTACCGGGGGTCAGCACCGTTCCGTTTATTGTGCCGACAAACTGGCTGAACATTTACAAAAGAAATATGTTATTCATATCAACTTACAGCACAGAGAGCAACAAATAAGTGAAACAAAGCAGGGAAAGCATGAGTAAGAAGATATGCGATAAACTCAAAAACGGAGATAAGATCGAATTGCTTAAGGAACCCAATTATATTTGCAAGACTTGCAATATATCATCTGTTAAGGAAATGGAAGTCTGCAAGCCCAAGAAGCTAAAGCGCGCATGAAAGCAATGATCCTGGCCGCAGGAAGGGGTACCCGCCTGCAGGCCCTTACTACGGACAAGCCCAAAGCACTGGTTAAAGCCGGTGGCATGAGCCTGCTTGAACGCCTGATCATTAAGATGAAGGTGCAGGGTGTGACAAAGATCATTATCAATGTCCATCATTTCGCAGATCAGCTTATCGATTTTCTTGAGGAAAAAAACTATTTCAATATCCCTATTGATATTTCCGATGAATCGGATGAGTTGCTGGAAACCGGTGGTGCTATACTGAAAGCCGCCTCTTTGCTGGGAAGCGATGAAGATTTCATAGTCCACAATGTAGATATTTTATCTGATCTCGACCTCAGGAAGATCTATCAGGCACATCTCTCAGCAAAAGCCCTGGCAAGCCTTGCCGTCAAGTCAAGGGACACCTCACGTTACCTGCTTTTTGATGAGGAACTCAGCATGCGTGGATGGGAAAACAGGAGTAGCGGGGAACGGATCATTCCTGAAAAATCTGAAGGAAGCTTAACACCCCTTGCTTTTAGTGGCATACATGTCATCAGCCCGGAAATATTCCCGTTGTTTACTGCAAGAGGAAAGTTCAGTATCATTGACACTTACCTGAGCCTGTGCAAAGAGCATCTTATCAAAGGTTTCAGGCACGACGAGGGTCTCTGGATTGATGCCGGAAAGCCTGAAGGACTGCAAATGGCAAATATGCTTCTTGGACAACTCTAACTTCTGATTTCTACTATCTGATTTCTGATTTCCAGAATGTGCTTCTTTTTCCATATCTTTATTCCGCTAAAAACCACTCAGCTTTATGCCGGCATTTCTTGAAAAGCTAACTGAACATATCTATGCTTCCCACAAAGACAGCCTGGGTGATATATGCATCGTACTGCCAAACCGCAGGGCATCCCTTTTTATTAAAAAGCATCTGGAAAAGATCATTAAAAAAACGACTTTTCTCCCTGAGTTCTATTCTATCGAAGATTTTGTAACGAAATGCACAGGCCTTTGCATAACAGACCCACTGGGAGCGCAGTTCAAGCTCTATGAGTTGCACAAAAAAATTAAAGGTGACCGTGCCCGCAGCATAGAAGAGTTCCTGCCTTATGCTACATGGATGATGTCAGACTTCAATGATATAGACATGTATATGGTAAAGCAGGAACAGCTGTTTAATTATCTCAGTGATGCCAAAGCCATGGCACTCTGGAATCCCGATGGCAGCGAACTGAGCGATTTTGAGAAGCATTACCTCGCTTTTTTCAGATCACTGCAAAAATATTATGAAGGCCTGAATGAAATCCTGAAATCTGAAAAGCAGGCATATCAGGGTATGGCATTCAGATGGCTTGCTGAGAATATAGAAAGTCTGGCACAGAACTGGAGATGGTCAAAGATTATTTTTGCCGGTTTCAATGCATTGACAAGCTCCGAAGAAAAGATCATCAGATTTCTTCTCGCTGAGGGAAAGTCGGAAATATTCTGGGATGCCGACAAATACTATACTACATCAAAAGAACAGGAAGCCGGTCATTTCCTGCGCAAGTATTTCAAAACATTAAAAGCAGAGGATATACACTGGGAGGAAGATAATTTTTCCTTTCCCAAGACCATAGAGGTCATCGGAGTTCCAAAAAATACCGGGCAGGTGAAATATGCCGGAGAACTCATTCAAAAGCAAGTTGAACAAAAAAGATCCCTTGATGGTACCGCGGTAGTACTTTCTGATGAGGGACTGCTCCTCCCCCTCCTGAACAGCATTCCTGAGGAAGCCGGAAAATTCAATGTCACCATGGGACTTTCTCTTAGAAACACGCCCCTGTTTACGCTGCTGGACAACATCATGAGCATGCATTTGAATGCAGAGCGATTTGATAAACTCAGGAGCGATAAAGGAAGAAGATTCTACAGCAAAGACCTGATTAAGCTATTCAATCATCCCTATATCAGGATGTGTGGAAGCACTGATAATAATAAGGAGCAAGAGGATATCAGCGGCATGATCAGAAATACCAACAGGGTATTTTATGGCAAAGAGGAACTCATGGAGCAGTTGGGTAAAGATCATTTGCTCAGAAGCACCCCCGGCTTGATCTTCCCTGATGACCCCGGCCCGGATTCAATCCTCGGGGCTGCATTTTCCCTGATCAGTGCACTCAGGGAACTGATGATCCGGACACGCAAGGATTCCGGACATGATTTCAGTATTGAGATGGAATATCTTTTCCGCTTCAACAAATTATTGCAAGGCATACAGGGATTGATGGAGAAAAACCATTTCATTGAAACATTAAATACATTACAACTGATCTTCAGGCAACTGGCTGCCCAACAACGCATTCCTTTTTATGGAGAACCATTGCAGGGCCTGCAGGTCATGGGAGTGCTTGAAACCCGTACACTCGATTTTGAAACAGTCATTATGTTGTCGGTTAATGAAGGCACACTGCCCTCATCGAAAATACCAAATTCCTTCATCCCCTATGATATGAAAAGTGAATTTGGCCTGCCAACCTACAGGCACAATAATGCGGTTTTTGCCTATCACTTCTATCGCTTGATCCAGCGTGCAAAAAATGTTTACCTCTTGTACAATACAGAATCTGACCAGCTTGGAGGGGGTGAAAAAAGCCAGTTCATCACCCAGCTCCTGCACGAGGTGAAAAAATACAATCCCGAAATAAACATCAGTGAAAGGCTGCTTTCTTTGCCTCCGCAACCCGGAATAAAAGAACAGAAGATCATGATCGAAAAAGATGATACTGTTCTTTCCCTCTTAAGAAATGAAGCCAAAAGGGCATTTAATCCCAGTTCACTGAATCTGTATATCAACTGTCCGTTACAATTTTATTTTTCACGCCTGTTGAAGATAAAGGAAATTGAAGAGGCAGAAGAAACCATCGACTCCAAAACCCTTGGCATTGTTATTCATGAAGTATTAAAAACACTATATGACGATCATAAAGGAAAGCCGGTCGGGAAGGAAATCCTACAGCATTTCATCCAAAGAACAAAAGAAGAAGTGAAAGAGCAGTTTAATGCACAAATTCACTTTGGCGAATTTCATTTCGGCAAGAACTATCTTATTGTTAATGTCGCTACAGAAATGCTTAAACAGTTGTTTGAAAGGGAAATATCCTGGCTTGAGGATGGACAGGAACTGAGCATTGTTTCCCTTGAAAAGGATTTCAGGGCACAGTTGCAGATCGATAACATAAATATGGATCAATCCATAAATTTCGTTGGATGGATCGACCGCATCGACAAAAAAGGAAGTACTACAAGGATACTGGATTATAAAACCGGCTATGCAAGAGATAAGGAACTAAAACCTAAAAGCTGGGAAGATCTGTTCACCAATCCTGATTATAGCAAGGCCTTTCAACTGCTCATGTATTCCTGGTTGTACCATAAAGAAAACCCCGGCATCCCGACCATGCAGGCCGGGATCATCTCATTGCGCGCCCCGGGTAATGGCCCTTTGCTTGCCACTCCACCGGAAAGCAAAGAAATTAACGAAACGGTGCTTGGTACATTTGAAGAGCATCTCAGTTCACTGATGATTGAAATATTTGACCCGTCATTAGCCTTCCTGCAAACGGAAGATGAGTCGCGATGTAAGTACTGTAGCTTTAAAGAGATCTGCAATCGTGCCACTTTAAGTGATAATTACTAAATTATGTAAAATGAAAAATAATATCCTCATTATTTCATGTCTGTTGTGGTTCATTGCAGCTTCAGATGGCATCGCACAGACAGCCAGCCCTGCCATGGCAGAAAAAGCTGCCAATACATGGATTTCGAATACTGCATCACATGATAATTATCAGCTTGCGGGCATCCGTGATCTTAAGAATGAAGCCGGGGAAATACTTGCTTACTGCTTCGAGCTGTTTCCGGAAGGATACCTGATATTCACAGCAGATCAAAGCCTTCCCCCTGTCCTTGCCTACTCATTTACAGGCAATTTCTCTCCGGAAGCTCATCTTGCAAACCCACTCAAAGACATGTTGATGCAGGATTTAAAGGCAAGACTCACATATTTACCAAATATAGAAGATCAGAAAAAAGAGCATAATCGGGGGCAATGGGAGGCGCTTATTGAGGGCATCTCCCAGCATCGCAACTTTGAGCAATGGCCACCTCCGGGATCCACCAGCACAGGTGGCTGGCTGGAAACCAACTGGTCGCAGTCGGCACCATATAACAATCTTTGTCCGCTGGATGAAGTCACAGGCCTGAGAAGCGTGGCCGGCTGCCCTGCCATCACCCTGGCCATGATCATTCATTATCAAAAAAACCTCAATGGGACACAGTTCAGCGATGATGATGACTACTACCATAACTATAGCGGAAGACAATACTGGATCGATGACGATCATCATGAAATGGACTTTCCTTCCTTTCCGGAGCTGAATGAGTATTTTGATTCCATCGCGGCCAAATTCCCGGCCTATGTTCCATTGAATACGGAAGAGATCGCTGCCTTGATATTCTCTTGTGGCGTGGCTGCACGACAGGTATACACTTCCAGCGTTTCAGGAACCTTTGGCGTAGACCAGGCCTATGATGCCTACTTGCGTTTTGGATATGCTGATGCTGTACTCGTTTACGACAACGACACCTCTTTTTATACTCATATGAAACATAATATGATAGACGGAATGCCGGTTCATCTTGCCGTACTTTCAAGCACTGGCTCGGGAGGGCATAATGTAGTGACTGACGGATATAATACCGATGAGTATTATCACCTTAATTTCGGCTGGGGAGGCAGCTATAATGGCTGGTACCTTCTGCCTGACGAGATTCCCTATAACCTTACCATCATTGAAGGAGCAGTGATGGACATTGGTGTTACCCATGTGGCAATTGACGAAAATATCGCTAAGGAAAAGGGCAGATTGACTGTTTATCCCAATCCTTCAGCAGGGACGGTGAATATTCGCCTGGAGCAGCCGGAAGCCGGAAATGTACAACTGGAAGTCAGGGATATAAGAGGAAGGCTGGTATATGAGATTTATTCCGGGCCGGTGGACAAAGGAGTTCACGGCTTTATCTGGCAGGCAGATGTCATTTACGGAATGTATTATATTACAATGAGCAGTAATGAAACAAAGCAAACCGGGAAAATCATCATTAAGTAATCCAAAACTCCAAAATCCAAAAAACAAAATCCAGGAAAATTTAAAACTCGAAACTTACTTTGTCCAACGAAGCTTCAGCGAAGTTGGAAAACTCAAAACTTAAAGGAATGCCAATTTTTGAAAACGGCAACATAAAAACCTATTACGAGCTGCATGGTTCCGGCCCTGCCCTGCTGATGATCGCAGGGATGGCAAGCGACTCGAAAAGCTGGCAATATATTTTAAAAGGCCTGGCACAACACCATCGCGTAATCGTTTTTGACAACCGGGGATGCGGACGAACCCTAACTGACAACCGGACATTCGACCTGAAGGATCTCGCAGCAGATGCTGTGGCATTGCTTGAATTCCTGAAGTATGAAAAAGTGAATGTCGTCGGACACTCCATGGGTGGAATGATCGCACAGGAGATGGCGCTGGCATATCCGGAAAAGATCGACAGGCTGATCCTGGCAAGCAGCAGCCCGCAATTCTCAGATCAAGCTAAAGGCATACTTGACGATCTCTACGATCAATGGCACAGCGGTTGTGAGATGGCCGATTGGTTCAAAATACTTTTTCAATACCTATTCACGAAAGAAGCCCTGAGCAATAAGAACTTCATGGATGCCGCCATCATCTTCGCCCTGAACTACCCTTATCCTCAGACCATAGAAGGCTTCAGAGAGCAGAAAGAAGCCATAGAAAAATTCAATGCCAGTTCAAGGATCCGGAAGATCATGCACTCCTGCCTCATCCTTAGCGGAAATGAAGACATCCTCATCCCCTCCATGGAATCGAAATTATTAGAGGGAATTGGAGGTAAAACGAAATTTAAAATTATAGAAGGTGCAGCACACTCCATACATGCAGAAAAGCCGAAAGCTTTTTCAGAAGCAGTGCTGGGGTTTCTGACATCTTAACAGCAATGTTGAACACTGAGTGCCTATTGCCCGACTTTCACCAGTCTGAGGCTCTCTGTCTTGTTGCCGGCATATAAACGGCAAATATATACGCCATCCTGAAGGCCGGCAGCGGTATAGCTCAGGCTGTGGATACCGGCTTCCTGTTCCTTGTCCAGCAAGGTCATCACTTCTTTTCCAAAAACATCGTAGATCACCAGCCTGACCTTCATCTTCCGGCCAATGGTATAGCTGATGCTGGTATGCTCACGAAAGGGGTTTGGATAATTTGAGAGCGTCATAAAATCCCTGTCGCTGTCTGCTTCACCTAATCCTACGGATCCCGGTGTGATAAAGGAATAATACACATCCTGTTCACCATTCAGGGTATTGGCCCATGCAAGGTGGGCGCCACCTTCATCGGAAGACATATGAAAATAATCTCCCATCTTATTCTGCTGCGGCCAGCCCAGGTGAGGATCGAAAATATCCGATAGCTGCTCATTCACCGACCATGTCACTCCCTGATCGACAGAGTATGAATAAAAAAGTGCGGATTCCAAAGCACCCCATGGATCGGCCCTGGTATCGAGCCAAACCGCGTCGATACGCCCGTTCGGCGCCACCGACATACTCCCAAACCACTGGTATTTGGTAACAGTGGGGTCGTCATTGATACGTATGGGCGGATCCCAGTTCAGGCCGCCATCGGTACTTCTTGCAAACATCACATCAGCCGGATCAGTATTGGAATTCCTGTCGACCGAAGCCAGCACATATACATTGCCACGGCCGGGGCCGTCTGAAACATCAACATCCACCCATAACTGTCCGAGCAGTCCTGACGGGTTTACCGGTGTCCAGCCGTTCAGTGTGCCATCCAGGTCAACTGATGTGGATGAATTCCATGTAATGGTGGAGCCCGGTGTCTGTGCATTCGTGGACTTGCTCACAACAAGATCAGTATATTCGCCGGCACCACCAACATAAAGTTCACCATCAGGGCCAACGGCCAGCGTGCCCCAGAATGGTATTCCCGGTACCAGAACGCAAGGCTCAAAACTATATCCTGCGTTTGCAGAGCGGGTGAAATACTCCGGATGGCAAATACTCCAATACTGGGTCCAGAATGAATAATTATTGCCCGAACCAGGTCCGTCGGTCCTGTCAATCCGCATCCATTGCTTGTCACCCCCCCAGGCATATGTTCCATCGTCCCACTCAACACCGCCATCTTCAATTTTATAAACCGTACATTCAAAGTCATCACTTGGTGTAAGGGTAAGGCTGTTATAATAGAAATTACCATCCGCATCACAGTCGAGCACAGGATCGGAACGGAATACGCCGGGATCGATCACACCGGGAAATGTCCAGGTCTGCCCGCCATCAAGTGTATACCCATAACCTGCCTGCCGAAAATCGTTGTTAACATTATCAAACTGTCTCCATCCGATCATCATCCTGTCGGGATTGGTCGGGTCAACGGCAATAGAGGGTTCATTGGCAGCATCACCCAGGATATTTTCTCCGTCCTGGTTCACATTTACCTGTGTTGTAAAAATGCCGCTGCTCCTAAAACTGTAGGCAGCTGAGGTTTTTGCATTTTCCAGCGGAAGCAGAAAAGAATTATCACCGGGCACCTCGTGGTGCATGGACATCTTTTTTGCGAAATCAGTTCCTTGTGAATAGCTGATCATAGGAAGAGCCAGAACAAGGCTTAATAATAACAGTGTTTTCATTTTCATCAGATAATTGGTTAAAGGTGTATAATTGCTTTTACATTAAGTTATTTACTATAAGACACACAAAAATAATAAAAGCATGGTTTGTATGTTTTATTATTTTGATTTCGCGAACTGAACAATCAATTAATCACTCATTCCTGAAACACCAGCGCCTCATAAATATAAATATCAGCGGTTTTCCATCCATCCCACCCAATGCGGGCCTTATCGCGGGCACAATGGCCAAGGAATTGTTCCAGGTCCCAGCCGGTTTCCGTGGCCACCTGTGGCAGGAAGGTTCCTGAAGAGGATCCTTTCTTTATGTAGATCCCATGCTTGCCCAACTCGATCTCATCAATGGATTCTATCTTTTTCATGGGTGTGAGCACAGAGATCTCCAGCTCGATGTCGTCAAATTCTTCTGCTTTTACTTTAGAGAAACGATAATCCCTTGTGGATGCTGCAACAGCCATCAGTTGCACCACCTCATACAGGGGCTCAGAGGCATCGAACCTTCCTATACAGCCACGCAGTTGCCCATCCTTATGCAATGTCACAAATGCCCCGCAGGGTGTTTTTAAAGTCTCCGAAAATCCGCTGATATCCAGTTCAGGTGTCTTCCCATTACGCACATACTCTTCCATTGTCAATCTTGCGATGCCAAGCAGATCGGCTTTATCCTTCTTTGAGACAGTAAATTCATCCTCAGAGGGAGCCTGAGCCTTTCCTGTCAGGACAATCGAATAATATCCCACTACACGCGACTTATCTGGATGATAGTCGGCATCGCCCGAATTCATATAATGCACCTGGTGATACTGATAAGCGGGCTTGTTCTCAGTAAGGTTCAAGAGGGTCAGCACGGAGCTCCAAGCACACATGGCAGTGGCAAGGTTTGAAATACCGGCTGCTTCGTTTTTTCTCAGCACATCCATAAAATGCTCCGGAGAATTACTGATCACGGCATCCGCAGTTTTCTGATCCACAATTCTGGCGTCATCATAATTTGGATAATGCGAAAAGTCGGTACTGATCACGAAGAGGTTGTTTGTACTAAAATATGGGCGAAGCGCTTCTGCAATGTCTTTGCAGGCAACAGCATCCTGTGTCCCGATCACAATGGGGATGATGCTGAAAGGTTTTTTTAAATGGTATTGCAGAAAAGGCAATTGCACCTCCAGGCTGTGCTCGGTAAGATGTGCTTTGGCCTGGTAGGAGAACACATCATTTTCTTCAATCAGCTTGTTTGCCAACACCCTGTCCACCTCCACTTCTCCCAGTGGTGTTTCATAATTTCCCTTATTATAGATGGAAGCGCCCTTGTAATAAGCGGTATGACTGGAGGCGATCACGAATATATGCCCATATTCCTTTTCAGGATCGACCTGTTCATAGCCAGATGCTGCCACGACACCAGAATAAGAGTAGCCGGCATGCGGAACAATAATGGCCTGCACATTGTCGAACTCCTTTTTTTCAGCTTTTGAAAAAAGATGCTGCAGATCAGTTTCGAGACTTGCCTTGCTTCCGGCAAAGAATTTCCCGGCTGCATAGGACTTTCTGTTGAGCGGTGCATCAACAGCATCCTGCGACTGGCAGCCTCCTGAAAAAAGAGACAGTAAGATCATGGCAATGAATAGTTTTGCGGTTTTCATCTTGTCAGTATTTGATTCACCAACAATAACAACAAAGATACGAAATTGTGATGATATCCCGGGGTGATTCGTGGGAATTGGTTATATTTGGTTACTGGTTACCCGCCTTCGCTGCGCTATGGTCGGGCAAGCTAAGCACCAGGAATTTCCGTTCCCCCTCCATACTCGTAGGGAGGGGGTCAAGGGGGTGGGTAAAAGAAATATCGACCAAACTAATCAAGGAATAAACAATGTTTTTAAAACAAGGAAAGCGGCTCAAATTAATTGCCTTTCTACTGGGCTTCACCTGTTTCATTGTGCAGCTTGTTTTAATCAGGGAATTCCTGAACCTGTTTATGGGAAATGAGCTGGTGATCGGGATCATACTGGCTTTGTGGATGATACTCACAGCATCCGGAGCCATTGCAGGAAGATACCTGCACAGGCCGGGTCGCAATGAAGCTTCTTTGCTAATCCTGCTGGTATTAAATGGCGTCCTTCCCCTTGCAGGTGCTATCTTTGCTGTCTGGCTGAGGAGCATACTCTATGTGCCCGGGTCAATGCTCAGTCTTCAGGGAATCCTGATCATCAGCCTGGCAGGACTTGCTGCTTTTTGTTTTTTCTCGGGGATGATGTTCACTATCCTTGCCGCAACACTGTCGGAGAATTCCGGAAAAAGCAGCATATCGCGTATTTATGCCCTTGAAGCCCTGGGAAGCCTGGCAGGCGGGATCGTCTTTAACTTCATACTGGTTTATTCCCTGAATTCGCTGCGCATACTCATCATAGTGATGATGCTAAACCTGCTGGCGGCAGTGTGGTTTGCCTTCGTATTTAAAAACAAGATGGTGGGCATATCCTGCCTGCTGCTCTCCCTGGCACTGCTGCTCCCCATATTGTTCATCAATCCTGATTCCGTGACAGCAAAGATGCTCTATCCCGGACAGGAAGTGTTATTGAACCGTGATACCCCCTTCGGTAAAATAGTGCTTACAGAAAACAAGGGACAATATAATTTCTATAGCAGTGGAGTACTTTATGCCAGCAGCTGGGATATTGCTAAAAAAGAAGAAAAAGTGCATTATGCCATGGCATTGCATCCTGCGCCTGCAGATGTACTCATGCTTTCCGGTGGATGGGACGGGGCACTGCAGGAAGTATTAAAGTACCCTGTAAGCCGCGTCGATTATGTTGACCCTAACCCCTGGCTTTTGAAAGCAGCAGCGAGCTACCTCTGGATCGAATGGCCGGAAAATGTCAATATCCGATATACTGACCCACGCAGATTTTTGCAGGAGACCCCTCATAAGTATGATGTCATTCTTTTGAATACCGGCCCGCCCAACACTGTTGGCAACAATCGTTTTTATACCAGGGAATTCTTCAGGAAAGCAAAAACAAGCCTTCATCCCGGTGGCATCATTTCCTTAAACCTTGCTTCTGCCGGAAACTATCTGAATGAAGACACACGCCTGCTTTATTCAAACATTTACAATACATTAAAGAATACCTTTTTACACATCCGCCTTATTCCCGGGGGCAGATCATATTTTATTGCATCTGATGAGCCACTGAATGGAGACATCACTGCATTGATACAGCAAAAGAACATCCCGACTGAATATGTCAATGCCTGGTATCTTGATATGCGTTCAATGGACGAAAGAGCAGAGATGATCCTGAACGAACTGGACCCTGATGCAAGGATCAACGAAGATTTTTATCCCCTGGCTGCATACCTGAGCCTACGACAATGGCTGGGCATGTTTCATATTCAAGGCTGGCTAATAGCGCTGATCCCCCTCCTGCTAATGACGCTTATCCTGCTCCGGATGAAACCCATCAGCCTGGGACTTTTTGCAAGCGGATTTACAGCCTCTTCGGCCGAATTTATGCTCCTGATTGGATTTCAGGTGATCTATGGCTTCATATACCAGATGGCCGGACTCATCATCATGGCCTTTATGGCCGGACTTGCTGCCGGATCCGGGTATCTTCATAAATATTTCAGAAAAGAAGCGCGGACATTCATTCGTATACAGCTGGGGATTGGCATCATGGCAGGCATCACCCCTTTTATTATGATGGCGATAGATCATCCCGGGTTTCCCGCCTGGCTGCCCGGCCTTATCATAACTTTGCTTACTTTTATGTTTGCCGTGCTAACAGGGATACAATACCAGCTGGCAACACGGCTAAGAGACGGAACAGCGCCGGAAGTGGCTTCATCAACATACAGCGCCGACCTGCTTGGTTCTGCCTTCGGGGTATTCCTTGTTGCCGTGTTCATCTTCCCACTGATCGGGATGGTCTTTACGGGCTTGTTGCTGGCAGGGCTTAATTTTGTGGCAGCGGGGGTGGTGAGATGGAGACTGTGAGAGTCAGGGAGCCAGAGAGTCAGGGAGTCAGAGAGTCAGGGAGTCAGGGAG
>JABMQZ010000164.1 GCA_013202965.1 Bacteroidota bacterium | reverse complement strand
TTCCTCCACAGCTAAACTTAATGAAAGTAATGCATTACCATCCACAGAAAGTGCAGCTTCACAGGCAGATCAGGTCATCATCTATACCCATATCGACCGGCTTGATTATTGTCCTTATACAATAGATATTTCTACTGACCAAAAGCTGGCCTCATCTGAACTAAGAAATTCAGGGAAGCCCTTCTTCGACCTCAACATCAGGGACAATTACGTGAAAAAGGCTGAACTGATGTTTGGTGCAGGCTTCACTCCGGCTGTCAATATATACCCGGATGGACAAAACAGAAATGACTATTCCCTGGAATTGGTTGCCGCTTATGAGAAATCGAGGTTTATCATAGAAAGTGGTATTGGAGCCAATTATACCAGTGAAAGTGCAAAATACCAGGTAAATTATTCAAGTTACGACAGCGTAGGATATTATATCGGGGTTTCATCTTTCAGTATTGCTCCGGGGAATCCGGATTCTGTGATCTTTGAAACCAGCCTGAAAAGTGTATACGACAGTATCGCTCATTACCAGATAACAGAAAATACAAACAAATTTGTCTATCTGCAAATCCCACTCAGGATCGGATACAGGATCATTGAAGCAAATCGCTTTTCGATAGACCTGAAGGCCGGAGTATTGCTTTCTCTGCAGGTATACCGGGATGTGCCGGAAGTTCCCTACCAGGGAAGTGATGCCGAACAGATAGAAGTGATCAGGCAGTATCCTGACAGGTTAAAAACCACATGGCAATACACAGCAAGTCTGGGATTTAACTATCAGATTAACCGGCAAACCAGGTTTAGCCTGGAGCCGGTCTACAGGCAGTATATCAATTCTGTTTATTCAACGGGATCGGCATACCCGGCAAGATCACCCTATTCCTTTGGGATCAGGGGCGGAATTTATTTTCACTTTTAATGCATGAAAACCGATATTATGAAAAATAAGATCTGGCTAATTTTACTCATATTTACACTGAGCCCCGGACTGCTCGCAGCAAGCAACCCTAAAGAGCCATCCGGCGACTGTGTCAGCTATTTCACCTGGGACCCTGTTCCGGGAACCGCTACTACAATCCAGTTCAATAATGAATCCATAGGCAATTTTGATACCTGGATGTGGGATTTCGGAGATGGAACAAGCTCCGGCATCTTTCATCCGGTTCACAATTTTGTAGTACCCGGTGTTTATTATGTTTGTCTGACCATCAGCAGTGATAGCTGTTATGATGTATACTGTGATACTATTGAAGCCGGCCTTGATTGCCAGGCTGATTTCAGCTATAATCTTGTACCCACCACACCCATCCTTGTACAGTTCACTGACCTTTCAACGGGTCTTCCAGACACCTGGATGTGGACATTCGGAGATGGGACAAGCTCCAGTGAGCAGAATCCTGTTCACGCTTACCCCGATCCGGGAAGCTATGATGTTTGCCTGGCCGTCTTTCACAACAACTCGAATTGTTCGGATTCCATATGTAAAACAGTTATCATTCCTGACTCAGTAAACTGCGAAGCTGCCTATGTCTATGATATTGATCCGTATAATCCGCTTGAGCTTATATTTACCGATCAATCTACCGGAAATATCACAGACTGGGAATGGGATTTCGGGGATGGTACAATTTCACAAGTTCAGAATCCGGTACATCTTTTTCCGCAAGCCGGTGAATACCTGGTTTGCCTGAATGTATCTAATAGTGATACCCTGGAATATTGCTTTCATTTTATTTGCAAGACCATCAACCTTCAGGATACGCTTGTCTGCCAATCAGACTTTACTGCCATTGCCGATTCCAGCAGTAATGTTCAATACCGCTATTATTTCAATGATCAGAGCGCAGGAAACCCGGATCACTGGTTTTGGGAATTTGGTGATGGGAATATTTCACATGAGCAGAATCCTGTCCATGTGTATACTGATGCCGGCACCTATCAAGTTTGCCTGAACATATGGAACAGCAATAATCCATTTTGCAATGATTCCTGGTGTGGACTTGTGCAAACTTCCAGCTATTATCATCTTGGCGGCCAGGCCTTTATTGGCGACTATCCCATCAATAGCCCCTATTCTACCGGAGATACAGGCATCGCAATACTTTTTCGGCAAGGTGAAAACCTGGGCCTCATCCCTGTTGACACCAATGTATTCCATGAATACGGATATTACTGGTTCAGCGACATGATGGAAATGAAGTATGTGATGAAAATCAGCCTTACACCGGGTTCGGAGCACTATCAGGAGTTTATTCCTTCTTATTTCCCCGGCAGCATCTTATGGGAACAAGCCGAAGCACTTTCGCTAAACGAAGATATGTTTGAGGAAAACACCCATCTGATCGCAGTAAACGGTGTTGAAGCCGGCATTGGAAGGATCAGAGGAAGGATCATCACCGGACAAAACCAACAGAACGAAATATACAGGTCATTTTACGACACACCTGTCATCCTCACCAATGAAAATGAGACACCCCTTAAATGGACATCTACGGATGAATACGGGCAGTTTGAGTTTGATAATATAGCTTTGGGCACCTATTACCTATACGCGGATAAAACAGGTATATATTCATTTCCTGAAATGGTCGTACTCAACGAAGAATACCCTGTAAATGACACAGTGTATATAAAAATGTATGATGTTTTCCCTCTCGGCATTAATGATCCCGGGCAGGATCTGGTCAGCATCCCGGCATTGTATCCAAACCCCGTTTCTGATCAGCTAAACCTTCTGGTCACCACCGACAGGGCCAGGATGATGCAACTGAACATTCTGAATATGACAGGGCAAATAATTTATAGCGAAAAACAGCCTGTGGCCAAAGGAAGGAATACCATTAATATACCCGCCACGGATATGCCGGCCGGAATTTATCTTATCACTGTGAAATGGCAAGGACAGCCTCAGCCGATAAGTAAGAAATTTATAAAAAAATAAAACAGCAGCGGGCAACCTTTTTGTTTTTGCAAGTCTTAATATTACAATCATCAACTCAACATATTTTTGAATAAAAACCAATAGACTTAAAATCATGTTACGTAAAATTGTTTTTTTAATCGCCTCTGTACTCCTCAGCATTACAGCTTATCCACAGGATAATCTGTTGGCAGTGATGGGACACGTTTACGACGGACAGACCATCCAGGGAGTGCCAAATCACCCAGTTTACATTAGCCTTGACAGTATTGGTGGTACAGCTATTTTTGATACCACATATACTGATAATAACGGCTACTACCTTGACTCCATTTTCCTGCCCCAGAACATCACGCAGGGAATGGTTCACATCTCAACACCCGATCCCTGTACAGGAAACCTTGTTTATGAACTTCAGTCGTTTTCTCCGCCTTTTCCGGCACAGATAACACAGGACCTATGGGTATGCATCAACACGCCACCACCTACGGGTTGTGAAAACTATTTCACCTACCAGCAAGTAGACAGCCTGACCTTTGTTTTCCAAGGATTTATCAATGTGAATGAGCAGACCACCTTTAGCTGGGACTTCGGAGACGGGACAAGTGGGACAGGACAAACTATTACCCACACATTTAATCCCCAGGGCATGGCCATGTTCCAGGTATGTTTAACTACAGAATCCATAGATAGTCTTGGCAATATCTGTACCGATATGTCGTGCCAGGAAGTATGGATCGGAACCCAGCCTGGGTGTATTGCTAATTTTTTCGCTGCACCTGTACCCTCTTCCCTGCTCACATGGCAGTTCACAGATTTCTCGTCAGGAAATCCTACATCCTGGTTCTGGAACTTTGGCGACAGCACCTTTTCTTATGAGCAGAATCCCATTCATGTCTTTCCCAATGGCGGGACATTTCATGTATGCCTGACCATCAGCGACAGCAGTGGAAACTGCCAGGATACATATTGCGAACTTATTACCGTTACCGGGAATCCCGGTGGGGAATGTGAAAACTTTTTCACATATACTTCCAACGATCTGTTAACTTTCGATTTTGAAGGTTATATGTTGGATCCTACCCAACAGGCTTACTCATACCACTGGGATTTCGGTGACGGAACTTATGGAACAGGACAGTTTATCACCCATACTTACGAACCCTGTGGCACAGTCTTTTATACCGTGTGCCTGACCACAAATACAGTTTTGCCGGGTGGTGATTCCTGTGTTGATGTTTCCTGTAATGATGTATATATTGGGAACACACCCAACTGCCAGGCACTCTATACCTGGGAGTATGCAGCTGTTCCGCTGACCATAAACTTTACGGATATTTCCTTTGGAGCCCCCAACAACTGGTTCTGGGACTTCGGCGACTCTACTTTCTCAAGTGAGCAACATCCTGTACATACATTCCCGCATGAAGGAATCTTTAATATATGCCTGACCATTACCAATGACAGCATCGGATGCACCAGCACCATCTGTGGTAATATTATTGTCGGGAATAATCCTCCCCCGCTTGATTATTGTATCGGCGGAACCGTTTTTCTTGATAGTTCCCTGTATGCCGATGCCGGACAGGTTCACCTGATGACCTTCGACACCCTGGGCAACAACCTGATCACTATCGAAACTATTGATATTGCTGATAACGGCAATTATCTGTTCGATAATGTGAATACCGGAAACGCATGGATCTATTTCGTGCAGGCTGAATTGAGCCCGCAATCCGGATATTTCGGACAGTATGTCCCCACTTATCATTTTAATGCCATTATCTGGACCAATGCCTGGCCGGTATTTGCGCTTCCGTGCCCCGCTAATATTTCCTATGATATTATGATGCAGCCATCTACCACTGCCGGCATCGGAACAGGATATATTAATGGTGTTGTCAATAGTGGTGAAACCAAAGCCGTTATGCAGGATGTAGAAATCCTTCTTTTTAATGAAGACATGCAGCCGCTCGGATATTTGTATACAAATGAGGATGGCCTGTTCGATTTTAGTGAACTTGCTTTTGGCACCTATCATGTGTACCCCGAAATAGTGGGCATCGAAACAGACGGGTTTATGATCACCCTGAGCGAAGAGGTTCCTGCTATTGAAATGAATATCATCATTGGCAACGGAACCGCCAGCCTTTCTGTTGAGGAAAACAGCCTTTTCACTTTCGTTGGAGATGTTTATCCGAACCCGGCAAACACACAGATCAACCTCAGCCTTTCCATGGAAAATGCTGAACGGGTAGAGATCTCTGTGTACAACCAGGTGGGACAGATGGTGATCTTAGGTTCTGAAAACCTTAATTCGGGACCAAACAAGATTGAATTGAACATATCAAATCTTCCTGAAGGCATCTACAACATGCGCCTGCAGGCGCCCAACAGCAAAGCCTTAATGAAAACATTCATTAAGGTAAATTAGTCAACTGTTTTCTGGTTTAATAATGATTGGGAGCGGTTCCTTTGGGGGCTGCTCCCTTTTTAATTAGTGTCCGCCTATTTAGTCTGTGTTTAGTTCATAATGTTCGCTGTTGTCCCGAGTACTCGGGATGCGTAGTGCAGGTCTTCTTTAAAAAGGTCGGAATCTTTTGCGATATATCAATATCAATCCATCCGGCCTCTTTAGCTGAGTACCAATCGGGTAAAGGATAGTAGTCATTGTTGGAGAATTCATCACGCAAGGGATAAATGAAGGTTTTCCCTTTTAGTTTTTTTTCTTCCTTCAGGCGTTTAAGGTGAGCAAGTGGATCAAAGAGATCAAGTACATCAATTTTACTGAATGTACCATTTTTAGAAGGCACTCCGTCCTTCCAGTTACCATAAACAAAAAGCTCTGTGATCACTCCCTTTTTCATTTCTCCCCACCTGCAATGCTTTGCATTAATAATGTTAATGCCGGTGATCTGTGTGCCATCTTCATTAAAGATGTACTCAGGGAAGCCATTTCCGAATTTCAGAATATCCCGGATAGATAGCTGAAGGTAGCGGCGGATCAT
>JABMQZ010000163.1 GCA_013202965.1 Bacteroidota bacterium | reverse complement strand
GCTTATGATTGTGAATGAATATCTAAAAAAAGAGTGACAATTACGAGTTTTGTGTATTAATTAAGTGAAGGTAGATTTGTTTTTACCACAAAGAGCACAAAGGAGTTCACAAAGAGCACAAAGGAGTTCGCAAAGAACACAAAGGAGTTCGCAAAGAACACAAAGAGGTATTCAAATTACAAATTAGGATTGTTAGCAAATTTCAACCTAAAGTATTTACGAGATGACATCAAAAGGATTATCCATACACCTTCGCGCTCTTAACGAAATTCTTTGTGATCTTCGTGCTTAAAGAAAATTTGAAAAAATACAATCCAGCCCTCAATAATTCTATTACTATCTTTGCCTTGAAAAGGATAGATTAATATGACCCCGGAACAAAATGCTGACAAAATGCGCGATCACCTATTCGCACCCCTAGAGGAACTGAGGGCATGCAATATTTGTCCGCGCAAATGCAATGCCGACAGGTTTTCTGACAACAAAGGCTATTGCAAGGCGGGCGTGGAATTCAGTATTTCATCCATATGTCTTCACAGGGGAGAGGAGCCGGTGATCAGCGGCAGCAAAGGAATATGCAATGTGTTCTTTACCAATTGTAACCTGCAGTGTGTCTTTTGCCAGAACTGGCAGATCAGTGATAATACAATTGACCACAGCCGTGAGCATATGGAGCTGGAAGATGTTTTGCTTCAAATTACAAGGATCCTTGATACAGGGATCAGTATTTTGGGTTTTGTCTCGCCGGGCCATTATATCCCCCAGATGAAGATCATCGTGAATGCCCTTGGAAATCTGGGCTATCATCCAACGATCGTTTATAATTCAAATGGATATGATGATGTGGAACAGCTCAAACTACTCGAAGGGATGGTAGATGTATATCTTCCTGATTTCAAGTATATGGATCATGGAATATCGAAGCAATATTCCGATGCAAATGATTACCCCGGAATTGCATTAAAAGCGCACAAGGAAATGTACAGACAGAAAGGAAGCACATTGATCGTGGATGATGATGGCTATGCCGGCGGCGGTATGGTGATCAGGCACCTGGTGCTTCCCGGGCATGCTGACAATAGCATCAAAGTGCTTGAAACAATTGCAGAGGAATTGTCCACGAACCTTCATGTCTCCCTGATGTCGCAGTATTATCCAAGCCACAGGGCAGGGGAGTATGCGAATCTTAAGCAGACTGTTGATGTAGATGAATATTATAAAGTTGTAAAGCGGATGCAGGAACTGGGATTCACCAAAGGCTTCATCCAGGAGATGGAAAGTTCATGTAATTACAGGCCGGATTTTGATTTAGATCATCCCTTTGAGAAGATGTAAGAAGGCAAAGGGCATAAGGAATAACGAATAAGGAATATAGAATATCGTATTGTAAAATGTAAATTGTAAAATGTAAATTGTAAATTGTAGATGCATTACCCGATTTCATACGAAGAACCGATGTTTCGCCCGCCCAGTGAGGCCAGATCGCTTATTTTGCAACCTGCCATCGGATGTTCCTGGAACCGTTGTGCATTCTGCGAGATGTATACTGGCAAGAAATTCCGCATCCGCGATCTTGCTGAGATGAAAGAAGAGATCAGGGGAGTTGGAGAAATCCAGACTGATATCAGGAAAGTCTTTCTGGCCGATGGCAATGCCATGGTACTACAGGTGGATTACCTTATGGAATTGTTGGGTGCGTTGGAAAAAGCATTCCCAAAGCTTAACAGGGTGTCTGCTTATGCTTTGCCCGGGGACCTCTTCGTTAAAACCGATGATGAATTAAAAATGATCCATGAAGCCGGCTTGAAGCTCATTTATGTCGGGATAGAGTCGGGTGATGACGAAGTACTGAAACTGATCAACAAGGGTGAGACGGCAGCAAGCTCTGTTGAGGGCATCTTGAAAGCAAAAAAGGCAGGAATCAAAAGTTCGGTGATGATCCTGAGCGGGCTGGGAGGGAAGCGGTACAGCAGGCAGCACGCCGAAAATTCAGCCACTGTGGTTAATGCCATCCAACCTGAGTACCTGTCGACCCTGGTATTGAGCTATCCCCATGGCATGGAGCATTATAAAAAGCGTTTCAAAGGTGATTTTGAGCCCTGCGATATCCCGGATCTGCTCCGGGAGCTTAAAATTTTCATTGGTGCTACTGAACTGGATCAAACGGTGTTCCGTAGCGATCATGCTTCCAATTATCTGATCCTTAAGGGCAATCTGGGACGGGAAAAGGAACGGATGTTGCAGGAAATAGATGCTGCACTTGAGAATCCAGGTATGGCCGGGCTGCGGCCGGAATGGCTGCGAGGGCTTTGATATTCAGTATACAATTTACAGTATTCAATATACAAAGTGGGGCGAACTTAGTTGCTCCGGAGGGATTTTTCCATCCATCACATCAGCCAATATTTTAAAGGTTTCAGGATGTTCATTCTTAATGATCAACAGGGCACTGTTCATGCCTGCTCTCACCGCATTCGGAATGCCGCCACCAAGCTCTGCCCATTGGCTGCCAATAAAAAGATTTTCCACGGGCGTGGAATAGTGGGCAACTTTATTTCGGATGTTCCGGAAACTGGGTCTGAATCCCATGATCGCGCCATTACGGTTTCCGGTATACCGTAGATACGTCATAGGGGTGGCGATATCCAGAACCTCAATATGGCTGCGTAATCCCGGGATAAGTTTTTCTTCCACCCTTTGGATCAAAATATCAGCGTATTCCTTTTTAAACGACTTATAGGCAGCTCCCCTGATAAAATTGCCAGAACTGTCAACTTCAGTTTTCCAGAAATCACCATATTCTATGGAGCATGGCGCATAGAGCATGAGTATCCCTTTACCCTCAGGCGCCACTGATGGATCACGGGAGGAGTTGGCGATAACACTGATTTCAGTCTTGTCGGGCACACCGCTGTTTTGTTCTTTCCGTGTGATATCATTCCGCCTCATCAGGATCTGTTCTTCCTTAATCCCCAGCTCTGAAGCAGGGCAGTTGAGGCCGAGAGAAACCGTTACACAGGAATCGTAAGTCTCTGCATTTTGCTGTTTTCTGATTGTCTTTTTCTTAGCCGTACCTTCCGGAAGCATCTTTGTATAAAGAGATTCTACATCACAGGCTGCGATCACATACCTGGCGCGAATATCAAGCTCTTTTCCACCCTGTATACAGCTTACACCTGAGGCCCTGCCGTTCTCCAGGATTATTTTTTTTACACGGCTGTTATAGAAAACCGGCACTTCCCATTTCTTCAAAAGTCCAGCCATCCATTCCGGAAAAGCCCGGCTGCCTCCCTGTGGGGGAAGTTGATAATCGTTATTATAAGCCCAGCCCACCGGCACCAGGCAGGACAGCAGGCCCTCTTCAGTACTGTATAAGTTCCTGAGGCCGCTACTCCTGAAAAGTAAATTCATTCCCATTTTAGCTGAGAAAGGAAGATACCTGATCAAGGGCAGGGCTGCACGGCTTGCCGCAAAGAATGATTGCATCTTCTCCGCTAAAGACATCGTTTCAAAAGAGCGACCGAAGTTTGCCATTTTTGTGAAGGCAGCTGCAGTAGCTTTACTGGCTTTAAAAAACTTCCGGATTGCCTTTTCCTCATGACTGAAGTGAGAGATCATATCATCTCTCATTTCCTCCGGATTATTGGTGAGCAGATAATCGTAGGAGTCGCTTTTAAAGCGCCTTATACGAGTGTTTTCCTGTGTTTTGGGAGAGCCCGGGGCAAGTAGATCGAATACCCTCCTGACCAAACCGTCAGGGCCACATTGATTAAGCCAGTGAATGGCCGTTTCAAAGTAAAAGCCCTTGCGTTCAAATCCCGCCAGGTAACCACCCGGATGTGCCGCCATCTCAACAACGCAGACATCCATACGGGATTTGGCAAGTATCGCTGCTGCGGTTAATCCGCCGATTCCCGCACCGATGATGATAACATCATAAATTTTGTCTGAAGAAGGACTTGACTTTTCCTTATTGCTTTTGGGCATATTATCTCATTGAGCGGTGAATATCCGTATAATTAACTTAAGATGCAAACAAAAGCGGCAGCCGGAGAAGTTAGTTTAAGATTCCTTTTTACCTAAATAGTAGTGGTTTATTACGAACATCATACCTATAAGGAAAGGTATTCCCACCATTATAAGAGTTCCATACATAAAGTT
>JABMQZ010000162.1 GCA_013202965.1 Bacteroidota bacterium | reverse complement strand
CCGCGTGTCGCCGTAGCTTTAGCGGAGGCACAAGCTTTAGCGAAGGTGGAACACCCAACACCTAGTGAATCACCCTCATCACCACCCTTTCCAATTCATCACCCGGTGAAGGAGCAGGGTAAGCGTTAATGTTACCTTCAACATCGATCAGCACATAGAGGGGAAGATATTTGATATTATACAGATCATAAACCTCCGGGTTGTTTTGAAAATGAGCGAATTTCCAGGGATATTTTCCTGATCTGATCAAGCTCTGCATATCTGCTGCTGACGGATCCATCGAAATGCTGATGATCTCCAGCCCGGATTTATACACTCTGTATAGCTCTGCGAGTTGATCAAATTCGGCTGTAAGTCCCGGCTGCTTGCTGCGAAAAAATGTAAGCAGGATGGGTTTTCCTTTGATGTCCTTAAGTGTGAAATTCGCACCGTCCTCATCCGCCAGGTTTAAGTCAGGAGAAGGCAGGCCAATCGATAGCTTGCTAAATTTTTCCAGGAGATTGGCCGCTATTTTTCTGTGCTCCGGATCCCTGGTGTTCAGCCTGATGTCATTGAGCATTTCCATGATACCGGCTTTCTTAAATGTACCATTGCTGTGTAGTCCCTTGAGTGCATACAATAAAACGAGCTCCCTGAAATTTTCATCCTGCAGGTAAGGCACACTTGAAAGCGAATCCATGATAATGCGATAATCCTGCTTGTCATTTACCACAATGATAAGATCAGATACGTTGATCACTTGTGATGAGGTGATGAGATATTTTTGGAAAAACTGCTTGAAGAAAAAAGCATATTCGACATTATTGTATAAAACAGCCTGCTTGTCCAGGTATTCATTGGCGAGGACAGTTTTCCCTTTCAGTCGTGCAAATTGCTCCACATCGGCCATTTTATATTTCACGTAATTCATGAAATAAGGATGCTCTACTGAATGAAATTCGGTCTTTATCTCTTCCCTGAATTTTGTTACACGGGACTTATCATGTAAATTAACAATATGGTTGAAATTCTCGATGATGAATGTATTATACATCTCATTAAACCGCCAGATGAGCTGGTTGAGGTCCTCCGGATCAACATCCCTGAAAGCAAATACAAGCCCTTGCCTGTCATAATAGGATTCAAGCTGGTTAGCCGGGCTGTATTTCACTTCTATTGAATATGACTTTCCAGGCTCCAGAAAAATATCGCTTCTCTGGTAATTGATGTCAAGATATGCATGGATGGTATCTTTCAATTCAAATTCAATTAAGAAACTTCCGTCGCCGGAAATGCTGCTCTTCCCGAGGATAATGATCTTTTCAGAAATAAAATCATCAAATGCAAGTATCCTGATCACTTGGTTTTCAGCATTTGCAACAATTCCGGAAACTGTAGTTTTTTGAGCAAAGAAAAATATCGGGATGATCAATATCCAGATAAACAACAGAAGTTTTCTCATGATTAATGTTTAAGGAAATCAAATGATTAACGATATGACGGATTTTTTATTATGATAGAGGCAGGAGGTTTGGTATCACTTCTTCTATCATCTATCCCCTTCGCCTTCTCAAATCTCATATTATCTCATCTTCTAAATTCTTCAGTGGGTTTTCCTCAGCTGCTTGAGAACGATACTTATTGCTTTCAGTACATCATCAATGGAATCGATAATTTGCTTATTTGTAAACCTGATTACGCGTATATCGAATCTTTCCAGCTCGGCAGTCCGGTTTTCATCATGCTCCACTTGATCTTTGGTTGAATGAATTCCTCCATCAACTTCGATCACAAGTTTTTGTTCATGACAATAGAAATCTGCTACATAAAAGTGGAGCGGGTGTTGTCTTCTGAATTTTAATCCGGAAAGTTTTCTATTTTTTAGCTGATCCCATAGTACGATCTCGGCTTCTGTGAGGTTTTTTCGTAAGCGCCGGGCATTTCTCATTGTTTTATCATCTGCAGCAATATGCAGATGGTTTGTTATTGTTTTTCCAAAATAAGCCATTATAATTATATTGAAATCTTTCACATTGTATTTATTTCATCTTTTCTCCAAAGTTCTTTTCATTATTATAGCACCTCAACCCCTACCCCTTCTCCTCAAGGAGAAGGGGCTTTTGGAGGTATCTGCAATTGTTATTGAAAAAGCTGAGCTTTTACAT
>JABMQZ010000161.1 GCA_013202965.1 Bacteroidota bacterium | reverse complement strand
GGTGAGTTTTCCGGCAGGGTCATACTTGAACCCATTTATTGGGAACATGAGCCTTTGCTCGCAACTCAGACTTTTCAGGAACAAATTATCCGTCCCTCCGAAACAGATATCGTAATTACTATTTTATGGTCGAGGCTGGGCACACGCTTACCTGCTCAATTCACCAAAGCTGATGGAAGCCGGTATGAATCGGGGACCGAATTTGAATTTGAAGATGCTTTTCAATCGTTCAAGGAGCATGGAACGCCAGATCTTCTTATTTACCGGAAGACAGCCGATCCCCAGGTTAGTCTGAAGAATAAAAAGATACTGCTTGATAAGTTAAAACAGAAAGAAGCGCTTGATAATTTTTTCGATAAGTGGTTCCACGATAAAACAGAAGGAACACTAATTGCTGCATTTCATCCCTTTGCCAATTCAGCTGATTTTGAAGAGATATTTGAAGCCCATCTGAGCAAGCTGATCAAGATGCGTTTGCCTGAGGATACAGTAAGCGATAAAATACCATCTGTTAAACCGTTATGGAAGGAAGGATCACCATTCCGGGGCCTGAGTGTTTTTAATTTTGAACATTCGCCAGTTTTTTTCGGAAGGACAAAGGCTGTTTCAGAAATAATTAATGCCTTGCGTATCCAGGCGGCATCAGACAATGCCTTTATACTTATACTGGGTATGAGCGGAGGAGGGAAATCATCCCTGGTACGGGCAGGTGTACTGCCCATGCTCACCCAACCCGGGGTTATTGAAGGCGTGGGATTATGGCGTCGTGCAATCATGAAACCCGGTGATTCTAAAGGAGATTTGTTTGATGGTTTAGCTTCCTGTCTGCTAAGAGAGAATGCACTACCCGAATTGAGTGCAGACAAAACCGATTTTAAAGAACTGGCAAAAATACTCCGTGAAACACCAAAAGCAGCGGTACCTCTAATTAAAGGAGGTCTTTCACAGGCTGCTTCTGAGATTGCGAAAAGTGAACAGTTAAAGGAACAACCAACTGCCAGGCTGGTGTTGGTGGTTGACCAGATGGAAGAGATGTTCAGCCTTGAAAGCATCACACACGAAGAACGAATAAAATTCATTGAGGCCATTGCTGCCTTATCGCACAGTGGACGCGTTTGGGTAATTGCTACCCTGCGGAGTGATTTTTATCCGGGAACAGCTGAACTGGAGGGCCTTGTTGCATTGAAAGAAGGTACAGGCCAGTACGATCTGCTGGCTCCGACACCTGCTGAGATCGGGCAGATGATCCGCCAGCCGGCACAGGCAGCAGGATTGTATTTTGAGGAAGATACCACAACAAATGAAAGGCTTGATGATATCCTGCGGGATGCTGCCGCCAAAAATCCCGGTGCCTTGCCATTGCTCGAATTTACGCTGGAAGAATTGTATAAGAAGCGTACAGATAATGGCATGCTCACCTATGAAGCATATAAAAAATTAGGTGGCGTGGAAGGAGCCCTTGCCCAGCGCGCCGAAGAGGTGCTTGGCGGACTTGAACCCAGGGTACGGCAGGCAATGGATATAGAGCTACACTCCCTGATCAGCATTGGCGTGGATGATGGGGAAAGGATCTCCCGGAAATATGCACCCCTTGAAATGGTAACAGCAACACCTGAGACAAAAGCATTTGTTGAAGCATTTGTTGAAGCACGATTGTTTACCACAGACCTCGCTGCTGATGGAAGCGCTGTAGTCAATATTGCACACGAAGCCCTGTTACAGCACTGGCCCCGTTTGCAGGAATGGGTTGAAAAGAACAGGGAAGATTTAAGGATACATGCGCGGGTTAATGCTGCTTCCCGGCGGTGGGAAAATGAAAACAGATCGAGGGAATTTTTATTATCTGCGGGAAAACAAGTGACGGAGGCTGAAGAAATACTGAAAAACAAAAGCATTGAACTGACCAAAACAGAAAAATCATTCGTTCATGCATCCATTGCTAAAAGAAAGAGGATCTGGTGGATAAAAAGGGCAATAGCAGCGGTACTGGTAGTATTAACAATCGTAGCAAGTGGTGCCGCCTACCTTGCACAGCAAGAAAGGAAT
>JABMQZ010000160.1 GCA_013202965.1 Bacteroidota bacterium | reverse complement strand
TGAGGCCATCTATAATCAGGCTTATTGTTATGAGTTATCAGGTGAGTATGAGCAGGCACGTGAGCTTTATAATAAGGTTCTTGAAATTGAGGTGAACTATGATAAAGCCATTGCGGGATTGAATCGGATCTTTGGTAAGTGAGTGCGAACAAGCCTGTTGTCCACCATTTGTAATCTATAAACCTGATTACTTAGTCGTTTTTCCTCCCATGTCCGTAAAAAAACTGTCGATGGGCTCCCATAGCTCTATTTTATTTCCTTCAGGATCCATAATATGAACAAACTTTCCATATTCAAAGGTCTCAATTTCGTCCACTATGCTTATGCCGTTTTTCCTTAGGTTCCTGACCAGGCCTTCAATGTTTTGCACCCTGTAATTGATCATGAATTCTTTTTCAGATGGCTTGAAATATTCTGTTCCTTCTTCAAATGGGCTCCATCTCAGGTAATTGACTTCCTCCGGTCTGTTTGCGTTTCTGAATTCGAATGCTGAACCATGCGCATCTATTGCCAGTCCTAAGTTTTTACCATACCATTCTCTTATTTCCTGTGGGTCCTTCGAATGGAAGAATATCCCGCCTATTCCGGTAACTTTTGGTGTGGTGTCGTTCATAATTGTTTCTTGCCCTGTGGAATGATCTTTATTGGGTGGAGTTTCGGTATTGCAGCTTGTTATGATGAATGCCAGAAGTAGGATTTGAGACAGTTTATTCATTTGGTTTGGGTTTTTAATGATGGCAACGTGTTGCAAATATGACAAGTAGCCGTTCACTTGCAAGGTGTTTGTTAATTACTCGTATGTTTATGCTACTACTCATTTGTCTATACAACTCTAATGCGGCTATGGGCTATTATTTGCTGTTGGTGGTAGTTACATATAACACGATTAATAAATAACAAGTTTTGCAACTTTAAGTATCTTTTTAGTTCTAATATTAAGCAAATAAATTCCTCTTGAATGTTCTGATAAGTCTATCTTTTGGATATATGGTTCATTGTTAGAGTATTCTATTCTATGCAATATTTTACCACTCAAATTTGTAACTTCGAGAATTATTTTTTTGCTATCAGTATTCGAAATTTCTACATTAACGTATTGATTTGTTGGATTGGGATAAACTTTAACTTCAATGTCATGTGTCCTCTCATTCAACTGGATTCCAGTTGCAATTCCGCCATTTTCAGTTTTTAGCATGGTTTGCCAGCCAGCCACAAATCCAATAGTATCATTTATAAAATATATTGAATTTGTGGCTTGCCAATAAGCTGAATCAACAAACTGTAGATTCCATGTTAATGCACCGTCATTTGTTCTCCATATTTCCATGGTCAACTTTTCATATCCAGGAAAAAAGCCTAAAAAGGTCGCAGCGGCATATCCTGTATCGGCATTTATAAAATAAAGAGGTTTATATTCATATTGAATGCCTGAGTTAATTGTTTCCCATGTAATCCCGCAATCAATTGTTTTTAATATATCTTCACTTGATGATGATCCGTAAATAATGTCAGGATTATCTTTTACCTGATGTAGCAAAAGTATTGAACCGGAACCAATATCTGGGTCCAGATAACAAACAAACCAGTTTTCCCCTTTATCAGTTGATTTTACTATGCCTCTTTGACTAAATATATTGGGTTTCATTTTGCCACATGAAAATCCGATAGAATCATTGACGAAAATTATATCTTCCAGGTATGCGCTATTAAATCCTGCAAATGATGCGTCCCAAACAGTACTCCATGAGATTCCTCCATCAATAGTTTTTTGAATACCGATTCCACTAACTATAAAACCGGTTAGCGGGTCCAGAAAATGTAATGCTTGTATGGCTGTTAAATCCGTATTGTAGATAACATTCCATGATTCATTGGTGTAATCATATTTTAATACTTCGCTATAAATACTGCCAGTAAAGTACCATCCTGTACAATAGGCAACTGAATCATTAATAAATTGAAAATCCTGGATGTTCGTAGTCCCATTACATTCTACTTGTATCCATGTGGCTCCACCATCTGTTGTTTTTTGAATACAGCAAGTACCTCCCATAACCCAGCCTTCTGATTCACTAATAAACTTAATGATATTATAGTTGCAGGTGTTTCCCTGATTAATATAGTTCCATTGTGCAATTCCTGAAAATGGAATTATCATTAGAAAGATTGTAATTAATCTTTTTGCTGTAATTATTTTCATTTGGTTTTCTCTCAATTCCCGACTGTAATTACCACCAACGGTTGGCCGGCATGAGTTTTGCCGCCAATCCTGTTGCTTGTTGGGTTAAAGATACGGAAATCTCAGATATGAATATACTGAATTTAGAAAGCTCGCAGAATGGCTTATGTCGCTTGTTATGAACGCCTTTGCTTAATATTGGGTAGATCCGTTTTTAGGTGGGTGGTAAATAGTGAATTCCTGCACCAGGGCCAAGCGGAATGCCTATAAGCAGCCATCCTACTAAAAGAATGATCCATAAGAGCAGAAAAACAATGGAATAGGGGACCATGGTTGCTATGATGGTTCCTATACCTGCTTTCGGATCATATTTCTGGACATAAGCAATGATCAAGGCAAAGAAACTCATCATGGGGGAGATTACATTGGTCACACTATCGCCTATACGGTACACAACCTGAGACAATTCCGGAGAGTAACCCATTATCATGAACATGGGAATAAAAATGGGGGCAAGGATAGCCCACTTGGCAGATGCACTTCCCATCAGCATATTGATGGCGGCAGAAAGGAGGACAAAAAGAATCATCAACGGAATAAGTCCTATGTCGGCAGACATCAGGAGATTAGCTCCTTTTACAGCCAGAATTATTCCAAGATTACTCCATTTGAAATATGCTACAAACTGAGCTGCAAAAAACACCAGAACGACGTAAGTGGCCAGAGTTTTCATAGATGCGGACATACCTTTCATTACATCTGTATCATTCTTAAAAGCCCCTGTAGTGAAACCATAGGCTAGGCCCATACTGCCGGCAGTAAGAAACAACACAGCAACCACTCCGCGAATCAGGGGTGAACTGAGCATTCCTCCGTCACTTCCCCTGAAGTAACCATCTTCAGGAATGATTCCAAAAAGTGTTATGATCATGATGACTATTAGAGTAATCAAAGCAAACAGCAAACCTTTTTTCTCTTTTTTTGAAAGCTTATCGAAGGATTTGTCTTTTTCTGCAACTTCACCTTTATATTTACCCAGTCTTGGTTCAACAATTTTTTCAGTAACAAAGGTGCCTGCAAAGGCAATGACAAATGTGGATGCCACCATAAAAAAGTAGTTGGCAGTTGGATTAACCAAATAGGTGGGATCGAGAATTCGGGCTGCTTCCTGAGATAATCCAGCCAGCAAGGGGTCAACGGTTCCCAAAACCAGATTGGCACTAAATCCACCCGATACACCTGCAAAAGCTGCTGCCATGCCGGCAATAGGGTGTCTGCCAACAGCAAGGAAGATCACTCCTGCAAGTGGTATTAGCAATACATATCCAACATCTGATGCAACATTTGATAATATACCGGTGAAAACAATTACAAATGTTAGCAGATGCCTGGGTGAATTCAATACCAGCAAGCGAATTACAGCATTTATCAGTCCACTCTCTTCGGCAATACCTATGCCGAGCATGGCTACGAGTACAATTCCAAGGGGAGCAAATCCTGTGAAATTATCTACCATTTCAAGCAGAATACGCGCAATACCATCATGGGATAAAAGATTAACTGATCTGACAACTTCCCTGGTTCCCGGATGAATAACCTCCCATCCCAATACATGGCCAATGGCTGAAAAAACCAGTGCACTGATGGCAAATAGTGCAAAAAGTGTGGCCGGATGTGGTAAAGCATTGCCAGCTCGTTCCGTCCAATTCAACATTCGTTGAAGGATATCTGCACTATTCTTTGATTTTATCATATTTATATAGTTTAAAGGCTGTAAGAAAAAAACCCGCCTGATTGTCCGCCGCTTTGTTATGCCATGCGGGCCAGACGGGTATGAGTACTATTCGTGGGCTTGTTGTATTTCTGTTTTTTTACATCGGTCTTTTTTTTATCATGCCTCCTCTTGCATCTTTATCTTTTTTTTTCTCTGTGTGCAGTTGGGCTAAGTCCAGCCTTGTTGTTAATGTATAAATAATTTCAGTTTGTTTTAATGCCTGAGCTGTTTTGCCAAAATAAATGGTACACCCTCTTCCCAGATTTTCAATTATTGTCAATCTGATTTTTTTATTTTTATCTGATATAATTGTAACATCTACATAAAATATGATATTACCTGGATACCGCTTGTGGGTAATAAGTTTTTATGTGTTCCTTATTTATCAAAATCCTGTATTGCTTTTGATAAACAGTAAAGGTAGGGGTTTTCCGGTAATTTTAATGTTGATTGGTGCAATTCGAGCTTCTTCGTTTCGCTCTGGCGGAAAATCAGAAATCAGTTTCTTTTACCACAAAGGGTACGAAGGGTTTTCATAAAGTTACACGAAGGACAATGAGAAGGCGATGGAAGATTGAAGATTGAAGATTGAAGATTGAAGATTTAAGATGGAGATAGAAGATAGAAGATTTAAGATGGAAGAAGTTTCTGATACCGAATGCATGACGTATGTCGCATCTTAGAACAAACCACCCACCTGATACACCAAAAACGACATTAGCCATGCAAGTCCTGTTGTATAAACAGCAACAAACAATGCCCATTTCCACGCTCCTGATTCTTTTTTCACTGCTGCAAGCACTGCCACACACGGAAAGTAGATCAATACGAAGATCATAAACGAGAATGCAACAAGGGGTGTAAATACCTTTTCCCCGCTTCTGGGCCCTGCCTCATAGGTCTGCTCCCTGATTTTTGTTATCAGCCCGCTATCATTATCTGAGTCTCCGCTTGCATACAAGACCCCCATGGTGCTGACAACAATCTCTTTTGCAGCACCGCCTGCGATCAGGCTGATGCTCATTTTCCAGTCAAATCCCAGGGGTCTCATCACAGGCTCAATGAAGTGACCGATTCTACCGATAAAACTAAGTTCCTGCCTGTGGCTTTCTTTTCTTCTTTGAATGTCCGTGAGCCTCAGGTCTTTTTCATGGCCAAGCATTTGAATAAGTTCGGGATTTCCCCTGTTTTGCTGTGTCTGTATCTCATAATCTTCCATGGCTTTTGCGGATTGCTCATCATAATTGCTCAGGAGGGAATCATTCCTTGGGAAATATCCTAACAACCAGATGATCAGGGAAGCCAGAAGAATAATGCCACCCATCTTTTTAAGATATTGGGCTCCTTTATACCAGGTATGTCTGAGAATATTCTTCACCGTTGGAATACGATATGGCGGAAGTTCCATAACGAAAGGCGTTTCCTGTGCGCGGAAGAGGGTCTTTTTCAATATGATCGCAACTATTCCCGCAAGCATGATGCCGAAGAGGTAAATGGCAAACAGTATTGTGCCGTGGTTTTTGGTGAAAAATGCACTAATCAGTAAAACATACACAGGATATCTTGCACTGCAGGACATCAGCGGTGTGATCAGCATGGTCACCATGCGGTCGCTCCGGCTTTCGATGGTTCGGGTAGCCATTATTGCCGGAACATTGCATCCGAATCCCATCAAGAGGGGAATAAATGACCTTCCGTGCAAGCCTACCTTATGCATGATACGATCAACGATAAAGGCAACCCTGGCCATATATCCTGTATCTTCCATTAAGGAAATGAAGAGAAATAATATGAGGATATTAGGAAGGAATACGATTACCCCTCCAACGCCACCGATGATACCGTTGACCAGGAGGTCGCGGAACATGCCTTCCGGCATGCTCTGATGGATCCAACTTCCTGTAATGTCAACAAGCTGAGTAATCCATTCCATAGGGTAGGAGCCGACAAGAAAAGTTGCTTCAAACATCACCCACATGAGCAGGAAAAAAATAGGATAGCTCAGATACCGGCTTGTAAGGTATTTGTCA
>JABMQZ010000159.1 GCA_013202965.1 Bacteroidota bacterium | reverse complement strand
TCTTCCCAAAAACAGACCAAGAATTGTCATCGCGAGCGGAGTCGAGCGACACATATACAAATGAATAAAACTTAGCAGATAAGCAATTCATCTTTTTAACCGGACAACAATGATTTACATTTTAGAATCTGATGTTAAATATTCAATTTACACTATTCAATTTATTTTAGAAGTTAGATTGAGCAATCGTGTAAATCGAAAATTCAAATCGACAATCGGCAATTCATATCGACAATCGAAAATCAACAATCACATTGTAAATTGTACACACAGAATACAGAATTGTACATCAAAACCGCCTGTCCTTCAGCAAATACCCCTGCACATACTCCTCTATGCCTTCTTCAAGGGAGTAAAATGGATGGGCATATCCTGTGCCACGGAGTTTGGCCATATTGGCTTCGGTAAAATACTGGTACTTGTTGCGGATGTCTTCAGGGGTATCGATAAATTCAATGTTTGGCTCAAGGTTCATGGATGTAAATGTTCCCCTGGCCAGGTCGAGAAAAGCACGTGCTTTGCCTGTCCCCAGATTATATATCCCAGGTTTTTCACGAAAGGTCATCAGAAAATACAATACACTCACCACGTCTTTCACATAAATAAAATCGCGCAACTGCATGCCGTCTTCGTAGTCCGGATTGTGTGACCTGAAAAGCTTCACTTTCCCGGTTTCTTTTATCTGCTTATAGGCATGAAAGATTACGGAGGCCATCCTGCCTTTGTGAAATTCATTGGGGCCGTACACATTAAAAAATTTCAATCCTGCCCAGAAAACCGGTTTTTCCTTTTGTTCCAGTATCCATTTATCAAATTCGTTTTTCGATTCGCCGTATGGGTTCAGCGGTTTCAGTTCGGGAATAATATCATGGCGGTCATCATAACCCAGTTCACCCATACCGTAAGTGGCTGCAGAAGAGGCATATACCAGCGGAATGCCGTAATTTACACATGCATTCCACATGCTCTTTGAGTAATTCAGGTTGAGCTCGTCGAAAACGGATATGTCAAATTCAGTGGTATCCGTTCGGGCTCCGATATGGAAAATGAAATCAACGTCTTTGTGGTGCTTCTCCAGCCATTCAAAAAAGATGCTTCGCTCAACTTTTTCCCTGATCGCCTTGTTAGCCAGGTTCTTTTCTTTATGCGGATTGGAGAAATCGTCCACCGCTACGATGTCGGTAAAGCCCTTATGGTTAAGCTTGCCCACCATCACACTTCCAATAAATCCTGCTGCTCCTGTTACGATGATCATGTTGGTGTCTTTTTATGCAAAATTACATGCTTATGATAAAGTTTGCAAGTAAAAAGATAATTGGTTGACGGCTAAGGGTTAACGGCTACCGGTCACCGGAAAAGGCGCTGTATTATTTTTTTCACATTGTTTCCACCAACGTCTGGACCCATAATCCATAATTCATAATCCATAATTTACACCCAAAACTCAAAACTCAAAACTCAAAACTTTATATATACCTTTGCAAATGATTAACAACTTGAACTAAATATCAATAAAATGAAAAACTTATTCTCTTCCTTGGTAATCATTGCAGTATTATCAATGACATTATCCCTAAACACCCAGGCACAAAGAAGTATGCAGGGCCTTCCGCAAAGTTCTTTGGTTCAGGATTTACCTCTTCAGGTCGACTTCAGGCAATTTGAAGCTCCTGATATGGCAGTCATCGAAGCCGAAGATCTGGCTGATCCCACACACTATCGTGCTGCTGTGGCTGTGCCGGTAAACTTAAATATTGACAACTCAGGTGAATGGACAGAACTGCCCGATGGCGGCAAGATCTGGCGACTGAAGTTGGAAGTTAAAGGAGCCCTGGCCCTTGGTGTATATTATGACAACTTCTGGCTGCCCTACGGTGGTGAGCTGTATGTTTATAATGAAGATAAAACTCAGATCATCGGAGCATATACCCAAGACAATAACAACCCCGATTGCATGTTTGCCAACCAGCTTGTGCAGGGGGATGTGGTGACCCTGGAATATTACCAGCCCGCCGCACAAAGCATAGAACCGCTCATCAGCATTTCTGAACTTGCTTATGCATACCGTGGCGTATATTTTGAAAGCAGCCCTGAAAGAAGTGGATCCCTCTGGTGTATGATCAACGTCAACTGTTCTCCTGAGGGTGACAACTGGCAGGATGAGAAGAAAGGTGTGGTCAAGCAGCTGATGAAGATCGGATTCAATTATTATTTTTGCAGCGGAACACTCATCAATAATACCGAGCAGGATCTCACCCCCTATGTATTAACAGCACACCATTGTGGCGAGGGTGCAACAGCCAGCGACATGAACCAGTGGATTTTTTATTTCAATTATGAAGCTGCAACCTGCACAGGAACCTGGGGACCGGCAAACAATACCATGACCGGCTGTGACCTCAAGGCACAGGGAGGATTATTTCCGGGGTCTGACTTTTTACTGATCGAACTGAAATATAATGTGCCTGTTTCTTACGACCCGTATTTTAATGGCTGGGACAGGACCAATATTGGTGCCGACAGTGGTGTGAATCTCCATCACCCGGCAGGTGATATTAAAAAGGTCACTAGCTTTAACATACAGGCTACCTCATCGCAATGGAATGGCAATGGTATATTATCTCACTGGAAGATCTACTATCAAACAACTCCTCACGGCACATCCATCACTGAAGGCGGTTCCTCCGGATCTCCTCTTTTCAACCAGGATGGGCAGGTGGTTGGTGACCTGACCGGAGGTCCTCAGGATGATTGTGACAACCCGGCATACAGCCTCTATGGGAAAGTATACTGGTCGTGGGATAAGGTGGGAGTAGGTATCAACCAGCGCCTGAAACCCTGGCTGGATCCGGGTAACTATGGTCCGGAAAAATGGGATGGAATCTATACCGGTCTTGAACCTATACCGGATTTCTCTGCTGACCAGACTGTTTTACAAGTGGGAGAATCAGTGCTTTTCACGGATATGACCACTGGCAATCCCCTCGAATGGGAGTGGACATTCGAAGGCGGTACTCCCGGTACATATACAGGCATCTCACCTCCTCCTATAACATACAATACAGCAGGGAAATACGACGTCAGCCTGACTGCTTCCAATACCCTTGGCGGAAATACCAAAGACAGTACGGAAATGATCATCGTGGGTGCCCCTGCAGCTGATTTTTCAGCCACAAATACCTACCTTCATTCCGGTGAAACTGTCGACTTTACAGATGAAACTACCGGCGATCCGGTCGAATGGGAATGGACTTTTACAGGTGGAACTCCGGAAACTTCCACTGAGCAGAATCCAACAGCTGTCCAGTATAATGCACAGGGTAGCTATGATGTAAAGCTTATCGCTGTAAACCAATACGGAAGTGATACCATCACAAAAGAAGAATATGTGACTGTTGACGGTCCTTTTGCTGATTTTGAGGCTGATTTGACCAGCATTGAAGTTGGCCAAAGTGTAACATTTACTGATTTAACGATCAATGATCCGACCACATGGTCATGGAAGTTTTTTGGCGGAAGCCCGGGAAGTTTCTCCGGACAAAACCCGCCATCTATTACCTATAATGCTGTTGGCGATTATGATATTAAGTTAACTGTGAGTAATGCCCTTGGAACTGATTTCCTCACAAAAACTGATTACATCCATGTCGGTTCAATTGGGATTGGCGAAAACGAAGCCGAAAATCAATTGAAAGTATATCCAAATCCCTCTCAGGGTACCATTATCCTTGAGATGACAGAGCTCAGACTCGCCGGTGCCATGGTTGATATTGTCAATGCCAGGGGTGAAGTCGTCTATCACAAGGAGGTCACCAGTGATACTGACAAACTGAGCATTGATCTTAATCATGAACCTGCCGGGATTTATATGGTAAGGGTGCAGATAAATGAAAAGACAATAAATAAAAAGCTTACTCTGATCAAATAGAAGACATTGTTTTTATTTTAACCCGGTGAACGAAAGTAGCCGGGTTTTTTTATTTTTGAAAACTTCACTTTCTGAAGCCATTTATTTATCTTTGTTCATCTATGACAAGGATATTCAATTTATTCTTTTTCCTGCTTCCGCTTTTGATCTCAGCACAGATCAGCGAGGGCGGATTTCCCGATAGTTTTACTGCGGGTTCAGGAAATAAGGAATTCAGGATCATCGAACTGCAGGCACCGAACCTGGATGCCGTTATTGAAGAGGATCGCGCTTTGGCAGCCATGCCCGGGCCATACAGGATTGGGCTTGCAATGCAAGCCGATATAGCCCTTCAGGATGATGGGACCTGGTCAACATACAAGGATGGCAGACGTTTTCTGAGACTCGGCATTAAAGCAGAAAATGCCCTCGGACTTATTCTGTATTATCGTTATTTCAGCATTCCGGAAGGGGGGAAATATTTTGTGTATTCGAAAAACAGGGAGCAGCTTATCGGGGCATTTACTTCGATGAACAATCCATCAGGTGGGTATTTTGCAACGGAGTTGATAAAAGGTGATGAAGTAGTGATCGAATATGATTCTCCGGCATATTCCAATGCTGTACCGCTGATTGAAATCTATCAGGTTCATTATGTATACAGGGAAACTGATCCGTTTCTTAAGGGAGCATCAGGCCCCTGCGAAGTAAATGTGAATTGCCCGGAAGGGCAGAACTGGCAGAATGAAAAGAGAAGTGTGGCAAAAATTGTGCTCAAAGCTGGTTCCGGAACATATCTGTGTACGGGTAGCTTGATAAACAATACAAGGCTGGACAGTATACCATATTTCATTACTGCAAGACATTGTGGTTCTAATGCTTCATTGAGTGATTATTCACAATGGGTCTTTCATTTTAATTATGAGTCCGTTACATGTGATGACCCTCTGGAAAATCCGCCGTCTAATACCATTATCGGTTCGAGTTTGCTTGCCCAGGCTCCGGAAGGAACCATCTACGGGTCGGACTTTAAGTTATTGGAACTCAGTCAGAAGTTACCGGAAAATTATAATCCGTATTTTTCCGGGTGGAACCGAAACGGACTGGCAAGTCCTTCGGGGGTGGGTATTCATCACCCGAAAGGGGATATCAAGAAAATCTCTACTTATACCGCTGCACTTGTTTCAACGGCTTATGGACAAACTGCTGTTGACCCGGATGGAAAGTACTGGAAGCTTATCTGGGCGGAAACGGAAAATGGCCATGGGGTCACAGAAGGAGGGTCCTCGGGTTCTCCAATCTTTGACCCCTCCGGGCGAATGGTTGGAACGCTCACGGGTGGCGCAGCAAGCTGCAACGATCCCACAGCACCTGACTATTATGGTAAGTTTTCCTACCATTGGTCATCAAACGGTAGCCCGGGGGGTGCACAACTGAAACCATATCTCGATCCTGATAATTCAGGCGTACAGGACCTGGATGGCTTTGGATACGGGAACGTGCTTTCTGCAAATTTTTCAGCCGATACAACCATCATCAGCATGGGAGGAAAAATCACTTTTGCAGACTGGTCAAGTGGAGATCCTGAGCAATGGAACTGGACTTTCCACGGCGGAAATCCTTCCTCGTATTCCGGTCAGGATCCTTCGGGGGTTACCTATTACGACTACGGTTCTTATAGTGTTGTTTTGAATGTAAGAGATGGAGAATACAGCGATACCCTGGTCAGAATGGCATATATACATGTAAGCCCGAATATTTACCCGAACCCGGCTCATGATCATGTAGTCATTGATTTCGGCCGCCGTCAGCTCGAGTTTATCGAAGTTCAGATGTTTGATATCATGGGACGGCTGGTACGGGAGTATAACAGCATTGAAATAATTACAGGGATATATAAAATTCAACTTGCTGATGTTAACTCAGGCACCTACATCCTTCGGATCAGAACAAATGTCATGGAAGATAAGCTGTGGCTGGTAGTTTATTAGTAGTCAGAAGACAGTAGTCAGAATAATTTTAAATGTTAAATTAATTTTAACCACGAAGGGCCGTTAAAGTACCGCAGCAAGAGGGTCTTTAGAAAACTTTGTGTAAACGCCTAAATTTAAATTCTGCATCTTTCTTCAAATTTAATTAAAAATTGTTGCAGTATCATGCCCCAGTTTCGGATGGGCATGGTCCATTTATTTTCAATATTGCCTATTGCCAGATAAACAGCTTTCAGCGCTGCCTGATCATGAGGGAACATTGATTTTGTTTTGGTATACTTTCGGATTCCACGGTTCAAGCTTTCTATGATGTTTGTGGTATAGACAATTTTCCTGATTTCCAGAGGGTACTCGAAGAATTGAGTTAGGTTCTCCCAGTTGTTTTTCCAGGATTTGACAGCATATGCATATTTCTGACCCCATTTCTTTTCAAAGTTCTCAAGGGCTTGTTCTGCTGCTTCAATGGTGGCAGCATGATAGATTTGCTTCATGTCTGCTGTAAACTCTTTCTTCTCTTTCCAGACAACGTACCTAAGGGAATTGCGGACCTGGTGAACAACACAGAGCTGGGTTACGGTCAGAGGAAATACGCTTTTAATGGCATCCGTAAATCCAGCAAGGTTATCGGTGCTGGCGATCAGGATATCCTCAACTCCACGGGCCTTCAGATCAGTTAAGACACTCATCCAGAAAGAAGCACTCTCAGTGGGTGCAACCCACATGCCTAAAACCTGCTTCATGCCTTCCTGGGTGAGCCCAATAACCAGATAGATGGTTTTGTTAATGATCTTTCCATTATGCCGGATTTTGATCGATATGCCGTCCATCCAGACCACAAAATAAACTTCTTCCAGGGGCCTGTTTTGCCATTCCTTGATCGATTCGGTTAAAACATTGGTAATGTTGGATACACTGGTGGAGTCAACCTGGACACCGTAGATCTGCTCTACTTGCTGTTGTATGTCTGTAGTACTCATGCCCCGGGAATAAAGTCCTATGATCACCTGGGCGATCTCATCAGAAAGCCGGCTTTCATGCTTGGGGATCACCTTGGGATCGTACTCACCATTGCGGTCTCGTGGTATGTTTACAGTTATTTCCCCCAGGTTTGTTTTAAGGGTTTTAGGGTAATCCCCGTTCCTGGAATTACCACTGTTCTCACCTTCTTTTGAATGTTTCTCATAGCCCAGATGATCGGTCATCTCGGCATTGAGCATTTGACTAATGCCCTCTTTGAAAAGTTCACTGAAAAATTCATCAAAATCTTTTCGATCCTTGAAATCTTTCCAGAATTCTTTGGGAATGTTAAGTTTCTTTTTCATCGCTAACTGATATAAAATTAATACTAATTTTTGTTAGAAAATGATTCTCTCGATTTTTAAGCTCGAGGAAATCTCTTCTCAGTTAGCGTTTACACAATCTATTCTATACTCCCCAGCAAGAATACAAAGGATTGGTCTTTGTAGCCTTTGCAAAACTATTCTCTTCCCCCCATCTCCTCTTCTCCTCTTCTCCTCTTCTCCTCTTCCCCTCTACTCTTTAAAGTGTTGAACATAATTCCCCCATTTTTCCACCACAACTTTCATGTCATCAGGCAATTCCGAGTCGAAATGCATGTGTTCACCCGTAATGGGGTGCTTCAAGCCAAGTGAGCGCGCATGTAAAGCCTGCCTGGGCAATATGGAAAAACAATTTTTAATGAACTGCCTGTATTTTGTAAAAGTCGTGCCTTTCAGAATCTGGTCACCGCCATAAGAAGCATCATTGAAAATGGGATGTTTAATGTATTTCATATGTGCCCGGATCTGGTGTGTCCTTCCGGTTTCCAGTACGCATTCAATCATTGTAATATAGCCGAACCTCTGCAATACTTTCCAATGGGTCACCGCATGCTTACCCTGTTCACCTTCAGGGTAAACGGCCATGACCTTGCGGTTGCTTTTGCTTCTTGCCAGATTGCCGGTAATGCTTCCCTCGTCTTCTTCCATATCACCCCAGACCAGGGCAGTATATTTGCGATCGATGCTGTGGTCAAAGAAATCTTTGGCAAGCCTGGTCTGTGCCAGTTCGTTTTTTGCTACCAGCAAAATACCTGAAGTGTCTTTGTCGATACGATGTACCAGGTATGGCTGGGCTTCTTCATTTCCGCTGGTTTTTCTAAGGTAAAACGTGAGGGCGTTTACCAGTGTTCCCGTAAAATTGGCATAGGCCGGATGTACCACCATGCCGGCTTGCTTATTGATCAGCATCAGGTCATTGTCCTCATAAATAATATCTACCGGAATGTCTTCCGGAATGATCTCCGTATCACGTGGGGGCTCTGTAAGCACAATGGATATAACATCACCGGGCCGTACCTTATAATTCTGCTTCACCGGCTTCTCATTGACAAGGATGCTGCCGGCTGCTGCTGCCTGCTGGATCTTATTTCTTGATACGTTCTCGATGTGCATCATCAGGAACTTATCAATCCTTAGAGGCCCCTGTCCGGGATCTGCAATGAAGCGGTGATGTTCAAACAGTTCTTTTTCCTGCTCATTAAAATCTTCAGTAGGTGGCATAGACTGGCCCTAATTGTTTACAAGGAGTTTGTGAATATAATTGATGCTATGGTCCTCATTCATGATATGCAGCAGATACATGCCCCGCGGTAATTTGTCAATGCTTAGGGTATTATTGTATGGCATACTCAGCAGTTTCCTGCCGGGCATATCATAGATGCTGATCGTTGTATGGCTGCTGCTCAGATCTGCTTCGGATACCATGGAGTTTTGAATATGTAACAGCTTTCCGCTTACCGGGTTTGGGTAAATATTCCAGGTGTAATCCGGCAGGTTTTCTTCCTCGAGGAAGGGATCATAGAAGGTAGAAAGTATCGGCCTCATCAGCATGGAACCGGCCATCATTGACTGTTCCCAGTTGCCGGAAGTGTTATAGAATGTATGCTCAGATGCATCATGATGTGTGTCAAAGCCTATATTTAACAGGTCTGCGGTAGTTTGTTCAAAGCCAATAAAAAATGTTCCGATCAGCGGAAGTGAAAGATTTATCTGGTATATCTGCATCCGGTATAGCTCATCGCTGAATTTTGGTTTTAGGGATTCCTGTTGCCAGATTACATTTCCGGGTTTTCCATTATTGTTATCCCATACTTTCAAAGTAAAGAACTGGTCGTTCACATTATCTTGAACCCTGTTGAAAAACATGGCGACCCCTTTAAGTGTGTCGGCTATGTTCAAAGTAAAGCGGAAAGCGGCCTTGCCTCCTGCAAGGCTAAGGCCATAGCCCAGTTCGGGTGTGCCGTCATCATAAGCATAATAATTATAAAACTTTTGTATGAAATGAATGGTGTCTCCCAGATCGGGATTGCTCTGGTCATGGATCACATGCCTCACATTATAACTCGAACTGTCGGCCAGACTGCTCAGCGGAAAGAGGAAATCCCTGGGCGGGCAGGCATGCTGCGGAACACTGGCACAGCTCTGATAACCGGTGAGGTAAAATGGATAAAGGTTTGCAAATCCTCCATTATAGATATGGCTGTATGAGCCTCCCTGCTCGTCAATGAGATATTTGTAAAATACGTTGAAAGTATCAGCACTCAGGTTGGTAATAAACAGCTTTAGGGAATCTTTTAGCTGGTTGGTCGGATCATTCCTGTATTGACGTAATGGCATGGCAGTAAAATCGCTCAGGAATGACGGGGCCCTTTCGGCAAAGGTAATGGCCCTGTATACGGTATCAGCGGCTGTGCGGTCGATATTAAGATAAATGTAATCTATATTCCACTGATCGCAATTGCTCTTCCAACTGGGGTTATTGTCACTTGCAAGACTGGCGTAATTGAAGAAACGGAAATAGAAGTATTTATTATAGTATTTCAGGCTGTCAGTGACCGGGATCATCACCTGGCGGGAATAAGTATTATACCTGGTGTAAAAGGTGTCGATGCGCATTCCTTCAGTCGACCAAACATGTTCCCACTGTACACTGGCTTCGAAAACGGAATCACAGGGTACCGTCACCATCTCATCCCATACAAGGGTGTCATAATTGATCATATAAACCCCGGGATTGCATTGTGAAGGGGCATAGAGGGTGTCAAAAGGGAATATGGTGTCGTTGGGATTACTGAGATATGCACTTACCGCTACGGTGATGGAATCCATATAGGCGAAAACAGAATCTCCGGCATAATGGCCGAATTGCAGAACCAATGAATCAAACGATTCAGGCGGGTTGCCCCGTCCCTGTGGCTGATAGAAAAAACTAAAGTATATTGAATCGGCAAGGGTAATGGCCCGTGTTTCCCCGGGAAGGAACAAAGAATCCAGGCGTACAGGCCTTGATGTCAGGTGATCAGCAACAAATGGGAACATGCTTGCATCAGGGTAAATATTGCCGTAGGCATCGATCGCATCCATGGTGGCGGCTCCAATATTGACGGATCTGTATGGAAAATCATCATTGATGAAGGCGTCCATGTCACTGAACCAGGCAGTATCAGGGAATATATGATCTGTATGAAAGTCATCGAAAACCGGAAGATGTATTGGCCGGGGGAAAAGCTGCTCTGTTCTGGAAGCGATCTGTCCACTGGCTTCCATCATCTTCAGTTCATGTTTTATTTTCGGGTTGGAATACAGTCCCACCACCTCTTCCTGTGCTGAAGGGCGCCCCTGGAATATGAGTATGCAGATTAATAGTAGTATTAAGGATTTCATTGTTTTTTCTTTTCTTTATTTCAAATTAAAACTCCGGATCCGGCAGTTTTGTTGTGTCTGCAACATACAGGGTGTCGGGCCTGAGTTCCTGGATCAGTGCTTCAAAGTTAAAGCTAAGGTCAGAACGCAGGGAAATATTGATTTTACTGCCTTTGTTCAGGCTTCTTTCTTCCGACCAGGCAGGAGCTTGCCTGTATACCCTGTTATGCATGGGATCCTCAGCGTCGAGAAAATATTCAGTACCAAGATTAAAAGAAGCCTTGTGGATTGCATCTCTCGCTTCCTGAAGTGTAAGTCCGGCTAAAAATGGAACAGCCGCCCTGTTGTCATGGCCAAGGCCGACCACGAGATCTATACCGGATCCTTTGTCAATGATGGTTCCGGGCTCGATGACTTCATCATTAAATAATTGTTCCAGAATAGCATTTCCTGCAAAATCCTCCACATATTGCAGGCTGTTAAGTTGCAAGCCTTTGGTTCTTAAACTGTTCACAGCTTGCCGAAGACTGAGGTCAATCAGGTCGGGCATCTCAACTTTTTCTGTTGAAAAGGCTACAAGTGTGATATAAACTTTCCTGTACTGCTTGACTCTTGAGCCGGCAGGTGGGTTCTGGATCACGATAGAACCTTTTGGGTTGCCTGAGTCGAAAATGGAGTCTATTACAATAAATTCATACAGTTGATCATAATTATTCTGTTCAATTTCCCCCAGGGTCATACCGGAAAAATCGGGTAAAACATATGTATCGCCGTGATTGGAATAGATTTTGATGAACTGCAAGACAATAAAGAAAAGGACCACTGTAAGCAATATCGACAATCCCAGGTGAAGGTAAAATTTTCTTTTAAAAAGAAATTTTAAAAATGACATGCATTGATCCTTTCTGTTTATGCTTGTATGACAGGTGATTTCGCCTGAATTGCTTCAAAATTAAAATAAAAAACAATTGATATTGCCTGTTGCTTGCAAAGATAAAAATTAATTGTATAAATTTATCCGGGCATAACGTTAGTATTATAAAGACTAAGGCCGAAGATTTGAAAATTATATTATGAAAAAGAAAATTGCCATTGCTGCGGGCGGTGATTCAGGCGAGTTTGAAATTTCCATCAAAAGTGCTGCTGTTGTTAAGCAGCATCTTGATCCGGACTTATATGAATCCTACCTGATTATTTTCAGAAATAATGAATGGGTATATACTTCGGAGGATGGTGAAAAAATCCTGATCAACAGGGATGACTTCAGCCTGCTGCTACAGGGCAAGAAAATCGTTTTTGATGCCGTTTTCATTGCCATTCACGGGACACCGGGAGAGGATGGAAAGCTCCAGGGCTACCTGGAAATGCTTGGGATTCCCTTTACTGCCTGTGGACAGGCCACCTCAGCATTGACCTTTAACAAGTATTTCTGCAATCATTTTGTTTCCGATTTAGGGATCATGGTGGCACCCTCAGTACTTTTTATAAAAGGGAAGGATGCTGATTTTGAATCTGCTGTCAAGGCTACGGGCATGCCCTGTTTTGTGAAGCCAAATAATGGCGGATCCAGTGTGGGCATGTCGAAGGTTGAGCAGCCGGGATTATTGCCCGAAGCTGTTGAAAAAGCGTTTGTCGAGGATGATCAGGTTCTGGTAGAAGGCTATATCCCCGGCAAGGAGATAAGTTGTGGAGTAATCAACTATCATGGGATGGCGCGCTCACTTCCGCTAACCGAAATAATCAGTAAAAATGAATTTTTTGATTACGAGGCAAAGTATACCGATGGCATGGCTGAAGAGATCACACCGGCTCAAGTTCCTGCTGCAATTGAACAGCATTGCCGCTTAACTTCTGAAATGCTCTTTGAAAAACTGAATTGTAAAGGCTTTGTCAGGTTTGATTATATTTTCAATGATGCCGGACTGTATTTTCTCGAGGTGAACACCATTCCCGGCCTCTCACCAAACAGTATTGTTCCCCGGCAGGCGCGGGAAGAAGGCATTTCTTTAAGAGAACTGTTTTCAATGGCAATCGAACAAGCCTTTTCAAAATAAGGCTTATAGATCAGACAAATAATCAATCAATTTTCTTGTGGCTCTTCCACGGTGACTGATACTGTTTTTAAGCTCGAGGGGCATCTCGGCAAAGGTCTGATCATAACCATCCGGCAGGAAAACAGGGTCATATCCAAATCCATCGCTGCCACGTTTTTCATGTATTATCTGCCCTTCAACGATGCCTTCGAATAATTCCTCTTTTCCTCCCATAATCAGCGAGATTACAGTCCTGAACCTGGCCTTTCTGTTTGTGACATCTCTCAGTTCCTTTAGTAGCTTTTCGATATTTTTTTCTGCATCGCCATCTTCACCGGCATATCTTGCAGAATGTACCCCGGGCTTACCGCCAAGAGCATTAACTTCAAGGCCTGTATCATCGGCAAAGCAATCTTTTTGATAATGTAAATAAGCATAGCCGGATTTTAAACCGGCATTGCCTTCAAGTGTTTTGGCAGTTTCCGGAATATCCTCAAAACAAGCAATATCTTCCAAACTCAGTATCTCGAAGCCGGGGGGGATAATTTTCCGGATCTCCATCAGCTTGTGCTTATTGTTGGTTGCGAAAACAAGTTTATTCTTCATATTTTGTTTATTCCTTATTGTGTAGTGGGTTCCAGATACCGGGTGCCGGGAGTGCCGAATTACAAAACAGGCTCTCAGATTAAGCCTGCAGTATAAGAATTTTTCACCTATTTATTATTAAGAAAAAGGGAGAAACCTTAATGCATTCTAAGATTTCTCCCTTTGGTCTAAAAGATCCGTTTTTGTATTTATTCAGCTTTCAATTAAGGATATTGCACTGCTTGATAATCAGTAAGGTTCACCTGTGGAATTTTTGCTCCATAAGTTGCATTAATAGCTTCAATGAAATTATAAGCCAGCAGGGCATATCCAATAGGGGTACAGTGAATTCCGTCAAGAGAAAATGTATTTCCCTGTACAAATGTTGCGGTGAAGTCTATGCCATCCATTGTGATACCACTTTCAACTTCCACCAACAATTTACTCATGTCAACGTGTGCAAGATTGTATAAGGTCGACAATTCAAAGATGCTGGCATTATATTGTGCAATATGATCCCTGATGTCTGCGATTTCAGCTTTATCCAGTATATATTTATGTGGGATTGGGAATGGTGCCGGATCATCCGGAGGTGGAATTGCCACTCCCATTCCGTTACACTTCATTGAGTCAGTAGGCATCGACATCAGAAAGCGGTCATCCGCTGTCATCCTTCCCCAGCTTCCGTCATGATTTTGTACCACCCATGGGTTCGGGCCTTCCTGGAAAGTAATTTCAGGATGTCCATACATTTCGTAAAGTATGGTTAATCCTGCTGCCTGATCTGCATCCAGCATCATTCCGTTATAAGGGATTTGTGTGCTCATAAAACTGAAGTAAGGTATTGACATGATGTCCGGGATATTTGCAACAACACCTTTTGCATCATCGTAAGCACCGGGCTGGTTCTGAATACAGGAGGTAAGGATCATATCATAAAAGTAAGCAAACTGTGCCGGATCCGTAAGCGAATCTGCAGCGCCACCGGCCAGGGCATAGGAGAGCGCATCATTGCTTCCTATCCACAATGCAAAGAAGGTTGCATCAATGCCGGCAGTTAAGTTGATCAGTGGTGTTGTCTGATCAGGAGCAAAACGGTCATAATAAGGATTTACAGCGGCCAGCTGATCGACAAAGAAGTGAAAGGTTTTCACTCCGGGTACAGCTATATTATTATAAGGCCCCTCGGCAGCGACGGATGCAAAATTGGCTATATTAACATTAACCGGAGCGCGGACAGGCGACATGCTTGTCGCTCCCGTACAATCGGTTTTCATCCCCAATACCAGTTTCGGTACAGGTGTGGCACCTTCAAAACCAAATCCAAAATCGTCAAGCATCATGGGTTGTTTGAAGTCACCACCACCGACAAAAGCAAATTGCTTTGCAAGGATGTTGGGGAGAGATGCTTCCTGTCCTGATTTGTAGAGGGAACCATCAGCATATCCTGCAGTGAGTGAATTGCCCACGGCGATAAAACTTGTAAAATCTGCACCTCCCTTACTGGGCGAGAACTCGTCAATTTCCGGCTTACATGAAGCAATTGCAACGAGCAACAATATAAATAAGTAGTATTTTAATTTCATAGCTTTATTCTTTTAAGATTAAAAATTATAGCTTACCCCAAGACCGGGAATGGCAGTAATAACCTTGTACGTGCCACTGAAGTTGGCATCTATATAGGATTTTTCAGTTTCCAGTCCGTGCAGTTGCAGATAGGATAGGTCAATGCTCAGGTTTTTCACAGGAACAATGCTTACACCTAAGGTCCATGCTACGGTGTTCAGACTGACTGTTTCAGGAGTGAAATACTCGTCGTCGGTCGGGGAGGGGTCATAATAAAACCCGGTCCTGAATGTGAACATATCGTTCAGGGTGTACTGGCCTCCGATGCGACCAATAAAAGTGTCTTTGTATTTTCTCGGGTTGACCGAGCCAAGAAGGTCGTTCTGTTCTTCAAAAGTAAAAGTGAGATCTTCATATACACTCCACATCACATAATTAAGTTCTGCTGAAAGGGTGAACTTTTCATTGAATGCATATGCGATACCAATATCGAGATTGGCAGGCATCGGTAAAGAAGCATCGAACTTATTGTTTTCAGGAACTGTTGTTGATAATGATGCCGGTACCTTAAAGGTGGCATCACCACCCTCGATATTCATCATGATCTTGGAACGGTAGTCAATACCTATGCTCAATTTCTCCATTGGCCTTACCATCACACCGATATTGTAGCCAATGTTTCCTGTAGTGCCACTCAGTTCTGCTGTTGAGTTTTCATTAAAGAAAACGGCTTTATTCATGTCTACCTTTCCGTAGGCATATACAAAACCGGCTCCGACAGAGACAATGTTATTAAACTTATATGAGATCGTGGGTTGGATATAGATCGCCGACAGTGAGATATTCTGGATCAGGTATCTGCCTGCCCAGTCATCATCCCATTTGCCAGTGCTCCCAAAGGGTGTATAAATTCCAAGCCCTATGGAGAGTTTGTCATTTATCTTGCCCGCTCCGTAAATATAAAATGGAGTACTAAGCGGGTTATCTGTCCTGGCCTGGTAATTTGTGCCATCTTTCTGGAAAATGGCATTTGATATAATCCCGCTTACGCCAACAGAAAAACTAAATTTAGTTTCCATGAAGGATAAACCACCGGGATTATAGAAAATGCTGCTTGCGCCAAGAGCGAAGGGTGAACCCACAAGGCCCATACCTGTCTGCTTCTGGCCCTGCAATCTGACCTGATATCCTCCGGCAAATACAGCCCAGGAGCAGATCGCAACTAGAAATACGAATAAAGTAAGTTTCTTCATTTTGCTAAGTTTGGTTAATAAAACCGTGCAATATAGTAAAAATATAATTAAGGCAAACTGATAATGGATACTGGATAAATGGGTGCCGGGTTCCGGATACCAGATTCCGGGAACTTCGCACTCTAAACTTTAGGCACTTTAGCTCAATTAGTAACTTTTATCAGATTTTGGCAGTGTGGGTTGAATTGCTTGAGTTTTAGGTGTTGAATTTTAGATTTTAGATTGTGGAAGGAGATTGGGATAGATGATAGAAGAAGTGGCCCCTCTTCCCCTCTTAGCGATCAGAATGTCGCCGTGAGGCCGAAATGGATCTTTGATGTTCTGAATTTGGCGGGCTGGCCCCGCTGGCTGCCAAGCGCATAGCTAAAGGCAAAGATTCCCGCAGGGGTCTCAAAGCTCAGGCCGGCGCCAAATCCAAAGGGGGTGTCATTAATATAGCCGGAGGAGGAATTACGTTCATAAAATGATCCGTCAAAAAAGACCTGAAAGAAAGAATTTACATCGAAAAGGTAACGGAACTCAAGGGTGAAAATAGAATATAGAGAAGCCGTGATCGATTCTTCATCGAAGCCCCTGAGGGTTTTCAGACCGCCTATTCTGAATAATTCATTGTCGAAAAGATTTTCGTTTTCCAGGTATCCGCTTTTATTACCGATCAACAGTGTGCTTTTCTTAAATAATGGAATGAAGAGTTCAGCGCCAAGGTGGAGCCTGTACAGGGTGCTGCTGAGTGGAATGCTGTCGTACAGGGCCTGGTTCACATCCTGGTTTTTGCGTATCTTTTTCAGGCCGATTGCCCCGGAAAGGTCGAAGCGATATCCACTGCGTGGGTTGTAGCGGTAATTCAGCTTATTAAACTCTATACCTAATCCATACAGGCTACTTGAAATGTCAGCATATTCCGGAAGTGTGGTTGCAAATTCAAGCCCGCTTGTGCTGAGCAGGTTTGACTGCTGATTTTCATAGAAGGCCTTGATATGGTTATAGCCGTTGAATAAAACCTGGATGCCAAGGTTATTTGTAAGTGTAAGAAAGGAAGTGTCTTTTTTATACAGATGAAAATAGTAATCAATGCCAAAAGGGCTTGAAAAAAGAAATGGGAAATTAAAACGAAACTTCAGGTCCTGGCTTTTAGCTTCAAGCTTGCGCCAGTTGAAGTCAATAAGTTCCCCCCTGTTAAAAGCACTCATCAGTTTCAATTTAACATCACCGGTCAACAGAAGCTTTCCTGTCGTCTCATCGTTTGGGGCGATGCCAATGATCCCGTCAAACTGGCTGGCCTGTTTTTTGTCGAGGTAGAGTATCACGCTCGCCTTATCAGCGATAAATACCACTTCATAAGGCTTGATCACTGATACAAAAGGAAGATCCTGTAATTTGCTTTCTATTCTCTTAATTTTCGCTTCATTGTAAATACTCCCGGCTTTTATACCAAAATAGTTTGTGATAAACTTCCTGTGTATTTTCGAGTTACCTTTAATGATGATGGTATCGATGCTTACCTTCTGGTTCAGTGTAAGGTTTAGACTGGCAGAAATGTTATTGTTTTTCCCAATCCTGACACTGTCAAGCCTTACGGAAGCAAATGGATAGCCATTATTCTCACAATAAAGGATGATATTATTGGTCAGGCGGGTAATTTCTTTATGGTTGAAGGGCCTGCCGGTGAATAATTTCTCTTTGTAAGCACTCTGGGACAGGATCACCGGGTCTATGTTTCCAGTCCGGATGACTGACATATTATACTTTTCTCCTGTATACAGCCATGCAATGAGTCCTGAGGAATCTTCCCGGAGCGAATCGATGCTGGCAGTGATGTGCCCTTTTGCATAAAAATATTGCAGAATATGATTAAGCTCTTGATGTGCAGACAGCTTGTTCGGGTGTTTAGCCTTGAAATTCAGCCTTTTCATAAATTTCAACTCAGCACTGTCTGCCGGCCTGATCTCCAGTGAATAGCTTTGCCCGTAAACACCTGATGCAAAACACAGGAGGAGGAGAAATGGCCATATGCGCAGGAAAGTTTTCAATTTTGCTATGCTGATTGAATCAAATGATTCCTCGTGGCTTGCCGCGAGGTTTCCTAATAAGC
>JABMQZ010000158.1 GCA_013202965.1 Bacteroidota bacterium | reverse complement strand
AATTCACCTTCATTCATTCTTGACGGCACCACAAAGTCGCGTGCGCCTTCCGGTGTCGATTTGATCAGATAAGGAGTCTCGATCTCAAAGAATTGCTGTTGATCGAGATAGTTCCGGACTTCTATCGCCATGCGGTGGCGCAGTTCAAGATTCGTTCTTAAAGGCTTTCTCCTAAGGTCGAGATAGCGGAATTTCATACGAAGTTCTTCACCGCCGTCTGTATCATCCTCTATGGTAAAGGGAGGCACTTTTGAAGGATTCAGGATGTCAAGCCCAGTGACTTTTATCTCTATATCCCCCGTCGGGATATTGGGGTTTTTCGATTCCCTTTCGATGACGGTTCCTGTGGCCGAGATCACATACTCCCTGCCCATGGACCTGACTTTTTTTAACAACTCAGGATCCGTATCCTCTTCCTTAAACAAAAGCTGTGTGATGCCGTACCTGTCGCGCAGGTCAATCCAGATCAATGCACCTTTATCCCTTATTTTCTGAATCCAGCCACTCAGGCGGACTTCTTCATTAATATTTTCCGGCCTTAACTCCCCGCAGGTATGTGTTCTTAACATATGTGTGTGTTTTACCGCCTGTGTGTACTGCTGACAGGTGTATTCTTAGGTTTGCGAAATTAATAAATATTTTACTGTTTTGACCTGGTTGGAATGTCTACCCCTACGAATATCAAGCCATAGATATTTGATTCTTTATAGTCCAGCCCCGGAATATCGATATTGGTAATGTTTACCAGGCCGTAATAAAACCTGGCTCCGGCACTTATATGCCATTTCCCATTTTTGTCAATGGGTATTCTTCCTCCTATTCCACCGGCCAGGCCAAAATCAAATGACGAATAAAAATCCAGTAATTTGTCTTCAAAGCTGCCACTGATGATCATTCCTGTCGTATCAGTGATCTCAGCATCTCCCAGCATTGTTGCATCCATCAGGAAGGATCCGTAAATGCCCCCTTCTAAAAAATAATTTCGCTTTTCATTCAGAAAATACCGGTCCATAACCACCAGGCCTATATACCCCAGATCTTCACTGGCATTGGTGATCACAACCCTGGAACTGTCACGGTGGTCGATGTAGTCCATATCCTCAAAGGTACACCCAAGGGAGAGAATATCAGCCTCAAACAATAAAGTATTCTTCCTTCCCACAGGAAGGGTAAAGGATACCCCGATGGCCGATGCGGTCTGCATTTTGCTCCCTTCGATATCTCCATAAAGATTGCTTGCCCCTATGCCGAGATGCCAGCCTAATGTCGGAGATGTTTTTTCAGGTGGGAGGATATTTTCCTGCTCATGCTCTTCAATATCCCGCTCCGGTTTTGTAAAATCTATTGTTTTGCCATTTTCATAAATGATCTTTTCCACCTGTTCACGGGCAATAGAAAATACCGGGCCATTTTTATTATCAAATTTCTTATACTTAACCACACCCGGGGATATATCCACCACGATGGCCTGTATCTCTTTCCCCGTCCGTTTAAAGATAATGTCTTGTGCACCGGCAGCAGTTGCCGTGAGAAGCAGTATGAGGATTAAAAAAGTAAATCTTGTTTTCATAGCTATTCCCATACCGGAATATCAACCCCAAATTTCAGGATGCCGTAGATGTTATGTTCGTTGAAAGTTCTTCCATCAGCAGCAGGTTTGGCAACATTAATGAGTCCGTATGAAAGCCTGGCTTCAATGGTAAAATTACTGGCTTGCTTGTTGCCCAGCCTTACACCTACTCCAGCGTTCAGGCCAAAATCAAAGGTTTTAAAATCACTCTCATTTCCTTCATCAAGTTCTTCTAATTTCTCATCTTTAGTATCCCAGCTTACCTGAAAACGTGCCTGGGACAGGTAGGCAAGATAGAAACCGCCATTGACATAAAAAGTCCTTTTTTTATCAATAAAGTACTTGTCCATCACATTTAGCTTGACATAATTAAAACGTTGTTCAGCCGATTTCAGGTCAATGGTAACGGTATCCACTACATAAGTTTTTGGCAATTTATATTTGAAGCCCTGGAAGGTATAAGCCAGTTCTACATGGATATTATTCTGTGCAGAAACAGGGATGGTGGCTCCTGCTCCGAACAAGCCGGTAAGGCGCTTTTCTGTCGATGACAGGCTTCCTGCCACAGAGCTTAAACCCATCCCTCCCATGACTTCAATGAGTGGTGTTGGAAGATTTTTGTTTTGCTTTTGTTTTTTTTGCTTTTCCTGTGCATAAGTAAAGGAAAAAGCAAGTAAGAAGATAAGGAATGTTAAGGTTATTTTTTTCATTAAAACTGCTTTTTGCTTTTTGTATAAGTCAATTAATCAAGTCTTTGCAAGTGCCCAAAATTACATCTATTCTCAACACTCTCAGATATTTTCTGCAAATAATATACTTCCGCCATCGAAGAGAGGGCCATTGTACAATTCTATGATCTCAATCTGCAGGCCGGAGAGATACTGCCTCACCCTTTCTCCCTCCGGGTAATGATCCAGCGTGCCCAGCAGTAACATTTTCCCCTGATGAAGGCCACAGCAAGCTCCAAAAAAACCATGCTTGAATCCTTCAAGGATTATTCCTTTGGGATCAACATAAAGGCATTCCTTTTCAAATCCTTCCAGCACCCTTTGAATGCCATGATCAGAGGTGATGAAATGATGGTCGTT
>JABMQZ010000157.1 GCA_013202965.1 Bacteroidota bacterium | reverse complement strand
GTAATGAGGAGTTCCGAGTGCCTTGTGAAGAGTTGGAGGGTTGAAGGAGAATCAGAGAATCAGAGAGTCAGAGAGTCAGAGAGTCAGAGACTTTGAGACTGTGTGAGTTCGGATGACCCAATACCCTGCACCCAGTATCCGGTATCCGGTACCCTGCACCCAATTCTACACCATCGGATATTTCTTAAAGATCTCTTCTGATTTCATCAGGATATCCACATACTGTGCGCGCTTGTATGTGAACGGATCGTTGAGGGTCTTTTTAGACAGCTTGCCCCTATAGTCATCCAGACCTTTGTAATTCTTCTTCTTCATCCAGGTTTCCACCTCATTCAGAATGGTGCTGATCTGTCCGATACCATTTTTATATAAAGTACTTACGATCTGTACTACATTGGCTCCGGCGAGGATCATTGAGATCACATCTTCACCGGTGAATATTCCTGTATTGGAACAGATAGCCGCCCTGGTCTCGCCATAAAGCAATCCGGCATAGCGCAGTGAGATCCTGTTATCATTCTGTGTGGAAAGGTTGTAAGGGAAATAGTGCTCTTCCAGGTCGATGTCTATCTCGGGCTGGAATAAACGGTTAAACAATACAAATGCATCCACGCCGGTTTTATCCATTTCCGATATAACATACAGCAGATTCGTATAATAAGGGCTCAGCTTAACAGCCACGGGAATTTTAACTGCTTTCTTGACTTTTTCAAGTATATCAAGCTGTTCGGTCACAATAGACCGGCCATCAATGTCAAAGGTCCTGGGAATCGCATAAAAATTCAGTTCCAGCCCGGCAACACCGGTATCTTCGATCTTCTTTGCATATTCTTCCCAGGTTTCATCATATACACAATTGAGACTGGCAAAAAGTGGTATACCCAGAAATTCTCTTGCTTCTTTAAGCCTTGCAAGAAATGCTTCCGGGCCAGCTTCTTCAAAGGAAGGGTAAATTGAGCCAGACATTTCTGCATGCCTGTTTGCATAGTCTTCTTCAGCCTGGTGATTCTGCAGGTTCTCCAGGTGGATCTGCTCTTCAAATAATGTTTTATATACAACGGCAGCAGCACCCTCTTCTTCAATCTTTTTTAAAGACCTCAGGTCAGTCACAAGGTTGCTTGCACCAATGATCACAGGGTTTTTCAATTCAACCCCCATATATTTTGTTTTCAAGTCCATTTTATAAGAATTAGGTTTTTTATAATGGATTACTCCAATTTCATTTTTCGACTGCATAAAAGTATGTAAAAAAATTTAATCACATAAACCTCCGGCAATCTAAAATCAGTATAAATTAAGTACACAAGGCCTAATTTTACCCGAAATTAAAAACCTTATACATATAATTTACTAATTTCGTGCTGCCAAATCCGTATATCATTTTTGAACCTGTAAAGACTTAAAAATAAACATATTATGACTGAAAAGAAAAAATTTATAACTTGTGATGGAAACTATGCGGCATCTCATGTAGCGTATATGTTCAGTGAAGTTGCATGTATATACCCTATCACTCCCTCATCCACTATGGCGGAGTATATTGATGAGTGGGCTGCTTACGGCAGGAAGAACATTTTCGGAGAGACTGTAAAAGTTGAAGAAATGCAATCGGAAGCCGGTGCTGCAGGAGCCCTTCATGGTTCACTTCAGGCAGGAGCCCTCTCCTGTACTTTCACTGCCTCACAGGGCCTTCTTTTGATGATACCGAACATGTATAAGATCTCCGGTGAATTCCTGCCGGCGGTTTTTCATGTCAGTGCAAGGAGTATCGCCGCACATGCCCTCTCTATCTTTGGAGACCACAGTGATGTGATGGCTGTCAGGCAAACCGGCTTTGCCATGCTTGCCTCAGGAAGCATACAGGAAATTATGGATATCGGGGGCATCGCCCACCTTGCATCCATCAAATCAAGGATTCCCTTCCTTCATTTTTTCGATGGTTTCAGAAGCTCTCACGAGATCCAGAAAGTGGAATATTTCGACAATGAAGATATGGAGAAGCTGGTAGACTTTGAAACATTGCAGAAGTTCAGGGATAATGCACTCAACCCCGAACATCCTGTTACCAGGGGGACAGCTCAGAACCCCGACATCTTCTTCCAGGCCAAAGAGGCCGGAGCACGCTTTTATGATCCTATCCCCGATATCGTTGAGGATTACATGAAGGAGATCAGTAAAATGACGGGCAGGGAGTATCATCCCTTCACCTATTATGGTGCCCCCGATGCCGAAAACATCATCATTGCTATGGGTTCCGTTACTTCCACCATTAAGGAGGTGATCGATTATAAGCTTGCAAATGGCGAAAAAGTTGGTCTCATCTCAGTACACCTTTACAGGCCATTCTCAGAAAAATATTTTATGAAGGTTTTTCCGAAGAGTGTAAAACGTATTGCAGTGCTGGATCGCACCAAAGAACTTGGCGCCAACGGAGAGCCACTGTATCTCGACATCAGGGATCTCTTCTACAGAAAAGAAAATGCCCCGGAAATTGTTGGCGGCCGTTACGGACTCAGCTCAAAAGATACGACCCCGGCAATGATCATTTCCGTTTTCGACAACCTGGAGCAGGCGATACCGATGAACCAGTTTACCGTAGGTATCATCGATGATGTAAAATACACTTCTCTGCCATTGCTGCCAAATGTTTTGACAGCGCCAAAGGGAACCTATGAAGCGAAATTTTACGGACTGGGATCTGATGGTACAGTGGGTGCCAATAAAAATTCCATCAAGATCATAGGAGACACTACAGACAAATTTGTACAGGCTTATTTTGACTATGACTCCAAAAAATCAGGTGGGATCACCACCTCGCACCTGCGTTTCGGCGATTCTCCAATACAATCAGTATACCTGGTTAACACCCCGGACTTAGTAGCCTGCCATGTTCCTTCTTACCTGGATAAATACGACATGCTGAAAGGCCTCAAGAAAGGTGGCACATTCCTGCTCAATAGCATATGGAATGAAGAAGAAACCAAGGAGCACCTGACAGATGCCATGAAGAAATATATGGCTGAGAATGATATCCGCTTCTATATTATCAATGCCACAAAGATCGCTGAAGATATCGGGCTTGGTTCCAGGACCAACACCATCATGCAATCGGCATTCTTCAAAATTGCTGAAGTGATCCCTTATGAACTGGCTGTTGAGCAAATGAAAAAAGCCATTCTGAAATCATTCGGAAAGAAAGGTGAAGAGATCGTTAACATGAACAATGCCGCTGTTGATCAGGGTGGAGAGGTTAGAGAGGTAAAAATACCTTCCGAATGGAAAAATATTGAGCCAAACGATAAGAAAACAAAAACAGAAGTGCCTGATTTTGTGGCCAATGTTTGTGACCCTATCAACCGACTCAAGGGCAATGACCTTCCGGTAAGTGCATTTCTTGGCCGTGAGGACGGGACCTTCCCCTCCGGTACTACCGCCTATGAAAAACGTGGTATTGCCGTGAATGTCCCCGAATGGATCCCGGAAAACTGTATACAGTGCAACCAATGCTCCTACGTTTGCCCTCACGCAGCCATCAGGCCATTTCTTATCAACGAAGATGAAATGAAAGAGCTTCCTGAAGGTACTGCCACCATCGCAGCCAAAGGAAAAGGCTTCGAAGGCCATCACTTCAAGATCCAGGTCAGCGTGCTCGACTGTACAGGATGTGGAAACTGTGCCGACATTTGTCCTTCAAAAGAGAAATCACTTGTCATGAAGAAGCTCGAAACACAGCTTGATGAAGTGGACAGGTGGAAGCACTTCGACAGCAAAGTAGGCTATAAAGACCAATTGGTTGACAAATTCAAGACCGTTAAGAACAGCCAGTTTGCACAACCCCTCTTCGAATTCTCAGGTGCCTGCGCAGGTTGTGGAGAGACACCTTATATAAAGACCATTACCCAGCTCTTCGGGGAGCGCATGATGGTTTCCAATGCTACGGGTTGTTCTTCTATCTACGGTGGTTCGGCACCTTCGACATCTTATTGCAGCCACAAGGAATCTGGCCATGGCGTGGCCTGGGCAAACTCCCTCTTTGAAGACAATGCAGAATATGGATTCGGTATGGCTGTTGGTGTAAGAAAGATGCGTGAAAGGATTGCCGACAGGTTGAATAAGCTGGCCCCAAAAGCTGATGCCAAAACGCAGGAAGCCATCAATGAATGGCTGGCAGGCATGGAGCTTGCAGAACCATCGAAGATCGCATCAGCCAAACTACTCTCCCTCCTTTCGAAGATCAAAGATCCACTGGCAAAAGAACTTCTCAGCCTTGAGCAATATTTTGTTAAGAAATCTGCGTGGGTGTTCGGTGGTGACGGATGGGCCTACGACATAGGCTACGGAGGGGTTGATCATGTCATTGCTACCGGTGAAGATATCAATATCCTTGTTTTGGATACCGAAATATATTCCAATACCGGCGGGCAGTCATCCAAAGCAACACCTGTGGGTGCCGTTGCCAAGTTTGCCGCTTCAGGTAAAAAGATCCGTAAAAAAGATCTGGGAATGATGGCCATGACCTATGGATATGTATATGTTGCACAGGTAGCCATGGGAGCCAGCCAGTCGCAGTTCTTCAAGGCACTGAAAGAAGCTGAAGCCTACCCGGGGCCTTCACTGATCATTGCCTACTCACCCTGTATCAGTCACGGCCTCAAAAGAGGGATGGGTAAATCACAGGAAGAGATGAAGCATGCTGTAGACTCAGGTTACTGGCAGACGTACAGGTTTAACCCACTGCTGGAAGAAGAAGGAAAAAACCCCTTCATCCTCGATTCGAAAGAACCGGATTGGAGCCTGTTCAATGATTTTCTCAATAGTGAGGTCAGATATGCATCACTCAAGAAATCCTTCCCGGCAGAAGCCAAAAGGCTGCAGGCCCTGGCCCAAAAGAACGCAAAATGGCGGTACAACAGCTACAAGCGTCTTGCCGAGATGGACTACACCCAAGAATAATCATTGCACCAATGTTCAATATAAAACCGGGTTGGCTTGCTGATCCGGTTTTTTCTCATATGAACTTAAGTGGGTATCAGGTACAAGGTACCAGTATCCAGTATCCAGCATCCAGCATCCAGTACGCCTTCGCTAAAGCTTCAGCGTACGAAGCCAAGCAGCAACTATTCTATTATCACGTGCACCGGCAATCTCGCCTGTACGCCTTCCCAGCTAACTGCGGACCGGATATGTCTGAAATCATCATAGAACGGCCCCAGCTCCGATTGTATGATCCTTGTGAACACACCTGCAGAAAAGGTTTCCATCAACTGCTCAATAGGGTCTTTCTGTACCGGAAGTTCGAGTAGTCTGTATTTTTCAAGTCCTACCACTTCTGCTGCCAGGTCGATCGCATCATACAGCCCTCCAAAGTCATCGATCAGTCCAAGCCGTTTGGCATCCACACCACTCCATACCCTGCCCTCCCCAATTTTATCCACTTCCTCCTTTGTCATATCACGATTATTGGAAACCCGCAATAGAAACAGATCATAAACATTTTCCACTTTGGCTTGCAGCACTTTCCTTTCATAAGATGACAGGGGCCTGATCACAGACGGAAAGCCTGCATTGGTATTTGTCATGGCATTGTCGTAGGTGATCCCCAGCTTATTTTCCATGAATCCCCCAAAATCGGGTATCACACCAAAGACCCCGATGGAACCGGTGAGTGTGGTTGGATCGGCCAGGATCTTTTCAGAGGCACACGCAATCCAGTAACCACCGGAAGCAGCCACACCACCCATTGAAACAATGATTGGTTTCACAGCCTGTGTAAGCTCCAGTTCACGCCAGATCACATCAGAAGCCAATGCATCCCCGCCGGGAGAGTTTATCCGAAACACTATGGCCTTGATGTTTTCATCACGACGAGCCTTGGCAATGGTTTCAGCAAAGCGGTCGGCCCCAATCTTTTGATCGTTACCTTCCCCACTTCCGATCTCTCCGGTAGCATAGATTACAGCAATACGATCTTTTGTGATAGAAAGCCCATTCCATACCCGGTCATACTGGTTCATGGAAATGAAATTAATATCTTCAATATCAGAAACACCTGTATGTTCTGCGACTTTAGCCGCATACTCGTCACGAAAATTTACATTATCTATAAGGCCGTGTCTTACAGCATCATCCGCATTATAGGCAATAAGCTGATCAGCTATCATATTAAGATCTTCGATGCTCAGGCCACGTGATGCGGAAATTTCTCCAAGCATTGAATTCCAGATGGACTGAACCAATACACTGTATTGCTCCCTGTTCTCAGGGCTCATTTCTTTCTGTATCAGGGGTTCAACAGCACTCTTAAACTTGCCGTGCCTAACGATCTGCATCTTAATATCCAGTTTATCAAGTGCACCCTTGATAAACATGAGCTGGGCATTGAGGCCCTTGAAATCGATGAAGCCTTCCGGGTGCAGGTACATCTCGTCAGCCACAGATCCCAGGTAATATGCACCCTGGGAGACATATTCCCCGTAACAAAGAATAAATTTCCCGCTTTCTTTAAAATCGAGCAATGCAGCCCTGATCTCTTCCAGTGTTGATATACCGGACGGAACAATGTTAAGGTCAAGAATAATGCCTTTGATATTTTCATCTTCGGCAGCATCATTAATATTTTTAACAATATCATTTAAACCAAGTACCTTTCTGAAAGTCCCGGAGTATAATTCGGCAAAGATGTCATTCTTTAATGTACGTTCAGGAATGGGATCCTTAAATTCCATTTTGATCACAGTATGTTCACTTATTCTCACCTCCTTTTGCTCGGCAAAATACATCAGCCCAATTATGAGACCGAAGGATATAAAAAATATGATTCCCATCACAAGAATAAAGCCCAGCATGGAGGCCAACATAAACTTAAAAAATTCTTTCATGGTATGGTCAGTTAGGGATATTAAAAACAAATAAATAGAATTTATAAAATTAAGCTTTTAGAAATTATAATCCAAAATCTTATCGTAAATTTGAACAAAACAAATCATTAAGCTCATGAGCATTGCATATTTGCTTCTGGGAAGCAATCTCGGGAACAGGCTGAAAAATCTTCACAAAGCTCATGCATGCCTGAATGACCTTGTTGATGAAACACTTAAAATATCTTTCGTTTATGAATCTCCATCCTGGGGATTCGAGCATCCTTCACGTTTTCTTAACCAGGCTGTGAAGATCGGAACCGGCTTATCGGCAGCTGAATTACTAAAAGATATCCTTGACATTGAAAAAAAGCTCGGAAGGATACGCAGGAAAGATACATACGAAGCACGAAGCATTGATATTGACATACTGTTTTTTGATGATATGATCATTCAGCAGAAAGACCTGATCATTCCTCATCCGCGTCTTCACCTCAGGCGCTTTGCACTGCTGCCCCTCGCCGATATTGATCCCGGGCTGATCCATCCGCTCATGAGCAAAAGCATTGTGGAACTGATCACTGCATGTCCAGATAAGAGTGATGTTGTCCGGTATACTCATGATGAAAGCTCATATAAAATGGAGGGATGCGGGAATGCGGTATAATTATATAGCCATAGAAGGAAATATCGGTGCAGGAAAAACTTCACTTGCAAACATTATTGCCGGGCAAAATAACGGAAAACTGATCCTGGAGCAGTTTGAAGACAATTCATTCCTTCCAAAATTTTATAAAGAGCCTGAGAAATATGCGTTCCCGCTGGAAATGTCCTTTCTTGCAGAACGGTATCAACAATTAAAGGACCAGCTTACCAAGCAGGATCTTTTTAAGACCTTCACCATTTCAGATTACCTTTTCAATAAGTCGCTCATCTTTGCAAAGAATAACCTTCAGACCGATGAATTTGCCCTTTTTTCAAGGATGTTTACCATTATCAATGAGTTCTTACCCAAACCAGATCTGCTGGTTTACCTTTATATGGATATTCCCCATTTACAGAGAAATATCAAACTAAGGGGAAGGTCATATGAGCAGACAATAGAAGATTCATACCTGGAAAACATTCAAACCGGATATTTGGATCATTTCAGAAAAATGACAGCTGTCAGGGTACTTGTGATTGACACCAATAATATCGACTTCGTGAATAACAAGGCGGATTATGATTCAATCATGGATCTTATCGACAAGGATTACCAGCCGGGCATTCAGCGCTTTACACTATAGATTGCAGAGCATAAAATGAGAAAAGGCCACTCCATAAGGAGCAGCCTTTTCAATACTTAGGATTAGGTATTAATCTTATTGAACGATGGCCAGGAACTCGGGGAGTTCGTTATACTTCAGGAATTCCCTGTCGTATTTGGCTTCATTCTTAAGTTCAGGATCCATGTCGATAGCCTTCATCAGATTATCGAAGAGCACCTTAGTATCATCCTGTCTTGCACCTGTAATGGCAAGCAGGTAATATGTGAGTGCATTAGCAGGAGCACATTCAAAGGTTTTCTGCGCTGCATTATAATCTTTGTTGAGCAGCTGTACAAGG
>JABMQZ010000156.1 GCA_013202965.1 Bacteroidota bacterium | reverse complement strand
TTGCCCCGAGGATAATCAATTTTAAAGATTTTTTTATTCGAATATCCGATTGAGGATTTTTAATGTAAAAATCTTCATTCAACATTTACATTGTATATACAGAATTGTACACACAGAATTGTAAATCAATGCGTTATATCTGCTAAATTATTGTTACTCAGGTATGAGCGCATTGCAGGCTTTTTCAGCAGCAATTTTTTCAGCGCCTTTAATGGAGAAATCAATTCCCCTGCTGATGGGTTTATTGTCCACAAAAATTTCAACCTCATATTGCCTGCTTGTTTTTCCGTCTTTTTCACCGATCAGCCTGAACTCAACTTCCTTCTTCTCTTTTTGGGCCCATTCAATAAGTTTGCTTTTAAAATTGGTATCAAGGTATTCAAGTGCATCGATATCAATATGGATATTTACAATTCTTTTGATGATGATCCTTTTCGCAAAATTATAACCTTTGTCAAGATACAAGGCGCCGATAAAAGCTTCAAAGGCGTCACCGCGCATCGACTTTGATGAACTTTTTATTTCCGGGCTGGATTCTATAAGCTTTTCGAGCCCCATTTTACGTGAAAGTTTATTGAGGTTGGTCCTGCATACGATCTTTGACCTCATTTCTGTCAGAAATCCTTCCCCTTTGTATGGGAATTTCTTAAAAAGGAAGTCAGCAATTACAGAGCTCAGCACAGCATCTCCAAGGTATTCCAGCCGCTCATTATTGATCTTAATGCCATTTACATCCTTGTTGACGGATTTATGCCGGAATGCAAGTTTATACAGATGGATATTTCCGGGATTAAACCCGAATATATTTTTAATAGAGTGGTAAAGGTCTTTACCGGAAGATTTAAGGGATGAAGGTTTTTTGAGAAAGCTCAAAATAATGTTACTTGTCGAACTTCTTAAAGATCAGTGAAACGTTATGTCCGCCAAATCCGAAAGTGTTTGATAAAGCCGCATTTACAATTCTTTCCTGTGCAGTGTGATAGGTGAAGTTCAGCTTATTGTCGATATTCGGATCATCGGTAAAGTGATTGATCGTGGGTGGAATAACATTGTTTTTAACTGCCAATATCGATGCAATGGCCTCAATGGCACCCGCTGCACCCAGCATGTGTCCGGTCATCGATTTGGTGGAGTTAATGTTGATATTGTATGCATGATCGCCAAACATGCTTTTAATAGCGAGAGGTTCTGAAATATCGCCAAGAGGGGTTGATGTACCATGTGTATTGATATGGACAATTTCTTCCGGGTTCATCTCAGCATCTTCCAGTGCTGACTTCATGGAAAGCATGGCGCCATAGCCTTCCGGATGCGGTGATGTCATATGGTATGCATCGGCGGAAAGGCCTGCACCTACCATTTCAGCATAGATTTTTGCACCCCGTTTCACTGCATGCTCATATTCTTCGAAAATAAGGGTACAACCACCTTCAGCAAGAACAAAGCCATCGCGGTCATTGTCAAATGGACGTGATGCTGTTTTCGGATCATCATTCCTAGTGGAAATGGCATGCATGGCATTAAAGCCGCCTATGCCCCCTTCAATAATGGCTGCTTCAGATCCACCTGCGATAAAAATATCAGCTTTTCCCAGCCGGATGTAGTTAAAAGCATCTGCCAGGGCGTTGGCAGAGGATGCACATGCCGATACGGTTGCAAAGTTTGGCCCTCTGAAACCGAATCGGATAGAAATATGCCCCGCTGCAATATCAGCGATCATCTTGGGAATGAAAAAAGGATTGAATCTGGGTGCTCCACTTCCCAGAGCCCATTCCCTGACCTGCTCCTGAAAAGTCTCGATACCACCAATACCTGAAGCCCAGATTACGCCGGCCCTGTCTTTGTTGATCTTTTCCAGGTCAAAACCGGCATCATCGATGGCTTGAATAGACGATACAAGAGCAAACTGTGCATAGGAGTCATATTTACGGGCTTCTTTGCGGTCGAAATAATCAAGCACATTGAAACCTTTTACCTCGCAGGCAAATTTTGTCTTGAATTCGGAGGCATCGAAATTGGTAATATTAGCGGCGCCACTGATCCCGTTAACCAGGCCATTCCATAACTCATCAATGGTATTGCCCAATGGGGTCAGGCCACCTAAGCCTGTAACAACTACTCTTTTCAGCTCCATGCAGCAGGAAATAAATTCTTACTTAGCGTTATCTTCAATATATTTAATTGCATCACCTACAGATCCGATCTTTTCAGCCTGATCATCAGGGATGGCAATATTGAATTCTTTTTCGAATTCCATAATTAACTCAACAGTGTCGAGTGAATCAGCTCCAAGATCATTGGTAAAGCTGGCTTCCGGTGTAACTTCATTTTCGTCAACTCCGAGTTTGTCAACGATAATCGATTTTACTCTTGTTGCAATGTCAGACATATCTTTAAAATTTTGGTTATACAAGGCTACAAAGAAAACAATTTTCATATGAAAAACCAAAAGAAATGTGATAATTCTAAGGTTTGTTATTTCTATTGAGCACGTAATCAGATAGTTATAAATATATCTTAAAATGACTCCATAATTTATTAAAGCTTCATGGCAGAAAATGTAACTTTGATGCAGTATTCATTCAGTATGTTATTTGCCAGGTAAAATCATTCCAGCAATGAAAAGGATAGCCATTTTTGCTTCCGGAAGTGGAACAAATGCTCAAAAGATCATCGAGCATTTTACAGATAAAAGTGATATCAAGGTCTCCCTTGTGCTTTCTAACAATAAGGACGCTTATGTGCTTGAACGTGCCAGCGCACTGAAGGTTCCGGTTTATGTATTTGACAGGCAGATATTCTATGAATCAGAGCAGGTACATGACATCCTTCAGGATGCAGGTGTTGATTTCATTGTTCTGGCAGGTTTTTTATGGCTTGTCCCGAAAAATATCCTCCGGAGCTGGCAAGGCCGTATCATCAACATTCATCCTGCATTATTGCCTAAATTTGGTGGAAAAGGAATGTACGGAGATAAAGTTCATCAGGCCGTCATTGAGGCAGGTGAAAGCGAAACCGGGATCTCCATTCATTATGTGAACGAAAAATATGACGAGGGGGAGATCATCTTTCAGCAGCGCTTTAACGTTTTACCAGGCGATACACCGGAAAATATTGCGGAAAGAATACATCAGCTTGAACATAAGCACTATCCGCTGGTGATAGAAAAATTGCTTCGGGAGCAGAGGAGGGTGAATTAATGAATAACGAATAACGAATAACGAATAACGAATAACGAATGGCGAATGACGAACAAGGAATTTGTAAATTCTTATAGGCATTCCTAACTCTTATAGGCATTCCTAACTATTATTCGCGGGATATTCGTTTCCTGATCGCAGTGGTTTCTTCTTCGAAGCCCGGTTTTCCCAAGAGTGCAAACATATTCTTTTTATAGGCCTCAACACCTGGCTGGTCAAATGGATTTACATCAAGGATATATCCGCTGAGGGCACAGCTCATTTCAAAGAAGTAGATCAATTGCCCCAGGTAATATTCATTCAATTCAGGAATGCTGATCCGGATATTTGGAACACCTCCGTCGACATGAGCAATGCTGGTACCGAGCTCTGCCATTTTATTGACCTGGTCAATATGGCGGCCGGCAAGGTAATTAAGGCTGTCGGCATTGTCTTTATCTTCAGGGATAAGCAGGGAATGTTCTGTCTTTTCAACTGAAAGCACCGTTTCAAAAATATTTCTCAAGCCTTCCTGTATGTACTGCCCCATGGAGTGCAGGTCGGTGGTAAAACCAACCCCTGCAGGAAAGATCCCTTTGTTTTCCTTGCCTTCGCTTTCACCAAAAAGCTGTTTCCACCATTCAGTCAGGTAATACAGCTTTGGCCGGTAACTGACCATGATCTCAATGGTTTTCCCCTGACGGTACAGGGCATTCCTGGCTGCCACGTACAGGGCTGCAGGATTGGAATCCATTGCGCCTGACCCCATGATCAGCTTCTTCATGTCGCCGGCACCTTTGAGCAGTTCACGAATATTATATCCGGCAGCCGCGATTGGCAATAAGCCGACAGGGGTCAGAACGGAATATCTTCCGCCTACATCATCCGGGACCACAAAAGTGGGATATCCCTCTTTATCGGCAAGTTCTTTAAGCGCTCCTTTCTCCTTGTCGGTGATGGCTATAACCCTGGATGCTGCTGCATCTTTCCCGTATTTTTCTTCAAGATGGTTTTTAAGTATCCGGAAAGCAATGGCCGGCTCAGTGGTCGTTCCGGATTTGGAAATGACAATTATGGAATAGTCGCGCTGGTCAAGGATCTCAAGTAATTCAGTAAGGTAGTCTTCCCCTATGTTATGGCCTGCATACAGGACCAAAGGACTTTTTCTACCGGAGAGCAGGCCGGCAAACTGGTGGTTCAGTGCATCGATCACTGCCCTGGCGCCCAGATAAGATCCTCCAATACCCGTAACTATGATTATTTCCGAACAGGAAGCCAGTTTATGAGCACTGTCTTCAATGGAGGATAACAAATCATCCCCGCTGAGTTCCGGCAGATCTACCCAGCCCAGAAAATCATTGCCTTTTCCGCTTTTGCTCCTGATGGATTCAAAATGCCTGTTTATTTCTTCCCGGAATGAAAATATCTGTTCTTTTGTAACAAAGTTTTCCAGCTGGTCGAGGATTACTTGAATATTACCCATTGAATTCAGATTTACAAATTATACGCAAGTATAAGAAATCTTTGACAAAAAAAACAGTGCGGCTTTACCAAACCGCACTGCTAAACCAAAAACCAAATTCATGAGGTAGAAATTTTGCACAATGTTCAACTAACATGAAAATATGGTACGTAAAAATTGGATATATATCCGATACAAAAGTATATCGAATATCATGCCAGAGATGTTAACAAAAACTAATGAACGTTAAAAAAAGTTAAAGCAGTCTGAAAATCCGTCCCATACCATACTTTTGTATAAGTGAACAGAAAGGTGATCATATTCATTATTGGCTTGATGACCATAGCTTTACTCGGCCTTGTTGCGGTGCAGGTGTACTGGATCAATAACGCAATCACCGTTCGTCAGGCAAATTTTGTCCGCTCAGTAAATGAAGCAGTGGATGGCGTGACCCTCCGAATCGAAAAACGACTTTCATACAGTCTGCTTGACTCCCTGCTAAAGGATGAACTACATAAAAAGAGCATTTCTGCAAATTTTCAATTCGGTGTGTTCAGTACCAGGCACGGACAAATGATCTTAAAAACGCAAGAAAGTGACCCGGTCACACTGCTGGACAAAGGCTATGCCTTCACTCTTTTCCCCGGGGATATTGTGAGGGAGCCGGACTATCTTATGCTGTACTTTCCCAACGAAAGGAGATTCCTGATCAAACAGATGGCTGGATTGCTCTGGATCTCTATCTTATTGATCCTTATTATTATCTTTTCTTTTACCTATACGGTATTAACCATTTACCTCCAGAAACGTCTGTCGGAGATGAAAAATGATTTCATCAATAATATGACCCACGAATTCAAAACGCCCATATCCACCATTTCCCTTGCCTGCCAGGCCCTAAAGGATAAAGATGTTTCGAAATCAGAGGCAATCTATGATTCATATATCGGGGTTATTGGAGAAGAGAACCAACGATTGGGAGCCATGGCAGAAAAGATACTGCAATCTGCAGTTCTGGATAAAAGGCAACTCGAACTTACAAGGGAATGGTTTAATATACACGAAGTGATCACAGATGTGGTGAATAAAATAGGAATTCAGGTACAGATAAAAGATGGGAGGATCAGCACGAACTTCAGGGCTGATCCCTCTGAGATCTATGCTGATCGTGTGCACATCACCAACCTTGTCAACAACCTGCTGGACAATGCCAATAAGTACACTCCTCAGAAGCCACTGATAATGGTCAGCACTGAAAATGTCGGGACAGGAATAATGATCTCCATAGAGGATAATGGTATTGGGATCAGTAAGAAAAACCAGAAAAAGATATTTGATAAGCTGTTCAGGGTTCCAATGGGAGACTTACATGACTTTAAAGGTTTTGGGCTGGGACTGAGTTATGTGAAAGCCATCGTGGAGTATCATAAAGGAAGTATTAGTCTGGAAAGTGAAATAAAAAAAGGAACGAAATTTGACGTATTTTTACCCTACGAATAATAAATCATTGCATGATGGAAAATAAAAAGGTAAAGGTGCTACTTGCAGAAGATGATAAGAATCTTGGTGCAATCCTGAAATCCTACCTCGAAGCCAAGGGTTTTCCGGCAACACTGTGCGTTAACGGACAGGAAGCATTTATTGAGTTTAACAAAAACGATTATGATTTCTGCATTCTTGACGTGATGATGCCGGTGAAAGACGGCTTCACCCTGGCCAAAGAGATCAGAAATATAGATAAAAAAGTGCCGATACTTTTCCTTACTGCAAAATCCATGCAGTCAGATAAGCTCAAAGGCTTTGAATTGGGTGCGGATGACTACCTGACCAAGCCTTTCAATATGGAAGAGTTGCTTGCCAGGATGGAAGCCATTCTCCGCAGGAGCAACACTGAGGAAAAAAATAGTCCCGATGGTGATATATTCAAAATTGGTAAAATGGAATTCAATTTTGTAAGGCAAATACTGTCTATGGGCGGGGAAGAAAACAAACTTACATCAAAAGAAGCGGCCTTGCTGAAGCTGCTTTGCCAGAACCTGAATGAAGTGGTTGACCGCAGCGTGGCCCTCAATAAGATCTGGCTGGATGATTCATATTTCAATGCAAGGAGCATGGATGTTTATATCACCAAGCTCAGGAAATATCTGAAACAGGATCCTACAGTTGAACTTCTGAATGTTCACGGGGTGGGATTTAAGTTGATAACAAGGTAAGACTTTGAGACGGGAAGATGGTGTTGGGTGTTCCACCTCCACCAAGGTTACGGCGGACGCAGTGGATTATGGATTAATTTCTGATTTCTGATTTCTGATATCTGATATCGTTAATCTGTTAATCCGTTAATCATTAATCTGTTAATCCCTCATCATTCCCGCCTTTGGCAGTTTCATAAAACCTCACTTCATGGGAGATATCATGAATGATTTTCCAGTAGATGGATGAGCCCGGGCCTTTGTCTTTATTGGTCAGGACAATGAGGGTTTTGCTGTTTTCCATATCACGGATATAATAAGCCCTGTAGCCTTTCCACCAACCAAAATGAAAAGCTGTGCTGTCCTCACTTTCCCTGATGCGCCAGCCAAAACCGTAATTGTCTTTGCGGCGCCAATATGTCGGACTTCCTCTTGTAAAAGCCTCCTGCATGGTGGAAGAAGAGACCAGTATGTTTGCATCAATGGCCTGGTCGAATTTTGCAAGGTCTTCAATGCTGGTGTAAACACCTTTATCGCCTGTCACTCCGTTCAGGTATTCGTTTCGCATCCTGATCGGCCGCCACGACCGATACCGATGCCCCATAACCTCAGTCTCAACATAAAAAGAAACCGCAGTATCATCATTCATATGATACACAAATGAGTCTTCCATTCCCAGGGGATCAAAGATCCTTTGTTTTACAAAATCAGCATATTGCATACCCGAAATGGCTTCAATAACACAGGCTGTTAATGCATAATTGGTGTTGCAGTAATGAAAGCCATTGCCAGGCTTAAAGTATGGATCCGGAACGTATTCTTCGAACAAATCCAAAATATCATTATTGGTCATTGGGATGCTCTTGTTCTTCCATTGTTCGTGTGCCAGGCTCATATATCTGCTGAGGCCTGAACGATGTGTCAGAAGCATACGGGTGCTCACGCTATCGTAAGGGAATGAGGGAAGGTATTGTTTGATATCGGCATCAAGATCAAGCAAACCGTCTTCTTTTAATATCATGGCCGACATGGCTGCAAACATCTTTGAAACAGAAGCCAGCTGGAAAGCTGATGAAGTATTTAAGGTGTCCTTTGTCCTGAAATTAGACAAACCAAATGATTTCTGATAAATCAGGCATCCCTGTTCCAGGTAAGCAACGGCACCATTAAACCAATAACCTTTGGAGAGTTTTGTAAAAATGCTGTCGATCCATTCAGATTTCAGTCTCGCTGATGTTGTGTCGCACATTGTTTTCGGCTGGTAATTACTATCCTGAATGTATGCATGATCATCTGCAGGTGAATTGTTACAGGAGAGAACGATCAGAAAAAACAGAATAATGAGCAGTGTGAATCGGGACAACATCTTTAACAAAATAATTGGAACAAATTATAACTCAAAAAGTTTTGCAAAAGTATGTAAAATCATTATTCGAGCCGACCCTGGCTTAATGACGTTCCAGCCATTTGAGTGCTTCACGATGACTGAGCCCGGAAAGTTCATGGGATTGGACAAACCTGACAACAAAACCGGGATCGGTTTTGGAATATTCCCTCAGGATCCATCCAATGGCTTTTCTGATGAAAAACTCTTTCGAATCCTTAAGTTTAAGGATGATACTTCTCAACAGACGTGTATCTGTTTCACTTTTGTATTTCAGTTGAAATAAAATACAACTCCTTTGCAGCCATATGTTTTCTGAAGCGATCCATTTATCAATATAATCGATCCTTTCCTCAGGATATTGCTGAAAGTGATATCCAACAAGGGAAGGAGCAATCAGGTCGATGCTATCCCACCAGCTCGAATCAGTGATCAGGCGTTCATACAGATGGATGGCATCATGCCCTGCTTTCTTCCTCATTTTCACCATGAGTTCCATAGCGAAATACTTAAACTCCCTGTATTGCATTTGCCAGCATGCTTCCACAAGCTTTTCCAGCTGTTCCGGTTCAGGATATCCGTGCTCCTTGTAAAACTCTTTTGTGAGCTCCCTCCTGCGTGGAGATGATATGCCTAAATAATCAAACTGATCCCTAACATAAGCACGCATTTGCCTGCCCTTTCCGGGATTGGCGTTCTGTTCGAATAACAGGATCAGGGCCTGGATGTTGTAAGTGTTCATGATATGATATGACCTCACAGGTCCATGGACCTGTGAGGTCCACTTTCTATTTAAAATAAATAATCTTTTCAGTGCTGATCGCCTGCCGGGATTTTCCCCGTAACACTGCTATATATGTGCCATAGGCAATGTTGCCGGGTTCCCACTGAAGCTCCTTCTTATTATCAATGGTAATTTGCTCAATGAGTTCGCCACTGAGACTATAAATTTCAAGTTGAACGGCATCCTCATTATCAAATGTAAAATTGAATTTTCCTGAAGAGGGATTTGGATAAACGTAAAAAGAAGCATTGCTTTCCGCATCACTGAGCTGATCATCTTCGTTTCCCACGGAAATATCCCAAACCCCGAGAGTATAATCTCCCATTTGCATATTCTCTACATAAATGTATCCGATTGACCAATTTCCGAGAGTAGTAAAGTTGACCGGCTCCCATTCCATGCCGGCATTTTTCCTGTAAAAGATCACTATCGAGTCGGTCTCACTCAGGATAAGCGTATTATCGAGATTGCTTTTACTGTAGAAAAACCTGCCCTTAGCCGTAAAGGTTTCCGGAAGAAGGCCTTTGATGGTCCAGTACCTGTAATCTGAGAGACGAAGTTCGGGAACCGGAACCGCAAAAGTGTCGGCCGGGGCAAAATTATGTGTGGCCTGGATAAAAGCTGAATCCGTGATTTCGATGACATCCAGCATAAAATTAGTTTTAGAGAAATTATGTTCCCCTGTTTCAGTGATTACTTTATAATAATCGATGGTGGCATCGAAATATCTTTCTTCCAGGTCAATGAAAACTTCCTCAGGAAGAAAGGCTACGATCTTCGTTGAATGCCCGGTAGTTCCTGAAAAATGGATGGTATCCGTAAACGAGTCCCAGGTATCACTCATAAAGGTAACTTCCATGATATTCTCGTCTCCGGTGAATGCAGGCCCTTTACGCTTTTGCTTCACATAAACAGTCACTTCGCTTGCACCCTTCTGCGGAACAACATTAAATGAATCGATGGAATAATGGGGTGTTCCGCCGTGATAAACCCAATTATTAAAGAACCCGCTCATATCAATTCCGGTGTTCGCAGTGAAGGTGGCTTCCATGTCGTAGGAAGACAGGGAGGTAAATGCCAGGTCTTCCAGGTAAGCCTTGCATGCATCAAAGAAAACATCTTCTCCAAGATATGCCCTCAAAGCCTGTACTACCGTGGCTCCTTTATCATAAGCACTTGTGCCATAGGTGTATTCCTGGGGGATATTGTTTAAGGGATGATAGCCGTTTTCCTCAGTATGGCAGCTCATGAGGACATCCGAATGCATGTTTCGCATCTGTATTTTAAAGGTTGCAGGGTCATCCAGGACTTCAACATAGTAATTCTGACAGAAAGTAGCCCATCCTTCATTGATCCACATTTCCTCGGCCGAACTGCAGGTTACCTTATCACCGAACCACATATGAGAAAGTTCATGTGTATACAGCCATTCGTAGCTGGAATTACCGGTGATGCAAGAGTTTGGATAAGCGATATTGGTGGCATGCTCCATGGCTCCTATTGCAGTACCCACGTAACCTACCCGTGGCCAGTCATAGGCTCCGAACTTCTCTTCAAATAAAGCCAGAACCTCATGCATGCGCTGGAAAGAACCCGGAATTTTGACAGTATCGATAGGCCTGACATAATAAGTAATGGGAATATCGTTTTCAATGCCGGAATAAGTATCCTCAACAAGGGCATAATCACCTACGGCAACAGATACAAGATAGGTTGGGATCGGATTATCGATGATCCACTGGAATGTTACGGTTCCATTGCCGTTGTTTGTCACACTTGCGAGGTAGCCGCCTCCAACAGCTGTAAGATCTTCATCAAGCGTAACCCTGACTTCATAAGAAGCCCTGTCGGTGAAATCATCGATACATGGAAACCATGCCTGGCCAAGGTTATGCGGGATCCAGCTAATCCCCACACCAAGGTTAAAGGCATAGGAACCTGAATAGTGAAACCCTCCCCAACTTTCATGAAAAGGCTGTCCGTGATAATAAACTTCAACATCAATAGTATCTGATGTTGAAATTGGAGATGTCAGGGGGATCGTAATAATCTCATCGGCATGCGTGAAATTATTCACCTTCACCTGCTCAACAAAAACAGAATCAACAGTCAGTTGCATCAGTTGCAACTGAATGATGTCAAGATCGTTTACAAGTGGAACAAGACGAATTGTTGTATGGGCAGAAATTGTCTGAGCCCCCATGTCAATTTCCTGCAGGTCAATAAGGTAATTAACTGCATGGATGGTATCTCCGGGTGTGATTTCAGCCCGGGCAACATAAGCGGAGCATAAAGAGGCCAGCATTAGCATCAGGCCGATGACATTGCTTTGAATCCTTTTTTTCATGACTTAGAATTTTAATATGATACGCCCGGATGGGCCAGGAACTTCATAATTTCATTAAGAAACAAATGTAATGAATTATTCATACATTTGAAGAGCATAAGTGGCAGGAGTTTGTTCATTATGTTCGCATTTGAACATCTTGCATAGCAAAACGAACACTTTTTTATTTAACAGTTTTTTCACAGCCTTACTAATGTTTGAAATTCAGGTGTTTAAAAAAGTGGCATATTTTTAGATATAAGAAGAAGAATTCAAAAACCAAATAACAATGATTAAAATGGTAAACCAAAAGAAGCAATCTTTTTTTCGGCATTTCATATCAGGCGCCGTGATCACTCTTCTCATCCTGCTCCTGACGGGAATGCAGTTAAAGGCACAGCAATCATGGTCGCTGGAGGATTGCATTAATTATGCTTTCGATCATAACCTTGATATTAAAAAGCAGGTGTTGAGTGTTGAGACGGGTAAAGCCAACCTTTTGCAAAGCAAGTTAAATACACTTCCGAGCATTAATGCCGGGGCGAGCACTGCTAACAACTGGGGGAGAACAATCGACCAGTATACCAATACTTTTGCGACCACCAGGGTAAGGTCCGATAATATGTATCTTCAGGGGAGTTTCACTCTTTTCAGCGGTTTGCAGAAGGTGAACGTGATCAAAAGAAATCAGCTTTCACTGGAATATTCTCAATTTTCTCTGGATGATCTGTTGGATAACATATCCTTAACCGTAGCCGGTTATTACCTGGATATTCTCTTTAATAAGGAACTTTTGATGGTGGCGAGGGAGCAAATAGATGTGACGCAACAGCAGGTAAAACGAATGGAAAAACTGCTTGAAGCCGGAACGCTTGCCAAAGGTGATCTGCTGACTATCCAGGCCCAGGCAGCACTGGAAGAATTGCAGGTCATTGAATCAGAGAACAGGTTGGAGATCTCTTATCTTAGCTTGATGCAGCTGATCGATTTTCCTGTGAATGAAGAATTTGAAGTGCAGGTTCCCCGACTGAGGTCCGTAGAAAAACCTTCCATTGAAATTACTTCTGATCAGATCTACAACTATGCATTGCTAAACCGCCCCGAAGTCAGACTGGCTGAATTAAATGTGGACATCGCCCAAAAAGATATCTCAATTTCCCGTGGTATGCAAAGCCCGGTGCTTAGTATGGGAGGTTCCTGGGGCAGTGGTTACTCCGGCCTTAGCCAGGAGGGATTAAATCCTTATTATGAAACTGTTCCCATTGGTGTTGTCGAAAGTACTGGTGAAACGGTAGTGACTAAATATCAAAGCTATGGTGACTATAAGGTGAAAGACTGGAGTGCCCAGCTGAATGACAATAATAACCGGACTATTGGGTTTTACCTGAATATTCCCATTTTTACGGGATGGCAGGTAAGAAATTCAATTACCAGGGCTAAGATTGCCAGGGAAGCTGCCGAGTATGACCTGCAATTGACAAAGAACAACCTGAGAAAAGTTATCCAGCAAGCTTATGCAGATGCTGTTGCAGCATTGAAAAGATATGGGGCTTCACTCAAACAAGTCGAAGCCCAGAGGGAATCATTCAAATATGCGGAACAAAAATTTGATGTTGGCCTCCTCAATTCTGTAGAGTATAATGAGATAAAGAAAGAGTTAACCCGTGCACAATCAGATCTGCTGCAGGCAAAGTATGACTACATTTTCAAAACAACGATACTTGGCTTTTATATGGGTAATCCGCTTTCGATTGAGTAAACCGGAAGTAAACAATAATATAATTTATAACATCATTTCTCTATCTTTGCAGCATAATTTTTTTCCGGTGTTTAATGCCGGTTTTATGCGTAAACACAGAATATAAACATAGCGCCTAATGTTCAAGAAAAAGAAAACATGGATCATCATTGTTGTCCTGCTCCTGGTGGTCCTGGTCATATTTGCCATAAGCAAAGGCAAATCAGGCAGCGGACTTGCAGTGACCATTGAAGAAGCCCGTTTGGGTGACATTATTGAATCTGTTTCTGCCAATGGAAAGATCCAACCGGCACAGGATGTAAAAATCAGTCCTTATATTTCCGGGGAGGTTGTGGAGTTGTATGTAAAGGAAGGTGATGAGGTCTTACAGGGTGACCTGCTGGCCAAAATCGATCCTGAAATATATATCTCTAACTATGAGAGGGCTGAGGCGAACCTGAATTCCCAACAGGCCAATCTTGCAAATGCCAAAGCCCGTCTTGCTCAGACTGAGGCTCAGTTTGTGAATGCCAGGGTGTCCTACGAAAGAAATAAATCACTGTGGGATCAGCAGGTGATCTCCGATGCTGAATATGATGCCTCAAAAGCTTCTTTTGAGGTGGCCAGGGCAGAGGTGGAAGCAGCCGGACAAACTGTAAAAAGCGCAGAGTTTTCTGTAAAGAGTGCAAAGGCGACATTACGCGAAGCCAATGAAAGCCTTCAAAAAACAAGTATTTCTGCTCCAAATTCCGGTACAGTATCCAAATTGAATGTTGAACAGGGTGAAAGGGTAACAGGTGCCTCCCAGTTTTCCAGTGGTACAGAGATCATGCGTATTGCCAATTTGCAGAATATGGAGGTGAATGTGGAGGTGAATGAAAATGATATTGTACGTGTTTCATTGTTCGATACCTGCATCATTGAGGTGGATGCCTATCTGAACGAAGAGTTTCTCGGCGTGGTCACCGAGATAGCGACTTCCGCAAATACAATTGGAGTTAGCGCCGAACAGGTAACCAATTTTGATGTGAAGATCATGATCCTCCCCGAGTCTTATGCCAATCTGATCCCGGAAGATAATCCTAATTATTCTCCATTGAGGCCGGGGATGTCGGCAACTGTTGAAATTCAGACTGAATATGCAAAAGATATTCTGATTGTTCCCATTGGTGCTGTAACTACCAGGTCGGATACCACGGATGCAAAGCAAGAAACTCAGCATAATACCGGGGAAAAGGAGAAGGATAAAAAGAAAGATTTTAAGGAAGTGATATTTATTTCTGAAGATGGCTTTGCAAAGATAGTGGAAGTTGAGATCGGTATTCAGGATAATAAGAATATTGAGATCAAGAAAGGCCTTGAAGTCGGACAGGAAGTCGTTACAGGCCCATACAGCCTTGTCTCCAAAACCCTTAGAGAAGGCGATGAGCTTAAGAAAACAGACCGGAAAGATCTGTTCAAGGATGATTAATTAATCCAACACCCCATGCCCCTCATCCTGAATATAGAAACAGCTACACAGGTATGTTCTGTTGGACTCTCTAATGGTACTGAAATTCTATCTATCAGGGAGAGCCATGAAAAGAACATTCATGCTGCAAGGGTAACGGTATTTTGTGAGGAGGTGATCCGCGAAGCGGGAAAAACAATGCATAATCTGGATGCGGTGTCGGTAAGCAAGGGTCCGGGATCATATACCGGCCTGAGGATCGGGGTGTCGGCAGCAAAAGGATTTTGCTTTGCCCTTGATATTCCCCTGATTGCTGTCCCCACGCTGCAATCTATGGCCATGGGTGCGCTATGGTCGCTTGAAAATTCCCCAAAACCTCCTGCGAGCCCATTGTATTGCCCCATGATAGATGCCCGTAGGATGGAAGTGTATACCGCTTTATTCGATCAACAAAATAATGAAGTCAGGGCAACAGAAGCGCTCATTGTTGATGGGGAGTCATTTCAGAAAGAAATAAAGTCAAATGTCATCTATTATTTTGGCGACGGAGCAGAAAAATGCCGGGAAGTGCTGGATCATGAGCACATGATCTATTTAGATGACCTCCATCCCTCCACAACAAGCCTGGCTGTGCTGGCAAATGCAAAATTCCTTGCCGGAGATTTCGAAGACCTGGCGTATTTTGAGCCATATTACCTGAAGGATTTTATTGCCGGAAAGCCCAGGGTCAAAGGACTGAGGTGAAGTTAGAAATCAGATATCAGAAATCTGATATCTGAATTAGTAGTGTCCGGGGAAATTTAGATTGAATTGGTGAAAAGCGCAATGGCGTTCATTTTTGCGACATCTGAGTAAAAGAGGGCTTGGGGAGGCATTCCAGGTTGTAGGCCCCTCGTCTTCGCTCGGGATGACAACTTATTAGGCTTAAAACTAAGAAGGGCGCGGCGCCAAACTTAAGTTTTTTATTTGCTACTTTGTTAGAGCGCCGCGCCCTTCTTCCCAAAAAC
>JABMQZ010000155.1 GCA_013202965.1 Bacteroidota bacterium | reverse complement strand
TTCAGTAACATTTTCAGTAACATTTTCAGTAACATTTTCAGTAACATTTTCAGTAACATTTTCAGTAACATCGCTAACCAATGGCACTTTTACCATAAAAATATCTTCTTCGAGAAAGATTACTTTTTCGCTGCCTGAATAGGCTTTTGAATACTTGTAAACATTGCGGATGCCCGTACCTAATTCTTCTGAACGTCCCATCTGGGTGAATAATTGGGCTATATTCGGATTTTTAGGAAACGCCTGAAATGTATTGGGAAAAAGCTGGCCATAAACATGCGGTTTATTGGCATTCCTGGTTTCTACACTGTTTTTGAAGATGATGAAAGTAGATGGATATGCATTTGTGTATTCGCGGTGAATAAGCATGTTGGCAATAATTTCGCGGAATATTTTGTCTCTTAACGATATCCGTTGGTCACCTTCCATGTAAAATTTATCGGGCAGATGTTTTGCTACAAAATTCATTAACTTTTCATAAGCATCAATTAGATTGCACCGGATATTTTCACGGTCGTCGTATCGGTCCAAGTCAACTTTTCGTAAAAGAGCATCTACCTTATAATGTGGGATAACGCTTTGAATCGATTCTTCTTTTCCGAACACCAACAATGCCGTCATTGTAAAACCCTCAATACCAGAGGCAAAATCTCTTCTGTAGAGGCCTGCGGTTCTGTAGAATTCTTCGTTCGAAAGTTCATTCCACGGATGATTTGCACGGTTTATTTTAATGATTTTGCGAACACGTTCTACTATTCCTGGTACAAAATCGGACTCATATAAAAACGGATAAATAGTGTTTTCGGAATAGAGTAAATTTTTTCGGGTATAAAGGTTTTTGATCTGAATATCGGATCTTATCTCAAAATCGCCATCGGCGCTTCTGTCAAACACCCTTCCTCTACTGCGATGTACCTGCGAAGATATGGGAACAAAAACATGAATTAACAATTTTCCTTTATGTTCAATAATTTTAGGCTCGATAAGAAATGACGGAAAGAGCTTTTGTGGGTTATTACTCAAATTTGCAATATTTTTACATAGCATCTCTACCGAATTTGGGTTCACCCCTTCAATGGTTTTATTATCATCTACTCCCAACAAAATAGTTCCCCCATTGCGATTGAGAAAGGCACAAACAGAATCAAAAAGATTATTGGGGAGCTGATTGCTTGCTTTTTTAAACTCAACAGAAATGCCTTCGCCTTGTTCTAATAATTGTTGGATGTTTATATTCATTAGATGTTAATTTTTAGGAAAAAGGATAAAGGATAAAAGATAAAAGATAAAAGGCAGAGGGTCATTATACTTTTGCCTTTCAGGTACTTTACTTATTCCAAACGGTATGGTTGACGTAATCGGTATAACTTAAAATTATTCTTATAAGCTTGTCACTGACGTTTGGCATGAAGCAGTGTGCTACCTGCCGGAAGTTTCTGTTGAGTTGTTAGTCATTGGTTCGGAATTCAGGATTCAAAGTTCGGTATTCAAAGATTCAGAAACCATTTGTAGGCAGGCAGAAGTTTAATTTTCAACTGATCGAATTGAATGATATCTTCTTTATCCCATGTAATGAGCAATAAATCTGTACAATTCAGTTCCTCTGCTGCCTCCACCAAGGCATCTGTCTCACGTTTCTTAACTTTAGGCTGATTAATATCGTAACATACCTGGATCAACTGTTCGATTTTGTGTCCTTTACGAACCAGAAAATCAATCTCCCTGTCGTTACGTGTACGATAATAAAACAGTTCTAATTCCGGTTTATAATCACGTCGCAATAGTTCCACAAATACTAGATTTTCGAGCAATCGACCATAGTTGGGCGACAATTCAAACGAACGTGCTTTAATAAATCCATTATCGATAACATAAATTTTTTGTGCTGATTTTTGTTGCTTCTTTATTTTGTTGCTGTAACGCGTGATATGTTGAAATAAATAAGGTTCCTCCAAATAGCCAATAAACTTTTGAACGGTGGCCACACTATTAAAATCCAATGCTTCTTTTACCTGGTTGAACGAAAAAAGATTGGTGTAGTTTGATAATAAGAAATTTGACAAATCGTAGAGTTGTTGTGTTTGCCGTACACGAAAGCGCTTTAGAATATCTTTAAGTAATATTGAGTCGAATAGCGAAGAAAGATAGTTTTTCAACATGCCCGGATTCAATACCGTTTCAGGAAACCCGCCATTGAACAAATAAATATGAAGTAAACCAAGTATCTTGCCTGTTTCACCAGGTGTAAATTGCAAAGTTGTTGGCAGTGCTTGTTCATCGAAGCGAATTGCCTCAACAAAACTAAAGGGCAAAACTGTAATTTGAACATACCGCCCGGTAAGGGCAGAAGCCATTTCATGCGAAAGCAATTTGGAATTTGACCCTGTAATAACCAGATTCACACCTCTTCTGTACAATTTATTTACCCACAATTCCCAGTCAGGGAGATTTTGTATCTCATCGAGCAATAGATAAGAAAAGCCTTTGTAAACATCATTCAAACCTTGAACTACTGCATCTTCATCAAAATGTTTCAAAAGCAAGTCATCATCAAAATTGAGGTAGGCAAAATTTTGATCTTTAAGCAATTGCAAAGCCATGACAGATTTCCCGGCTCTGCGAGGCCCTGTTATTAATTTTATGAGCGTTGTGTTCAAAAAGTCAACTATTTCAGCATCTCCAATACGATGAATATATGCTTGTTGCAGCAAAATATTCCGTTCTTCATGTTGTTGTTGAAGTATATTTTTAATCATTTTAGTATATTATACTGAACAAAATTAGCACTTTTTATTCAGTACAGAAAATTTAATGAGCAAACCGGTTAAGTTTCAGTGATTTTATTTCACTCTGAAAGGTTTCTCGCAGATTTTCGCGGAAAGGTATCTCGCTGATTTTCGCAGATTTTTATCTGTGGATATCTGCGTGAAACAATTATTCATTCCATACAGTACGTTTGACGTAATCGGCATAACTTAGAATTATTCTTATAACTTTTTCAGAAACATTGGGCATGGAATAGTCGGAAACAGGTCGTAACGTGCGCAGATTTCCTCGTTTTTGTTTACTCAATAATGCCAATCCCTGTAAAATCCTGTCCTCATTCAACCCTACCATAATAACCGAGCCTTCTTCCATGGCTTCGGGTCGTTCGTGGGCTTCACGGATATTTAAAGCCGGGAAATTCATAATGGAAGATTCCTCGGATATTGTTCCGGAATCGGATAAAACGGCTTTTGCATTTTTTTGCAGATGGTTGTAATCGTGAAAACCCAGTGGTTTCATCAGTCGGATCAAGGGATTAAATTCAACTCCCTTTTCTTCAATCATATTCCTTGTGCGGGGATGGGTGGAAACAATTATGGGCAAACCATAATGTTCGGCCACTATATTTAGTGTTTCTACCAGTTTTTCAAAATTGCAGGAATTGATGTTCTCTTCACGGTGGGCAGAAACTACAAAATAGTTTTCTCTTTTTAAGGCTAAACGTGATAAAATAGAAGAGCCATCAATTTTATCCATGTATACATTCAGTACCTCAAACATAGGGCTGCCGGTTTTAATTATCCTGTCGGGCGGGAGCCCTTCACGTAACAGATACTCCCTGGCAATGCTGCTGTAGGTTAGGTTAATGTCCGAAACATGGTCAACGATCTTGCGGTTGGTTTCTTCGGGAACACGCTGGTCGAAACAACGGTTGCCTGCTTCCATGTGGAAGATAGGGATATGACGTTTTTTTGCTGCAATAGCACAGAGGCATGAGTTTGTATCGCCAAGTACAAGGAATGCATCGGGATTAACTTTTTCTAATACAGGATCTATATTTATTAAGATTTGTCCTGCAGTTTTAGTTGCATTTCCACCAGCAGCATTTAAAAAATAATCAGGTTTTCTTAATCCTAAGTCTTCGAAGAATACTTCGTTTAATTCGTAGTCGTAATTTTGACCGGTATGAACGAGGATGTGTTCAATGCTTTCTGTTGCATCAAGCTTTTTAATTACTTGCGACAAACGTATTATTTCAGGGCGGGTGCCAACAACTGTTAGGACTTTTAATTTCTTCATATCTGATTTTTAATGGAACACAGATGACACGGATTAGACGGGTTTACACGGATTTTTTATATTTAATTTTATCTGTGATTATCCGTAGCATCTGTGTTATCAGTGTTCTATTATTTTTAAACTGTTTCATAAAATGTATCTCCATCTTCAGGATTATAATGCTCATTTATCCAAAAAATGGTATATAATTCATCATTTCCTATGTTTGTTATGTTATGCGTATGCCAAATGGGCATATCAACAAATGATGGTTGTTCACCGTCAAGTTCGAAACTCAAAACTTCATCTGTTCCTATTCTTCGTAAGTTAACTCTTGCTTTACCTTTAATAACAGCAAAGC
>JABMQZ010000154.1 GCA_013202965.1 Bacteroidota bacterium | reverse complement strand
CGAAACTCACCTCAAGATTAGATTTCTTTTAAGGGTCGTTAGAGACGATGACGTTGATAGGTTGCAGGTGTAAAGGCAGTAATGTCAAAGCCGAGTAGTACTAATTACCCGTAAGCTTTCTACCAGGATGAATCTTTGCATCTATTAGCTTCTTGTATTTTCTTTCTCAAATATGTCTTTTTATGAAATTTTATGTCCGCCTTCGCCAAGGCTGTGGCGGACGAAGACCTTATGGTGACTATTGCGACAGGGCCCACCTCTTCCCATTCCGAACAGAGAAGTTAAGCCTGTCAGCGCAGATGGTACTGCTATTGTGGGAGAGTATGTCGTTGCCAACTTTTATATAAGCCACGCGTTTTTCGCGTGGCTTTTTTTTTGCCCCTTTTTTTCTTTCCCTTAAGCTGCCAATTTTCATATCTTTGAAAATTAATCAAGATAAAAAACGTTTATACTTAGCCCTTGCTTAACAAGCAGGCATTACCATACCCGCGGATGGCAAAAAGAAGAAACGTATGCAGCATCTATTTTCTCTGGGCTAGCCTCCTCATCCTGGGTATCATCCCCTTTTCACATTCCTACTCGCAGGAATGTGATACCATTATCGAATCCAATGATACTTCCAACGTATACTTCTATTATCACAATGTCGATAGCCTGGCATTAGGAAGATTGCATAAGTATAATATGGCACTGTCAGGAGTTCAGAACTATAACCCGATCTATAAAGAAACCCCTTTCTTTGCAAGCCTCGGAAATCCCGGACTTCTCTACAAAGACATGCTTTTTAAACCTTATATCTCATCCGGCTTCAATTTTGGGATCCATAGCTTTGATGCATACATCTTTGACAATAAGAATACAGAGTACTTTCAATTAACTGAGCCATTTACGGAATTGATCTATCTGCTGGGGCCAGAGAAGGAACAGATGATCGGAGCTAAATTTGACACAAAAATATTCCCACAATTAACTATTGGTGCTGATTTTAGGTACATCTATGCCCCCGGCAGGTATCAGAGACAGAAAGCGGATAATAAGAATCTGGCCATCACCGCTCAGTTCTTCACTAAAAGTAAAAGATACGGCATCATCGGGAATTATCACTTCAACAAGATTGTTGTTTATGAAAATGGGGGCATCACCGAAGACAGCCTTTTTGAAAAAAATATTGATACCGACCGCTTTGTAATGCCTGTGAAGCTTTCTTCTGCCGAAAACAGGATCAGACAATCATCTTTCTTTTTTAACCAGTTCTTTAACATACAGAAAAAAAACAAAGAGGTAAACGACAGCACCTATGTGAGGAGAAATATACATGCCGGCAGGATCACCCATCTGTTTGCATGGACCAGGCAGACACAAAAATATATCGACGGCAATCCTACTGCCGGATTTTATCAGAATATTTACCTGGATTCAACCAATACCTTAGATTCTATATACCATTTTAATATTTCCAACAAATTCATGTGGTCTAATCTTGGCTATCTTGATTCAATCGAGAAGAAACCATTTTATCTCTTTGCTGCAATACGACATGAATATCATGAAGTTGGCGGGTATTCTGAACGAAAATACTTTAATCAACTTATCCCTTCAGCCGGAGTGTACTGGCTGATAAACAAGACCTTCCTGATCAGGGCAAGTGCTGAATTCGTCACTGGAAACTATAATGGCGGAGATTATATGGGAGAGACAAGATTTGCATATATCCCCGGAAAAATTGAAAAGAAATACGGGAAGATAGAGTTAGCGTATAAACTTTCAAAGCAAAAACCGGGATGGTTCTATCAGTTTTACTCAGCCAATAATTTCCAATGGGATAATGATTTCAAAAGTACCGACATTGGCTCGTTCTCCTTGTTTTATACACGTCTAAAGCTTAAAGCCGGAATTGAATATATCCAGCTGAAAAATTATGTATCCCTTGACTCAATGGCCCTGCCTCAACAATCTGATACTGAGATAAACGTATTAAAAATAAGTGTTTTCAAAGATTTCCGGATCAGTATCGTTGGCATTGATACCCGCCTGGCCTATCAGAAAGCCTCCGACATTACTTATATCTCCTTACCGGAGATTATGGCTGAAGTAGCTGTTTTTGTTACAATACCTTTATTCAAAAAAGCTGCAATCATTCAGCCGGGTATTCAGCTATATTACAATACCAAGTACTATGCAAGTGCCTACATGCCGGCATTGCGAAGTTTTTATGACCAGAACCAAAAAGAGATTGGGAACTTTGTCTATGCAGATTTTTTCTTCAATCTAAAAATCAAGCGGGCAAGGATGTTCTTCAAATATTCACACTTCAACAGCCACTTTGGGACATATAATTACTACATGGTTCCCTCCTACCCCATGATGGACGCAGGGTTTCGGTTTGGGATCAGTTGGAAGTTCTTTGATTAAACCTAAGAAGCCCCAAACCGGAGTGAATAGTGCCCAGTGCCGAGTGCCTATTGCCTGGTGAAAATTTAAAGCAAAGAAGTTGGCGTTTCGCAATTTCTGATTTCTAATTTCCATTATCTGATATCTGATTTCACAAGCCTAACACCCACTGCGTCAGTCGTAACCTTGGTGGAGGGGGAAAATCCAAGACTCAAAACTACCTTCTCCTCCTACACGTCCCCTTAGAAGATCCACCGTAAAAAATACTGATCCCAAGAATAAATCCCAAGTTGTATGGCCAGCCGGTATTGTTGACCTCATAGATAGTCACATTATCATTAAAGATGCTGATAATGAAAGTTACCAGTGAAATAAATCCATGCCATAATCCCATCCAGAATCCAGCAAGGTCGATATCAAACCTTTCATTTCCGGCAGCACAGGATGTTAAGAAAAACATTGCCAATAAAGCGATTGGCAACCATTTGAAATGCTTGCTTGTTTTCATTTTATTTGTTTTTGGTTATTAGCTGATGCTAATTGCTATGGCAAGATACGAAAGCTTGATGAAAATCATGATACCAAAGCATGAAAATTAATTGATACTTTATAAAGGGTCAGAGAATGATTAACGGATTAACGATTAACAGATTAACAGATTAACCATTAATGATTAATGTAGAAGTGTTGATTATCGAAAATCACACATCCCCCCTTCTCCTTTAGGAGAGGGGGACAGGGGGTGAGGTAAATGAAGATTGAAGAAGGAGATCGAGAAGGAGATAGAAGATAGAAGAAGTTCTCCAACTCAAGAACCTGTCCTGAGCTTGTCGAAGGGCCAATAACTATTTTAAAGCTCTCTGCTTCTTAATCTCCTCATAGGCTGCCTGAACCATTTGAAATTTCTCCGTTGCAGCCTTTTTCACATCCTCACCAAGGTGGGCCACCTTGTCGGGATGGTATTTCACGGCCATGCTCCGGTACGCCTTTTTAATTTCCTCTTGAGTGGCAGAAGGCGATATTTCAAGGATCTGGAAAGCATTGTTGATATCCTTTACGAACATTGCCCTGATGGATTTAAAATCCGGGCTCCGGATACCCAGGTAAGCACTGATACTTTCGATCAGCTCCACTTCTTTCTTATGGGTTTGCCCGTCTGCCGATGATAATCCGAAAAGATAATGCAACAACTGCAAGCGGGATGCGTAATCCATATATTGTCCAATCTGACGGCTGACATCGGCAATACTGTATTCCTGTTTGAGTATCTCACGCAGCATGATCAATTGCTGCTGTCCGGCTTCAGGCCCGAATTGCCTGATCAGGAAAGCTTTGACATAATCCAGTTCGGATTTTGTCACCCTGTTGTCGGCTTTCATCACAGCCGCTGAAAGCACCAGGAGGCTGGCACTGAAATCGCCACGGCTGGTGCCACCACCTTGATAAGCATACTTACCACTTTGCATGCCATCATACATCGACCCGAAAGCAAAACCCAGGATACCTCCAATCGGCCCTCCGACAGCCCAACCCAGCCCGCCGCCGACCCATTTTCCGTATTTACGTCCTCCAACAGAGCTTCTCTGCCCTGCTTTGCCCACCTGCCCTCTTTTCCTTCCGGAATAATAAAACAGGTAATAAGCCACAATAACAACAATAATGATAGTGATCGCTGTACCCATTGGTCTGGTTACTGGTTACTGGTTACTGCTTACTATTTAATATTCTTTTCCATCGGCAAACCGTATTCCTCCACCATCTTAATATTCATGGTTTCGAGCTGGTCGAGGATGGGGTTATAGATCTCGGGGATCACCGGAATATAAACGCCTTTTGCCTGTATCTTTCCTTGCAGGATCATGTCCACACCGCAGGCTGCAGGAAGGGCAACCGTACGGGAAATGGAAGTATCGGTCTTCAGTGTTCCGTAGTCGACCATGGTTGAGCAGATCACTTCTTTTTCTCCGTCATAATCGGCGACAAAAGTATGCTGCAATACCACCATGTCCCTTTCATCTTCGCCGATCATCATTTTGCTGATCATCACATCAGAGGTGACCTCAAATGGTGAATCTTCATTCCTGTCGACCATCTCATCGCTAAAAAAGCCAAGCCACTCCAGGGCATCAGCAAGATAGCCGTTTGGATCTCCTCCAACTTTTTCGGCAACAGCAGATTTCAGGCTATCAATACCTGGAATGCCTGCAGTCTTGGCAAGAAACTCAGCATAGGTCATCCCTTCCATATTGAATTTTTCACTGGAAAGAAGGTTCAGGGCTTTCATACCATCCAGCACCTCACACCATTTATCATAGCGGAATGTACCACGGAACATGGTACTGGTTTCAGGAATGCCGTAAAGTTCGATATAAGGCAATGAGTCCCTGTTGGGATATACTTCCAGTGGGCCAACGCCATCAACATCCACTTTGATGGGATCCTTGAAAAGGTCTTCGCCGGGAATATATTTTTCAATACCCCTGCGCAGGTATTTGCCGTCGTTGTTGCTGGCCATCACCACGCCCTTGGGTGCCCATGAAAATTTATAATTAAATGGATTCTTCTCAACTTCAGGAGCAACAAGGGCTCCGCAGAATGAATAGAATTCTTCGATCTTTCCACCTTTCTCATGTACATGGTCGATGATCCTCATGGCCGACATATGGTCGATACCCGGATCCAGACCAAGTTCATTCAGGATGATAATACCTGCTGCCTTTGCATCAGCATCAAGGGCCTTCATTTCCGGCTGAACATAAGAGGTAGTGACCATATTCTTTTTGTGTTTTATACACAGCCTGGCCACCATCGCATGATAAGCATACGGAAGCAAGCTGACAGTCAGGTCATGTTCTTCAACAAGACGCTCAAGGGTTGCTTCATCATCAACTGTCCATGCAAGTGAAGTGCCATTGGGATGATCACCGATTATAATATCCGCCTTTGATTTTGTACGGGTAGCTACAGTTACCAGATAATCTTTTTCTAAAAGATAAGTTACAATGGGCTTTACCACCATTCCGGCTCCGAGGATCAAAACTTTTTTCATAGTGTGATTAATTATTAGGTGTAGGTATTTAATTAATTATCAAGGTATTCTGCTATATATTCAAAGTCAGGGGTTAATTTGCCCTGATGCAGTATCATGGCCCTTTTCACCGGTCCCGGGATGTCGAGATCGGCAAAAGAAACATCATAATCTGCTGCCGCGATGGCTTTCACATATCCGACCAGGGCGTTGCTGAATGCAATGGATGATTCACGTGGAAGTTCGCTTGGCAGTATGTCGACCGCCATATCCAGGATGCCTTCTCCTTCAAAGCCCATCGTGGCCTCTTCCGTCAATGGATTGTATACGAATACAGGGTCTTCTATTTCTGTTCCTTTATGCGTACACTGAATGGATCCGTCCGGGTCGCAGGTCACATCACCTATTACTAAAAGCTTGTTTTTACCTTCGCTGTATAGTTTTTTCAGGTATTCGTTGGTGAGGATGCGCGGGTATTGTTCTGCCCAGTACATACAATTCATGAGAATGCTCAGATGTGGCACATACTGCTCAAAAACATTATGATATTCTTCCGGATGAGCATAATAGTGCTGAAGTTCAAACTCAGCACCGGCATCATTGGGTTGAGAAAGGTCCCACTCCTTAAAAACCGTTTTATAGATAACATTATTGGGTAGATCCTTGCGGCCTTTCAGGGTGAGCAGTTCTTCCGGAGAAACTTCCATGGAAGGAAGCAAGCCTGCTATTTCCTGTGCTCCCTGGGAAACATTTCCATAGCCGGTGAAACCGATGGCGAGGGGGCATATTTCTGCCGGCAATCCTTTGGCAGCTATCTCCAGGCCTACCTTACGAATATCTTCTTTCGCCTCCTCAAGTGAATCATATGTATGTGACTGGCGAAGCGAAGCAAAAGGTGTATCTATGCCCTGTACTTTCAGCCTTTGTCCGAGCGACCACAACGAATTGATCATCCCTGCCAGACCGGCGAATTTACCAAAAAAGATCAGCCTGCGGCCCAGCTCATCGGTCACCTTTTCATATTCGATAAGGTTCACACCTTTCTCCATCATGGCTTTCAACATAGGCATGTTGTAGGGTTGGCCCTTGATGACATGGGAGAAGAAGATGTATGTTTTTCCTTTCCCGAAGAAAGGGATGGGCATTTCCTTTACGCCAAAAACAACATTGGCCGGACTGAGATCTGTGACGATCTTTGCACCGGCATTTTCAAATTCCTTGTGAGTGAATATTCTTTTAGGTGATTCCTCAACGATAAATTCCAGCCCCTCTTCGTTGATAAGTTTCTTAACATGCTCCGGGATGAGTGCCACCCTGCGTTCCATAAGGTATTTATCTTCGTGGCGGATTCCGATGATATGCTTCATTGGCAAGGGATTAAGATTGGTAATGATCAGTCTGTTTAGAAGCAAACAAACATACAAAATTTGGCTTGAAATATCCAAGAAATGAAAGGGATTATTTTAACAGGTTCCGGGTACCGGATACCGGGTACCGGATACCGGATACCGGGTACCGGGAGTGATGATATCCTAATTATTATTGATTAATGTAGATTGGTAGTTGAGGGTTGTGAATCCAGAATCACTCGAATTTCTTCATTACCTATCTTCACTAATCATTAATTATTCAGTCCTTGTCTTCGGTATTATAATCAAGTTTGATCCAGATTGGGCGGTGGTCGGAAATCCTTGCGCCAACGCTTAATGCGGATGTAAATGCCCTCCATTTGGGGATGGTATCAAATTCTATTACGCCAATAATACCTGAAGCCCAGGTTACTGTGTCCATACCTACAGCGTAGCCGGTATTTTTTAATAACAGGAGGTGGTCATATGCTGGCAGCTCATTTGCGTGCGGTACATTCCTAACTGGAATCATTACAGTTGTTCTTATTGATTGTTCTCCAGCTTTAAGGGGTTCGTTAAAAATTATCCTGTAAGCAGTAGTATCTGTTATAATATCATTGAAATATTGATGAGCTTTGGGTTGTCCTGGGGGATTTGCGTTGAAATCTCCCATTATAAAGATATCCTTCTCAGCCAATGTTGTATCATTAGCCTGTTCATTCATCCATTGGTGTATATATTCAAATTCCTGTTTCCGCACCCAGCTGATTTCCTTTTTATATACAGTATGGAGAGATACAAGCTGAAAATCGAAACCGCTACCACTTAAGACTTTAAACTCGGCAACAACGGGTACGATCCTGAATATGGGATTATTGATAACGGGAGAGGTAATAAACCTGCATTTATCGCCCGAACCCAGAAATTCTATTCTGTCCACATCCCATATAAATCCTCCTCTTTCTGCATAATTGTTCAAATTAGTATCAGGATTATCCATATATCCGGAAGAGTCGCTGTATATGTAATCATACCTGTATCCGCGCCTGCCCAATTCAGCAACCAAAGAATCAAGGTGCTTGATAAAATGGTGGTCCTTTAATTCCTGAATAGCCATCACATCCATAAACTGAACAATATCTGCAATCGCTTTAATATCACGCTTACCGGAATTAGAACTTCCAAAGAATTTAATATTCCACGATCCAATCACAAGGCTGTCTTTTACGTGCCCGACAAGCTCTGAATATCCTTTATGCACATAGGCCTGATCGGAACCTTCAAACAATATCTGGTAGTAATGAGAAACGGTATCCGTAATAAGGGGTGCTGCCTCTCCCGGTGCCAGGCTGCCGATAATCTGTCCTGCTGAAGAGGGCATATCGCGGACATTCAGGCGGGTATGCACCCTGTTATTCGGGCTTACCAGTTGAGAGAAAGCAAAGGAAACAAATAAAAAGAATGCCAGTAGGAAAGAGACGGTGGTTTTCATGTGATCGGGGATTAAAAGGTTTGTACTGCTAATAAAGCAAAGTTACGAATGTTGTGATGGTATGTCAACACGGGAAAACTCGCAATTCTACATTAGTGCCTATTTGTAAGTAATAATTCAAAACTTAAAATTCAAAATTCCCCACACCTCGTCCCTCGTACCCCGAACTGATAGGGATGCCATCCCTAAACAAGCTTTGTCAAT
>JABMQZ010000153.1 GCA_013202965.1 Bacteroidota bacterium | reverse complement strand
GGTGATAAAAAATTGCAAATCGGATGTGGTAATAATGCCTTTGATGGCTGGTTGAATACCGATCTGACATACAAGAAAGATGAGATTGCATATCTTGATGCGGGAAAAAGATTTCTCCTGGAAGATGAGACTTTCCAATTTATTTATTCGGAACATATTTTTGAGCACCTGAATTTCAGACAGGGACTGAATATGCTTCGTGAATGTTATCGTATTCTTGAACCCGGTGGACATCTCAGGCTTGCAATTCCTGATATGGATTTTTTGATGGCTCTGCATAATGAGCCCGAAAACCCTATTCATAAAGAATATATAAAGTGGTCTACAAACAGATTCATTCCCGATATTTCAAACAACTTTGAAGAAAAGGAATACCTGCCGGCCTTTGTGATCAATAATTTCTTCAGGGACTGGGGGCATCAGATCGTATATAATTACGATAGCCTTGAACTCATATTGAAAAAAGCCGGTTTTTCGAATATTACAAAAGAAGAAGTTGGGAAGAGTAAAATTAAAGAATTTGATAAGCTTGAAAAACATGGGGAGATCATTCCTGATGAGTTTAATACGCTGGAAACACTTGTAGTGGAAGCTGGAAAGGAGATGGGGTGACTTAGAGACTCAGAGACTCAGAGACTCAGAGAAAAAGAGACTGGATGACGATATGACGGGAAGAAGGTGTTGGCTTAATGTTAAATTTTGAATTTTGAATTTTAAATGAGTTCTTTACTCCGAACAAATCAATCTACACTTAAATTTATCATTTGGCACTCGGAATTCCCGGTATCCGGTATCCGGAACCCGGCACCCTGACCTAATCAAAGAAACAAATAAATTTTTCCACATATGACCTATCTATCTGTAGTAATTCCCCTGTATAAATGCAGCGCAGCAATCCCGGAGCTAACCCAAAGGCTTAAAAATGCCCTCCCGGGGATCAGCGAAGATCATGAGATCATTTTTGTGAATGACGGCAGCCCGGAGAATGACTGGGAGATCGTAACACAGCTTGCGAAAGGGAACCCAAAGATAAAAGGAATTAACCTTTCCAGAAATTTCGGGCAGCATCATGCACTGACGGCAGGATTAGATTTTGCCGATGGAAAATGGGTTGTGGTGATGGATGGCGACCTGCAGGACCAGCCGGAAGAAATAAAGAAACTGCATGACAAAGCAAAGGAAGGCTTTGATGTAGTTTTTGCAAGAAGACATTTAAGAATAGATAATTTTTTCAAAAGGCATATTGCAAAATTTTTTTATAGGCTATTTGACTATTTTACTGACAATAAAACCGATGCTACAGCAGCAAATTTCGGTATTTATACAAGAAAGGTCATCCTGAATTACAGAAAAATGAAAGAGCAAAACAGGGCATTCCCATTATTTGTTCGATGGATGGGGTTTAACACCGCTTATGTTGACGTGCAGCATGCCGGGCGAAAATCAGGGAAGTCGGGATATAGCATAAAAACACTTTTTGCATTGGCAACCGATATCATAATATCTCACTCAAATAAACCCCTGGTATTGTCTATTAAGTTTGGTCTTGGCATGAGTTTCCTATCCTTTATTTACGGAATTTACATTATTGCCAGAAGGTACATTTACGACGTGCCTTTAGGATGGTCAAGTATCATGGTGTCTATCTTTTTTATTGGGGGGCTTATTTTTGCCAACCTGGGAATGATAGGCTTGTATCTTGGAAAAGTATTCAACGAAACTAAAAAAAGACCACTATATATTGTCAATGAAACCGTAGGAGAACTAATAAATACTGAAGAAGAGTAATTAATACGAAAATTTGGTGGATATTATTAAATGAAAAAATGATAGATAAATGAAAAATTTACTGGAATCAAACATCCTTGGAGAAATAAATGCTGAAGAAATAATACTAGGAAAAGGGGTTGTAATAGAAAAAGGGGTCGTAATTACAGGAAAAAATAAAAAAGCGAAAAAAGTCAAGATTGGTGACTTTGCATACATAGGTGAAAACACCAGGATTATTGTGCCCGAGTTTTCAATCGGTGATTACAGCAAATTGCACTCAAACTCATTTTGTTATGGAGAAAAACCATTAAGAATAGGCAGGAATTGTTGGATTGGAGGTAATGTAATTTTAGATTCTATTGGCGGACTTGATATTGACGACAATGTAGGAATTGGAGCACAATCACAAATATGGACACATATAAAGTTTGGAGATATTATTGAAGGATCGAGATTTAATTCTGAAAAATATATGCATATAAAAAAAGATGCCTGGTTTGTTGGCCATTGTATTGTTTCTCCGGTAAAAGTTGAAGAAAAATCAATGGCAATGGTTGGATCTGTGATTACTAAAGATATGGAGTATAATAATATTTATGCTGGAGTTCCCGCAAAAAATATATCTGACAAAATTGGATATCAGTTTAACACATTATCTGTTGATGAAAAATTGAAGCGTTTACAGGAATTAATTAATTTCTTTGAAAAAAAATATCCCCATTATAAAAACAAAATAAGAGGTATTGCTAAGCAGGATGATCAAAATGATGATTACACATGGTTAAATGTAAATAATAGAACGTATAACAAGAAATATGAAGAAGCTGAAATACTTTTCCTCAAAGAAAATATACCATTGATAAAATTTACTCCTTTTGACAAAGAGTCATTTATATTTGAATAAATGAAAACCCCTTTCAATAAACCTTATTTTAGCGGTAAAGAAACCGATTATATTCAGCAAGCCGTTGCTTCCGGCCATATTTCAGGCAATGGGATGTTCACTAAAAAATGTCAGTCGTTTTTCGAGGAACACTGGGGGTTTAAGAAGTGCCTGCTTACCACTTCCTGCACCGATGCCCTGGAAATGTGTGCAATATTGCTCGACATACAAGCCGGTGATGAAGTGATTATGCCTTCTTACACCTTCGTGTCAACGGCATTGGCTTTTGTCAGGCAAGGAGCGAAAATTGTTTTTGTAGATAGTCAGGGGGATCATCCAAATATGGATGATGTCCTTATTGAAAAGCTAATAACCACTAAAACAAAAGCCATCGTACCCGTACATTATTCCGGCATGGCCTGCGACATGGATAAGAT
>JABMQZ010000013.1 GCA_013202965.1 Bacteroidota bacterium | reverse complement strand
ATCCATTTAAAGAATAACTCAACTTGCCAACGATTTTTATAAAGTAAAGCTATTTGTTCAGCCGAGAGTTCCATGTTGTTGGTCAAGAATACAAAAGTACGTTTGTTTTCTTCATCATAGAATTTAACTCTACGGAGTTTATCCGGATAATACTTAGAGACATAAAAACCTGTCAATTTACCTATTTGATCAAATTGCACACCTTTTGTCTTATCTATTTTTCGGGAATACATTCTTCGGAATTTTAGATTAGATTTAGCTCGTACAACAAAAAATGCTGACAGAATAGTTATCTTGTATAAACGTTCGTAATCAACATACCCGCGATCAAAAATATAGTATGCATAGCTTTCGTACTGGATATAATCCATAGCGTTAACATCGTTTACTGTTGCTGCTGTAATATGAATAAAAGCAGGGATTTGAGTAGTGATATCGTAAAGTGTATGAAGTTTAATTCCACCTTTGCTTTTACGAAACTTTGCCCACCAAAACACACTCAGGCAAAGGTCAATAGTTGAAGAATCAAAGGCATAAACTTTACCCTTAATTTCAAAATTGTCATTCTCTCGTTTTCTACGTGCTAGTTCAATTAGATGATAGGCGAACTCCTCAAATATCTTACAATCTCGCTTCTCATTTGCTTTTGCGAAGTTACTTCGTGTTACACTTTTCCCAAAACCAAGATGATAGGTTTTCCGGTTATGAGCCTCAATGGCTACAATCAAATCCCTCAAACTATCACGGTTGGTAAGTTGCCCAAAAATCATGCAAAGCATCTGATTCCAACAGCTAAAATGCCGAACATATTTATCGCCTTGATAGCGAGCTACAATACAGTCAAAAACCCTTTTGGGAAGAAACTCTGTTAACTGTGCGAAAACATATTTACCGTTATTCATCGTGGATTATTTTCCACAAATAACGACTTCAAATCGACACGCAGCTAAAACACTCGTAAAATATAGATTATCAATGATTTCAAAGAACGATATTTATTTTTTAGTGGACACTAGTGACATAATATAATAAAGTAAGCTATGAAGAATCTCATAATCCTTGCTCTCCGCATTGCTGGCACTATTTTCGGCATTGTTGCCGTAATTCATTTATTAAGGGTGATTACAGATGCATCAGTTATAATAGCAGGTTGGGAATTGCCAATATGGGTAAATGTACTGGGGTTTGTTGGAGCAACATTCCTTTGCGGGTTGATGTGGTGGGTGTCGTTCACCAAGAAGTAGAAATTAATAACACAGCTTAATTAAACAACAACCTGAAATAATTACATTTATCTTCCATTTTTTTGCACCTATCTAAAGTTTTTTACCTTTATGCCCTATTTTTGTCATTTGAAAAGCTAATAACAGACTCATGGTAAAAAGAGATGATCGCTCTCCCCAAAAAAGCTACAAAGAAAGATACGACCTTGTAAGGCATCCCAGCAGGATAAGAAGTTCTGATGTGATTCAGGGTGTATTCAAGGACATTATCTATTATGGCTCGCCCGACCCCTCACTCATTGCTGCCACCGGCACTGTGAATGGGATCAAATGCATCATACTGGGACAGGAAAAACCCAGAAAAGGCAAAAAAAGCAAGGCCAGCGGGATGGTAAAACCGGAAGGTTTCGGCTTTGCCCTTGAGATGCTGGAACAGGCTGAAAAGAATCATCTTCCGGTTGTTTCCTTCATCGACACCTATGGAGGCGACCCTTCTATGGAATCGGAAATGGGCGGACAGTCCTTCCTGATCTCAGACGCGATCAGCAGGTTCTGTGATGCCAATACAACCACGGTTTCCTACGTGATAGGAGAAGGTGGCAGTGGTGGCGCCCTGGCCATACAGGTGGCCGACAAGGGATTTATGCTTGAAAATGCCATTTACTCTGTCATTGCCCCCGAAAGCTGCTGCAGGATCATCTTCCACAGAAGATTGACTGCCGGAGAAGATGTTGAAGAAGTATTGCCTGATGCCCTCAACCTGCTTCGGCCCGGTGCGGAACATATTCAACAGATCGGCATGATCGATGAGATACTGCCGGAACCTGAAAAAGGCGCCCACACCGATTACGAATTCACCTGTAATATTATTAAAAAGTCCCTTGTTAAAACGCTTAATGAGTGGATGACAAAGTCCAGAAAAGGTGCAAAGGAAATCAAGCCGGCCACCATAAAAAAACTCAAGACCAAAAGGCGTGAAAAGGTTTTAAAGTATGGTGAATTTATTGATGACCTGGATAAACTGGCCAAAAGAAGAACCAGAAGAAAGTTCCCCGATCGCGTAAAAACCATTGATGTTGAACGGGAGGACTTTGAAACCATGCACCTGATTAAAGCCCACCTGGAAAAAGAAGGGATCGAAGACACTGAACTGTACAACTGCGAAAAACAATGGGATCCGGATAAAAATATCTTCAGGGTTGCCGGAGGATGCGGCTTCGTATCGCTAAAAGAATACAAGGATAACTTCTATGCCTGCCCGAAGTGCGGTAAAGGAGAATACCTCAGCGTGGAAGAACATATTGAAAAGATCTGTGATAAAAACTCTTTCAGGGAAATAGAAGGCGATCTCTCTTTTAAAAAGATGCTGAACGCTGACAGCTATAATTTCGGCAGCTATAAGGATAGCCTTGTAAAAACCAAAGATAAATCATTTTCCAATGAAGCGCTGGTAAGCGGAACAGCAAAGATCAAGGGCAAAGACATCGTACTGGTGATCTCTGACCTCAGGTTTTTCGGCGGTTCATTTGGTGCTGTTTTCGGTGAAAAGTTCAAAAGGGCCGTCGACTATGCAGTTGAGCATAAGCAGCCTCTGATCTCCGTTTGTTCGTCGGGAGGTGCCCGCATGAATGAAGGACCGATGTCGCTGGCACAGATGGCCAAAATGAATATGGCCCTGCTTGATCTTAAAGATGAGGGTATAATGTACCTTTCAGTGATCACAGGACCCACCACGGGAGGAGCATATGCCAGCTATGTTACACAGGGTGATATTATCATCGGGGAAGAAGGAGCCATGGTGGAATTCGCCGGCCCGCGCGTGGTCATGGGCGGTGGATTCAATGTCGATAGGGAGATTATCATGACCAATAAATTATACGAAACCGATAAGATACAGCACCTTGTCAAAAGAAAAGAACTCAAAGGCCTCCTTTCATATTATGTAAGGGTTTTCTATGCCATCAGGTATCCCGAAAAGAGAAGGAACAGGGGAAGAATACTGGATTTCAGTAAGATGCCTTCTTAATAATTTACATTTCGTATACAAATTGGATTATGAGGATAAGAGGTTTGAGTATGATCATACTTTCAGTTTTACTGCTGATCTTATCGGCCTTTTCCGGATTTTCACAAAACCCTTCCTGGATGTACTGGGATCCCTGGAATGCCCCCATCCCTTCCAGGCTGATCCCCGCCCTGGCTATTGATGAAAATGACATAAAATGGATCGGCACCGAGCCGGTCTGTGGCGGTGGGATTTGCACCGACGGTGGACTCGCAGCCTTCGATGGCATCAACTGGATCGTTTACGACACCAACAACAGCAGCCTTAATTCGAATTTTATCACCGCGCTGTCCATTGACATGAATAATACTATCTGGGCCGGAACAGGCCATGGAGAGGTGTCATCTTTTGATGGTACAAACTGGGAAGCACACCCCTTTCCATCCAAGGATAATCCGATCATCACCGGTATCGCCACCGACCTTTATGCCTATGTATGGGTGACTACCGAAGGCAATGGCTTGTTTGTGTTTGATGGCATCGACTGGGATTCATATCATTCGGGAAACTCCATTCTTCTGGATTATCTTAACTGTGTGGAAGTCGGTCCAGACAATGCAGTCTGGGTGGGAGGAGCCGGAAATATGTTGTTTAAATATACCGGAAGCGCCTGGCTTGAGATTGGACTGCCGGATGGGATATATTTCGCATCCACCATTGCCATCGATCATGAGAACCGCATATGGAACGGAAGCGATGGTAGCTTTTGCATGTATTTTGCAGGCGCCTGGACGATATTTGATGAAACAATCACAGGGATACCGGATTCTGCGATCGGCTATGTCTTTGATATCACCTTCGACATCAGCGGAAACACCTGGATAGGGCACTCCAAAGGCCTGATCCGCTTCGACGGCTCTGAGTGGACCACCTACCTTCCATCCAACTCAGGATTGCTTTCGAAAGAGATACTGTCACTGGCATCCGATGATCTCGGAAACCTCTGGATAGGCACGGCAGACACCGGCCTGATCGCCTATCAGGAAGGCGGTGTGGTGGGGATTACAGAAGAACGAGGAACGAGGAATGATGAACGAGCATCCTTATCCGCTCCATATCCTAATCCTTCATCAGGACCGGTGAATATTCAGTACGAATTACGCACATTTTCACAGCTTCATCTTTCGATACTTGATTTAAATGGCAGGATCGTATGCGTACTGGAGGACGGAATGCAAAATAAAGGCATCCACAATATAATTTGGGATAGCAAGCATGATGACGGATCTTCTTGCCCGGCAGGAGTATATATTATTCGAATGATCAGCGATAAAATCATATCCTCACATCAAATCATTTTGCAACCATAATTCTTCACTCTTCACTCGTCATTAGGCACTCAGAATTCGGAACTCGGCACTCGGAACTCGGCACTCGGAACTCGGAACCAGGAACTCTGAAGGCACCCTGCTCCCTCACAACCCAAATATCTACCTCACATTCAGGCGCCTTCAGGCCCTCTGCTTTCCACCAGGGCACTGATGTATCCAGTATAAGCATTCCGGGATCAAACCATAAAAACAAATCCTCAATTTCAAACGGACAAATTCCCCGTAGGACAAGATAGTCCAGCTTCAATCTTGTCTCAGGTGGTTTACAAGCAGGCAGCTTACCCTGCCATATGGCTATGCGTAGCCAGGGAAGGGGGGCAATCAGCATCTTCCCCCTGTTCTTCTTATCAAAATGAAGGGTATCGAGAATACGGATATCAGGTTCCACCAAATCCTTTTGCAGCCAGTGGGGCCTGATACTGTAATTCAAACTCCCTTCATCCGACAAGAATGCCGAATCGCTCATAAAAACATGATGTGTGCCATCGATGACATCGTAAGCAGAATGTTTGTTCACCGAATAAACAACAAACATCCCTTGCTCTTTATGCTGATAATGCAAATAAAGCCGATAGCATGAAAACAGCAGTAATATTGTCATTCCTATGATCAGCATTTTGGTGTTTCTCCGGATAAGGAAGACAGACAAGCTGATGATGATCAGGTAGATCAGCCAGGCCATCACCCCATCCATAAATATGTTATTTATTACAGAATGGGGAAGGCCTTCCACAAATGACACACCCATATCCATCAAGCGAAGCAGTGTTCCGAGCACCCATGCTGCGGCGGCTGATGCATAGGAAAGTGAGGGCAGGAACATCAAGAGGAAGCCGGCATAGATAATAAATGATGAGAGGGGGATCACGATAAGGTTCGTAAGCAGGCTGTACATGGGAAACTTGTGGAAATAATACAAAACTATGGGCAATGTCCCCAGCTGCGCGGCTATTGATACAGTTGTAATGGCCCATATCTTATCCGGTATACCATATCGGAAATATAACAGATTATACAAGGGCCTCTGGAGTGATACAATCCCGAGTACAGCAGCATACGACAACTGAAACCCGGCAGCAAACAGAGCATATGGATCAAACAACAACATCAGCAATGCTGCAGCGGCAAGCGTATTGTAAACATTCATATGGCGGCTCAATGCACTTCCTGCAATGAGAAAGCTAATCATGCAGGAAGCCCTGATGACCGGGGCAGCCAAACCGGTAATAAGGGCATACATCCAGATACTCAGAATGAGTAATACCGGCACAAGGAATTTCCCGGCCCGGAACCTTTTCAGAAAGCCCAGCATACTATACAAGACCAGATAGACCACCCCAACATGCAATCCCGAAACACACAATATATGCATGGCACCTGCCCCTGCATATACATTACGGATATCGGTACTCAGCTGGCTGTCATCGCCCAGCAACAAGGCTGCAGAAACACCAAGTTGCCCGCCCTGTATACCGTTTATAAGCAGCTTAGCCATCAATGCTGAGCGAAGTCTGGCTGCAAAACGCATGAGAGAAAAAGCTGCCTGACGATCTGTTACATGCCATTGGCCTTTTTTCAGATATGTGCTGTGGTAAATCCCTTTTCTATGTAAATAAGTCCTGTAATCAAATTCAGCAGGATTTTTCGGAGGCCCGACAGGCCTTATCTCAGCATGTATGAGCATGATCGTCCCGGCAGGAATCCCGGGCAGACTACTGTCCGGTTCGGTATAAACCATCAGCTGCCCGCTGCAGGCATTCCAGCCACTGCTGTCTTTATATGAAAGCAGTGACACCAGGCCGCGGCAGGAGCTCTCCCGCATCACAAATATTTCATCAACACGGGCCAGGTATAAGCTTCTGTCTGTTTTGAATGCCCCTGACATTTCCCTTCCATGATCTTCTCTCTTTTCAGTGAGGGAATAAGCACACAGAAACATAAAGATGACAATGAAAGAACCATATACCCACCTGCTGCTATAGCCAAATACCGCTGCATACGTCAGTCCACCCACTATGATCATAAATGCAATTCCGTACAGGAAATATTCCTGCATGAACAGGCTTGTTTCTGTCTCTGCCGAGATGATGATCCCAATAATAAAAGGAATGATCAGCCGTACAAGGGGTACCTGACTCCACATGGGTGAATGCTTAATAGATGCTTCTATCTATTAATACCGAAATTTGGAAAATGTCACAGGTAAATAGATGCTGGGTGCTGGTTACTTCATCTTCGCCAAGGCTTCGATGAACAAAGTGGTTGCTGGTTTGATTCGATATTCGATATTCGTTATTCGCTATTCGTTATTCAACAGCCTTTGGTACATTAAACGCGCAACCGTCTCCGACGCCCCTGCCCCGCCGAGCTTTTTACTGAGTTCATCCAGGTCGTTTAACATCTTTGAACGGAAAGCTTCATCGGACAAAATACGCGATAATTCTTCCTTCAGGTTCTTCTGATTGAAATCAGCCTGGATTAGCTCTTTTACCACTTCCCTGTCCATAATGAGGTTGACCAGGGAAATATATTTGATATCAATCAGCCTTCTGGCGATCAAATAGGAAATATAAGCTCCCTTATAGCAGACCACTTCCGGCACTCCGAACAATGCGGTTTCAAGTGTTGCTGTTCCGGAAGTGACCATGGCGGCCGTGGCATTGCGTAAAAGATCATGCATCATGCCGTAAACTACTTTTACATTTTTACTGCCAATGGCATTGGCATAGATATGTTCCGGCAGTGAAGGTGCAGCAGCGATCACGAACTGATGATCAGGAAAAAGTTCAGACATTTGCAGCATCACCGGTAGCATCTTTCTGATTTCCTGTTTGCGACTACCAGGAAGTACAGCAACTATCGGCCTTTCGTCAAGCCCGGCATTTTCCCTGAAAGAACTGGTTTGTTCATTATCTTTTGTCGATATTGCATCCAGCAAAGGATGTCCGACGAAATCGACTTCATAATCATATTTATTGTAAAATTCTTCTTCAAACGGAAGAATGACGTACATACGTTCAACATACTTTTTGATTTTGAACACCCTTGACTTCTTCCAGGCCCAGACCTGCGGGGAAATATAGTAGAACACCCTGATCCCCTGTTCAAAAGCATAGCGTGCAATACGCAGGTTAAATCCGGGATAATCCACCAGGATCAACACATCGGGCTTGTAACTCAGGATATCACGATGGCAAAATTTCATATTCCGGAGGATGGTCCTGATGTTCATCAACACCTCCAAAAAGCCCATAAAAGCCAGCTCGTGGTAATGCTTCACAAGCGTTGCACCCTGAGCCTCCATCAGGTCACCGCCCCAGCAGCGGAAATCCGCCTCTGCGTCGCGTTTCTTCAGCTCCCTCATCAGATTGGAGGCGTGAAGGTCTCCTGAAGCTTCACCTGCTATGAGATAGTATTTCATTCCTTAAAATTCCAAAATCCCGGTACCTGGTACCTGGTACCCGGCACCTAATTAATAACGAAGTATGCGATCACAAATATAAACGTCACCAGCAGCAAGCCACGGCCCGTATCTTCATATTTCTTTGTTACCAGGTAATAACGGATAAAGAACAAATTGATCACAGGGCTGAGCAGCTGTAACATATTTTCATTAAAAACCAGTGGTGCTTCTGCCAGCTTATGATACAATTCGAGGGCTCCGTACAGAAGTGCATACAACATCAGCGGCATCAGGATGCCGATCAGCGCACCAAACCAAACTGAATTCTTATTAAACATCCAGATCAAACTTTTTTATATGGTCCATAGCATGGCGGGCAGTCAGGTCGTAATGCACAGGAACTACCGAAACATAATTTTGCCTGAGTGCCCATTCATCCGTATCCTCCCTGTTGTCGAGCAACTCAAACTTGCCCGTCAGCCAGTAATAATCCCTGTTTGCAGGATCTTTCCTTTCATCAAATTCCTCCACCCAGCGGGCATTGGCCTGCTGGCATACTTTCACTCCCTTTATTTCCAATCCATTTACTGCCGGGATGTTAACATTCAGGCAGGTAAACTCAGGCAAGCCATTTTTCAGCACCTGCCCTGCTATTTGCCTGATGTACTTATCCACATTACTGAAGTCGGCGTGATGGCTGTAATCGCATATTGAAAACCCTATGGAGGGTATGCCGCTGATGGTGCTTTCCAGCACGGCAGCCATGGTTCCTGAATAAACAATATTCACCGCTGCATTCGAGCCGTGGTTGATGCCTGATACCACCAGGTCCGGCTTTTTTCGCATCACCACCTGTTCACCCAATTTAACACAATCAACCGGTGTCCCTTTGCAGGACCATATTTCCAAACCATTATTCCTGCTACGCATTTTGAGCCTGAGCGGACTCCTGACTGTGATGGCATGCCCTGACCCTGACATAGGATCTTCAGGAGCTACCACTGTTACATCGCCCAGTTCACGCATGATTTCCGTAAGCTTCAATATGCCCGGAGCTTCAAATCCGTCATCGTTTGTGATCAGTATGTGTGGTTTTTTCATTGAAATGATTCTTGTATAAAATTTACTGGTGTCCGGTTAAACTTAAATCTCATTCTTGCCACAAAGGCACTAAGGCGCACTAAGACAAAGACTTATATTTTGTGTTTCCTGGTCCCGATAGCTATCGGGATGGTGCCTTTGCGGCTAATTTCCAATGAAGCCCCATAAGACACAGCCCTTTCCAAAGATACTATTATCAGACATTTCAAGAGTTCAATCTAAATTTATCCGGACAACATTGTATAAAATTACTAAAATTTCAGCAACTCCTCATAAAGCTTCAAGACCGGCAGTCCCATTACATTATAAAATGAGCCTTCAATCTTTTCTATCCCGACATAGCCGATCCACTCCTGAATGCCATATGCCCCCGCCTTGTCGTAAGGTTCATAATGATCAACGTAATAGATGAGCTCTTCCTTGCCCAATTCCTTGAAATAAACATCCGTACTCACGCTGAACTTCACATTTTTCTTCAGGGTTTTTATGCTCACGCCAGTGATCACCCGATGCTTTTTCCCTGATAATTTCAGCAGGGTTTCAATCGCATCTTCCCTGCCATCCGGTTTGCCCAGCACCTCATCACCCAGGCAAACGATGGTATCAGCAGTGATAAGCATGGTATTCTCCCTAAAGAATTCTTTTTCAAAAGCTGCGGCCTTGCGCTCACTCAGAAACAGGGCAATTTCTTCCATTCGCATTCCAGAAGGGTGATCCTCGGGAACCGGTCTGAGCACCACCTTGAAATCAACACCCAGCTCCTTCAGGAGTTTTTGTCTTCTGGGGGATCCTGATGCCAGGATAATCTGATATGTGGAAAGAACATCCTGTATCATCCTCAGAAACTGATATAGATTAATTCCATTGATAATATTCCGGCCAGCATGACCATCTTGGCCGTGTTGCTCAGGAAGTTAAATTCATCACTTTCTTTCGTATTCAGCACCAGGAAGAACAGATAAAGCAGTATGGTCTGTACAGCCAGCATCAGGTACCAGAAAGGAAGGATCATTCCCTTCTGAAACAAATACCATTGGGCAAGTGCAAGTGAAGCAATGATGATCAGCAGCAGTATAGCGGACAGCACCCTTGCAGTGCTGATCCCCAGAACAACCGGGAGTGTCCGGTATCCGGTCTGCATATCTCCGCCGGAATCCTGTATATCTTTGAGCATTTCCCTGAGCAAGGACAGCAGGAAAGCAAATATCGCATAGGCCCAGACATAAATATTAATAGCGTCCAACTGATTGATAACATTCACAAAATCCCCGGCGTTTTCAAGAAGCATAAAGAATTCGAACAGCCAGACAATCAGGATCACAAGGGCCGATAGAAGTGCAATGATAAAATTACCCCAGAACAGCATACGCTGATAGCGTGATGAGTAAAACCATAATAATCCGGCAATGGCAGGAAAGATCAAGCCCAGCTGAAAAGAACCGGCTATGTACCCCAGGTAAAAGCCTGCAACAATGGCCAAAGCATTGAGAATGTAATATACCCGCAAGGCCAGCCTCACGGAAATTTTGCCTTCGAGCATATTTTTGCCCGGCTTGTTCTTTCTGTCTGTGTTTACATCGAAATGATCATTGATGATATAACCGCCGGCTGCTATCATAATGCTTATCATCACCAGGATGAAAAAGTTCAGGTGCCCCAATGGAGGCTCAACATGCTGCATCAGCATCAATGGCCTGATGATCGCGTATGCAAGCAGGTATTGGGTCAATATAATGATCGCCAGGTTGGGGATCCGCAGAAGGCTTATCCAGTTTTTCAGTGTATTCATATTACCATTTAAATGCATCATCATCCATCCAGTTTTGTTGCAATTTGAGGACTTGTTCAATAATATCCCTCACACATCCTTTCCCTCCGCTGAAATGCGAAATATATTTTGATATTGACTTGATCTCCTCGGCAGCATCAGCAGGGCATGCCGGAACAGCAGCATGCTGCATCACATGAAAGTCAGGAATATCATCCCCCATATAAACCACTTTATCACGACTGATATTGTTCTCCTTCAGGTACTTCTCGAAAACATCTATTTTATGATCTACACCAAGGAAGACATCGGTAATTCCCAATGCCTGAAGGCGATTGTAAACGGTTTTTGACCTGCCCCCTGATATGATTGCAACACGATATCCTTTTTTTACGGCCAGTTGCAATGCATATCCGTCCCGGACGTTGGCCGTTCGCAATGGCTCCCCTTCCTCGGAAAGAATAAGAATCCCATCGGTCAATACACCATCATAGTCGAATACAAAGGTGCTGATATTCTTCAGTAGCTCTTTATAATTTGTCATCTGATTTTACTGATTGGTCAATAATATTTTGTGTGATCCTCTTATATAGTTCCCTGGCACCAGGATTTCCACCCAGAGCCTGCAAATGTCTTGCAATGGTTTCCATGTCTTCCCTGGAAGCAGGGCCTGTCTGGGACTTAGCAGGCCCAAGCATGGCAGCCTTGGAAGCAGTTTCTCTGATCAGAGGGAGGAGCAGGTCAAAATCCATTTTATGTACATCGAGGATTTGTCGTGCAACTTCATACATATGATTGGTAAAGTTGCTTGCAAAAACAGCTGCAATATGAATGGACTGTCTTTGAGCAGAATCTACTACCCTGACATTATTGCTGATGGATTTTCCAAGATCAAGAAGCCTGTCTTCATTATCCATACTATTGGCTTCCAGTAAAATAGGGATCTCCTTAAAATCAACTTTTCTTTTGCGTGAGAAAGTCTGCAGGGGATAGAACACCCCAATATTCTCCGAATATGCTTTCAGGTTCTCCAGTGGCATGGAGCCCGAAGTGTGCACAAGGAGTTCATTCGTTAATCCTAATTTGGGAAGCACTTCCTCCATGGCATGGTCCGGCAGGGCAAGGATATACAGGCCATGCCCCTTCTTAATCTCGCTGAAAGAAGTTGTATGATCTGCCCCAACATCTTTTGCCAGTGCAGCCACAGCTGCTTCTGACCTGCCCACGATTTGGGCAATGTTAAAACCATGCTCCCGGAATGCCCATGCAAGGTGGGTTCCAACATTTCCCGCTCCAAGAATAACAATATGTTTAATGCCGGATTTCATATCAGCCTCCAGCATGCGAAATTACAAATTAATTTGAGCTAAATTTAACTACCCTGCCGCAAGCAGTGAGTTATCTTTATATAATGTCATACAATTTCGTCTCAAGAGGCAGGGAATATAAGCCTCCGGGTTCACTGAGATATCTGGCTTCGCCTTCAGCCAGTGGCACTGATTAAACATTTTTACATATAAATTGTTATTATTGCTGAACACCAATAACATTGACAAATTTTTACTCCATAAAGGATCTGGAACGGATCACCGGCATCAAAGCACATACCATCAGGATATGGGAAAAACGCTATAATATCGTCGAGCCTGAACGTACTGATTCCAATATCCGCAATTACAGCGATGCAGATCTCAAACGCATCATGAATGTTTCGGTTCTTGTGAACAGCGGTCATAAGATCTCAAAAGTCGCCAGTCTGAATGAGCCTGAGTTAAGCGAGAAGATACTGGAGTTGAACACTGTATGTTCACCCGGGCCTAGCAGTCAAATAGAGAGCCTGGTCATTGCCATGATCGAACTGGATGAGGTGAAGTTTGAGAAGATACTCAACTATTCTATCAAACAAACCGGTTTTGAAGAGACTTTATTCAATGTTATCTATCCATTGCTTAACAAAATTGGGGTACTGTGGCAGATCGGTACCATCAAACCTTCACACGAACATTTTATTTCCAACCTGATCAGACAGAAGCTTTATGCGGCAATTGATGCATTATCTCCTGACAGGACAGTAAATAACAAATCTTTTTTACTGGTCCTTCCTGAATGGGAGCTACATGATATCGGTTTACTCGTTTACAATTTCCTGATCAGAAAGAAGGGGCATAATACCATTTTCCTTGGACAGGGAGTCCCTCTGGAAGATGTAGCAGCAGTGAAAGAAAACATCAGGCCCGATGTGCTGGTCACCTCGTTTTCTTCTTCAGTGTTGATGGAAGAGATGATTGGGTATCTGCGAGAGCTTTCCGATCTTTTTCCGGGAAAGCCCATTTATGTAGGGGGTATTCAACTTGATAAACTCTGTTCAAAGCTTCCACCTGATACCTATAAAGTACCAAACGCCCTGGATTTCAAAAATAAAGTCCTCAGCAAGCTCTGATTTTGTCCTGTTTTCACAAAATCCATGAATTATTGCTTCTATTTCATTAATCCAGTACTGCTATACTTATATACTTTAATGCCTGTTTTTCTGATATTTATAGTTTTTATTTAGATTTATTCTAAAATAAATCATTAAAAAACTTGACATTGCCGGTTTTTATTGTTTAACTTTGCAGACACGTGATTAAACAAACATAAGCAGCATGACAAGTATTGAATTTAACTATAAACTCACCAGCATGCAGAAGCATCTGGAGTATTTTGCCAGGAAACTGACCTCCTGCGAGGATGATGCACAGGATCTTCTCCAGGAAACATATCTGAAAGCCCTTGTGTTCAGAGATAAATTTGCAGACTCGACCAACCTGAAAGCATGGCTCTTCACCATTATGAAAAACATTTTCATCAATAATTATCGCAGAAGCATGCGTATCAGGACCATCATCGACACATCTGACAACCTGTATCACCTGAACAGCGCGGGTTCGCAGGCAATCGTCACCCCTGATTCCGAATATTCTGAGAAAGAGATACTCACAGAGATCAATGCTTTATCGGACAACCACAGGATCCCTTTTGAAATGCATACGCAGGGATTTAAGTATAAGGAGATCGCCGAAGAACTGGAAATTTCCATCGGCACGGTAAAAAGCAGGATTTTCTTTACCAGGAAAAAATTGATGAAGCAGCTAAAGGATTTTGGTAATTAACTTCTATTTACTTCTTCTATCATCTATCTCCTTCGCCTTCGCCTTCTTCAATACACTTCATCTATCTTATTATTTACTTCTTCTATCATCTATCTAAAAGCAGCTCAACCCCAACTTCCCTTTTAATATTATATCACCTCAACCCCAACCCCTTATCCTCAAGGAGAAGGGGCTATTGGACGTATCCGCAGTTGTT